>NZ_JABUQZ010000001.1:2715824-3031648 GCF_013342145.1 Haloterrigena gelatinilytica | reverse complement strand
GATGTACGTCTCACAAATTGACTCAGACGGAAACGTGAATCCAATCGGTGTTTCTGACTGCACTTGTGGTGAGGGTGAGTTACAACCCATTCAATAAGAGCTGGTGAACAGTAACTCACCAGTAGTAAATGGTATGTACATCATCTGTACTTACCGTGAGTTTCGCACTGAACTCTGAATAGAGAAACCGCATTACTAACTACTGTTATAGAAGAATATCGGGTCCGTTTACAGACTTATCCGGTGATTCCTCTCCGGCACTTCTTCCAATGACTGCCCAGTTTCCAGTCGAATAGCATCGATACCGCGCAACCCGATCAAGGCGACGAGTAACAGCGTTGTTTGACGGCGCGTGACGGCGCGTGACGATGTCTTTCCTGAACCGAATGGTCTTCACTCCCTCTGTCAGAAGGCATTATGCGGCGTTAAGCGACCGTGAGTGATGTGATGATTTTATAACGAAGGGAGAGCGCTGGTTTCCCTTTTGAGATCAGATAACTTTGAATTATTATTTACTGATCCATTATTCCCAACACTTATTATTCTATAGAACGTAGTAATCAATAGAGGGCGGCTGTCCTACGGGGCTGACTTTTCGGAAAAGCCCGGCGCTTGGGACGCCGGACAGTGGCCTTCAGGAAGGAAGACCAATGTCAACTACGCACGCCGAGAGTCAAGAGCGTACCGAACGGGAAATACATCGAGAACTACTGGGGTTCCATCTCGACGCCCCCGCGAGCGATAGAGACGGATGCTGGTGTGACAGCAACGACTTCCCATGTTTCGACTGCTACCAGAGCGGTCGCCGGGAGATTCCAGGTGATGCTGAATGAGCGAGATCGCTCCGGCAACGGCGCTCAACGGTGCAAAGACGGGCCAGATTTGCGACCAATGCAATCAGGGTATCCGGACGGGCAACAAAGTGATCGCTCATGCAACCCACTGCGTTGCCGACGGGTGGGTCATCCGGCGCATATGGTGTGATGACTGTGGGGGCTCAACTATCGGTACCGACACTGATGGCATGGACGAGGTAGTCATTGATGCGGTGCTCTGGCGGAATCGACTCGTTGGTGTGACCACCATAGATCGGAGTCAGCCCGAGAACGAACTAACCCGCGACGATTGACAATCAAAACGTCAATCGGAATACGTTCACGCTACCGTAGACGGTCGCAATGTGAAGAGTGGTGAAGAGACGCCCATTCCCGAAGTGACGACGGCGTTGAGGAATTACTGTCCCGTCTCGAAGTCGATCATGAAGAAGTGGCCGCAACAAATACCGATGACTTGAAGCCGAGATCGACGTGGCAGTCTACGACCTCTTTGACCTGACCGACGAGCATGAGGTTGTCGAAGAATACCTCGAAATATTTTGACCACACATCCCCTATTTTGGAATGGGATTTCCGACCTTCAGCCCCTAATACCCCTATTATCTCCCGATTCAGCGTTTTGCTTATGGTCGCGGAGATATTAAGATGAGGTAACGACTCCTGGTCACATCACTATGAGGGAAATCCGATAGGAAGGAACTGAAAGGGAAGTTTGCCAAGGGTTCCCTTTCCGATGAACGCCGGGTGTCGAGTAGACCCCAGACAATGTTACCTACAAGTCCAACTGGTAAGAGCCTATCGAACAGTCGAATCAGCCGAAGATACGCCATTAGGAAGACGAAAGAACTCCTTCTTCGAGGGCCACAGCGCGGCGAGGATTGTCTTGTTCAGCCAGTTCCAACGGTTCACCCAGAACAACTCATTCCTGAACTTGTTGCCGCTCACGACCTAAATATCGTCTTCATTGCACCCACCAATTCCCAATTGAATAGGATGAAGCGGCGTTGTCAGAAGCGAAATCTATCGACGCGTGAAATAAGTTCGCCATATGATAAGTGTCCTTCATACGTCGGGGACTATGGAGATACCGTTGAAGAGCAACTGAAGAGTGCCACAGAAGATCTACCTCTCGGTTTGCTTCATCTGACCCGAGACTTACCGTGTTGTCCAAACTGTCGATTCACCGATTGGAATCGTCCGAATTTCACTGAACAAGTTGTTCTCGCAAATCCACGACACGCCTATATGGGCAATTTGCTTGAAGACCGTGTTGTTTTCACTTGTTCCCTTCGCGGAGATGCCTATATTACTGAAATCGAGAACCCATCACAGGCGCTGGATTCATACCTCAATAAAAATACCAAATTCACCGGATACTGCGATTTTGTTCAAAACCGGGACACAAACCGTTCGCCGTCCATACGGGACTACGAGAATGGGACAATCGACCCGTCTACGCACGACGAAGAGTTCGGATATGCAATTGACGAGAGTGGACACCATTTAGCGCCGCAAATCGTCTTCGGATTACTACACACCGAGGAACTTGACAATGGGTGGGAAACATCTTTCCACCACCAGGAAGGCAAACATGGAAAGAAATACCCCACCAATCGTCCGCCGATAGGTCGTGACCCCTTCAAAGCTGGTGGTGTCGATTACTACCGAACGCGAGTAGTTCGACATCCCGGCGAGACACCCGTAGACGATACGATCTACGCTCTCGACGTACCAAATTTCACCAAAGCTAAGAGCGTCGTCGCGTTCAACATAGATCCGACACCGTGGATGTGGGGAACCTACTACGGGGTGAACTTCAGTCACCAACGCGTGTATTCTGACAACGAAATTGTCGAATTTCTCTCTAAAGAGACGGACGTTGATGTAATTCAGACAGCAACAAGTCGGAAACCCTACGAAGGAAACAACGTAACACCAGGACGGGACGCGAGTATCGCCGTATGGGCAACAGCCGAGTTCGGAAAACGCCCCTTCATTGTCAGTACTAAGAATGCTTTCGGACGCTATCGGTCGAAACAGCCCCCTTTACTCAATACCGATGCCAAGGACGGCATTGGGTATCGCCGTGGCGGTTCGATCATTACCGACAATGCCCCGCTCGTCGTCCTCAACGGGTCACCACGTCCTCGGAACGAAGAGTTCCAACTTTGGGGGGCGCTCGCAGGGGAGTCCATTCCCGACTCTCCGGATCAACAGGGATCGTTTGGACAGGTCGGTGATACAATCCGGCATCAATTCAGCGAATCGCGCGTGGCGAAGTGGGCGACTCGATTTGCCAACCCAAACGGCGTCGTCATTCTGAATACAACCGCTGTCCCCAAGTGGCTCCAAGATAGCCGACTCGTTACTCGGGCATCCCCAACGCAGATCCTTCCCGAGAACGCGAACGGTCAAAGAGCGGTAGCACGGTATCTTCGGGACCAAAACGGTACCCGTGTAAAGATGGACGATATCCAGTTCGAAGTCGGTGTTTCAGAAAACACCGTACGTCGGGCGAGAAACCAGCTAATAGACCAAGGATGGATTGACAAGCACATCACAGACGGTCGTCAACCCAACGAGTATTCGTGGATTGTCTGACTCAACCTCAATGCCTCTTACAGCAATAGTAATATGGTAAGAGACATTGAGGCTGAAATCTCGCACCACTCCCAAATAATATAATTAATATAAGAGTATAATCCCGAATTCCTAAAATTGGTTTAACACTCTTTGCGTGTATCTCGCAGTTCAAAAGGACCCCCAAAATAGGGTAAAACCGGGGTCAAGGATTGATAGGCCATCTGGAATGGAAACCCCAACATGGGACCCGTTTCGAACGATCGATCCCATCGGAACAGGATAGACTCTTGGGTGACCGATCTTTTCTCGGAGCCTCGCTCTCCCTCTCGGGGTTCTTCTATAGAAGTTCTATTCCGGAATTCTGTTCCGTGATGTTTGCCCCGTGTTTTAATACTTTATAAGCTAACCGATAAGCAAATAGGCTCTTTCAATCACAAGTCTCCAATCAATTCGGCTTGAGCCACCAACAATTCACGATGCTCTTCGGCCCACTCCTGGCCATGAGTTTCTGCCACCATATCCACCACGTCATCTTCGTCTTCAGGAAGCTTGACGTCGCTCAAGTCTGGTTTTTCGACCATGAATACCTATTGATTCCGTATCGCCAACATTCTTTCCCCGCCCCCTATGTTAGACTCTCTAAATATACCTACGTTGATGGGGATGATTAAGGAGAGAGTTCGTATATCTACCTCTTTTACGAAGTTGCCCGGCGAGTTAACACGAATACCGCTAACGCAATAACAATCGCTCCAGCTACTGATTGAACAGCTGCAAGAAATTGACTAAATCCGACTGGCTGTGCTTCTCTTATTCCTGTTCGGGCAAAGGTGAAGAAGCTAAAATGAAGGATATCAGCGAAATACGATAGCTGCTGTATTATATTATATGTACCGCTGTTACTTGTGGAAAGGGAATATCTTATTATTCCCTCATCAGACTTAATCCCGAATACCGGATAGAAGATCCCGAATAAAAAGACTATAGCTCCAGAAAAGAGGATTAATTGAAATGGACTTTCACCATACCGAATTGAAAGCCTGGATGCTTCTGCTTTAATATAATTGAATATGATTCCTACGCGGTATGGGATAGCGCTTTGTGGTGGGTATTCATTTAGAACATTTCTGTTCACATCACCAGTGATTTCCCGTCGATGCTGTCTTCGCCTTAGGTCTTTTTCCTTCTTATAAAAATGACTGGCACCTTCCAGCAATGCATTCTCTCGATACAACCTCTGTAGGGCCCGATAGGACCAAATTGCCTTTAGGCTACGACCCGCCTCTTTTTCAAAGGATGTCTCTGATTCTTTCTTAATCTCGTATATCGTCTTTGTCCCAAACTCTGTCTGATGATTGATTTGGCTATCAGAAAAATCAACTGAATCTATCTCTGCTTTTTCGAAATTAGCTGATTTAAGATTGGCACTATCCATCTTTGCACCTTCCAGATATGCCTCTCTAAACACTGCACCCAAACAATTTGCATTGATGAATGATGATTTGTCTAAAGTGGCTTTGGAGAAATCCGCGTCATTGAGATTGGTGTTTTTGAAATCGCACTTCCGGATTACCGTATTAGAAAAGTCTGTATCGCTTAAATCGCAACCACTGAAGTCTGCGCCGGAAAGCTTTTGGTCGTCATCGAAGGTCGTATTCACATCAAGTTCAGATCCGGAGAAAACTGGCTCATTGAAGCTTGCTCCTGAAAAATTCACCCCATTAAGCATGCACTCCCGGAATTGGGTTCGGTTTCCCCAGTCACGGTTTAGATCTATCTTTGATTCAATGAACAGCGATTCTTCTAAATGGCTTTCTGTGAAGTTTACACCCTCTATTGTTGCTCCTGAGAAATCAGAATATGCTAAGACCGATCTACTGAAATCAATATTATTAATGTTTCCTTCGAATCGACTAAAGGGAAGCACGAATTCAGAAAGATCAGTTTCAGTTATATTATTGAATCGAACCCCTGGTATTATACCATCTACCCACTCCTCTTCTTTCTGAAGAAGTTCCGACTCTATTTCCGAGTAAGATCGAGAATGCCATTTACACCGATCTTTGCTTGGAGCTGTTTTTCTATGACAAGATTGGTTACGTATTGCGAAATCATCAAAATCAACTCCGGTGACCTCCCCCTCAACTACTTCAATATCCGCAGAGGTTAGAACTACATCGTCATTCCATTCAAATTCAACCCCGCACCGATCTTCTGGAACAGGATTACTATTCAAGTTCACTCACTATTGCTAATACTGTCATATCAAAATTTCTTTCTCACTTGGACCTCTCTATTTCCTACCCTCAGTTTCACTTTCGCTGCAAACCATGAATCCTTATGTCTGTGCGATTGAAATAGTGCCTATAATGGCCACTGCCGTCATCAACTCGCGGAAGGAACTGAAGGAAGTCCTTCAGAACCGAATGGCGGCATCTTATGAGGATATTCGGGAAGACCAACGATTGGATGAGGACAAAACCTATCTAAAGTCGTACCTGATCGAATCAGACCGAGATGATTTTTCATCGAACATTGTAGGTACAGATAAGTATTCTGTTGAGACAGTCCCTACCGAGGATAAGGGGTTTGTGAACCTCAAAGTTAGAAACGGCTCGGAAAGCACGGAGAGGTTTTATCTGGACAAATTAGATGACCGCTTTTGGTCGATACATACACTTGCTAAATCGAGAGTTAGTGACAGATTCATTGAGAAGGTCGTTTTCCCACGATATACCAAATTGGACTTCCCATGGCTATCAAACCAATTTTTAAGAACACTTGGGGAAGAGAATAATTTCCGAAGCTTTTCCCTCAAGTTTGAAGACGAATTTGGGAATCTTGGGAATAACAGTTCAAGCGGACAAATATCCGGAATGTCGATGCGTTTGTGGGGTGGAACAGCTCAAGAAGTATTAGACAAATTATCGGACGACGAAACTATTGGTTCATCTACATCGCTCTCAAATATTGGAATTCGCCGCGAAGTTGGTGATGGAGAAGTAGTTTTAGAAGATATCACTAACCAGGGTAAATTCACAGCAAGAGGCGATTCAGTAGACGGTCACTTTTATCAATTAAATATAGTGAAGGAGCGATATCATGAACTTCTACAGATCATTGAAGAAGAGTATAGTATCTCGCGTGGTACGGGAGAATCCAGTTCAAAAATCAGTGGAAGCCCCTTGACCATCAATTTAGACCGCGAGATAACTGATTTTGAGGACTTCTTTGATACAATACTCACCTCGAAAAAGCCGTTCAGATTGTGGGGTGTATATAATAAGATCGGTGATGATTACTATCGAGTGTCCGGTGTAGACCAACATACTGGTGATGAAGTCAATCTGGAAGTTAGCTCTGAATGGATCCGAGTCTACCTTCCCGAGGGCAGTTGCGGGAACGTAGTTCTCCGACTATATTCCATTATCCAACACTATTTTGATTCCAGAGCAGAATTGGTAGGTATAGATCATGGTATCATTGTCTGACCGCACGCGTTTGATTAATATGGCTATTGGATTTGCTAATGGAGTAGTTGATTATCCCTCATTCCTGAAAGATGCTGGATACGAGGAAGAGAATATTTCCCCTTCGTTTCTAAACGCAAACGGTGATCGAGTGAAGACGGATATCATATTTGCGTCCCAACGATACGTTCTCGTTTTTGAATGTGAGCCAGAAGAACTGACGAATTCCACTGTTTCCAAGTTAGATGATATCGATCTCGATAACCTAAGAACCGAATTTAGCCATGCTGTTACCAATGGGGGTATGGGACATCAGATAGTGTATTTTGGTCTGGATGATATCGAGTCGGATGTAGATGATCTGGATATCGACTCCCCAGCGCTTCTTTACGATAAACACACCAAAACACTGGAGAAGATCAATACCTTTGACGATACTGCTCTTGATCGCCAGGTATCTTCATCTACGATAGATTACTTCCCAAGCCATTTTATTCCTATTCTTGGAGACGATCACCCGGCGTTAGTAGCAGAGAAGGTTTATCAAAAGCTTTGTTCTGAAACATTTGAGGGCGGTGCAACGACTGACGCCTACCATATTGCTGAAAAAATCTATGAGGATTTTTGGAACGATCTAAGTGGATCAGAAAAACAAGAGATAATTGATAAAATCGATGTCGCTCTTTCAGAATTCGCAGCTAAGAATGGAAATAGACATATGAGAAAATTAGAAGATAGCGACAGGCAATATTTTGTTAATACGAGTGATGCTTTCATGGACCGCTGTCAACGGGCTATCAAGGACTTAGCTGATGATGATAGCTATCAGGGAACCTTCGAATCCTTTGACTAACCAGCGTTCAGATATTCCCGAGATACCCCCGGCGTTGTTCGACCTTTTGCTCTTTCGTTCGCTTATCATAGTGCTTGTCGAGGACGTCCGGTCCGACGTTCATACGATCGCTCACGACCTTTTCAGGAACGTCCTCGGAAAGATGATGTGTGATACTTCCGCGCCGGATAGCATGCGGTGAGACGCTACTGGGGCACTTGCTGTACCCGTCGTAGTGTGTCCCCTCGCAGGTGTCGATGTCGCGGCCAAGTGGACACTGGTTGGTGTAATAGCAAGGGCGGGTAACCTTGTAAACGGCGTCACGGATACACGACCCTGCTATGCGTCCGTAACGACTCGTCAATAGCGGCTCCCGTCCAGCATCGTCTCGCACATCGTGGCGGTTGTGTTCGATATATGCGTCCAAGGCGCTACACATAGTCGAACTAAGCGCGACTAACCGCTCCCCTTCCTTTCCGTTCTTGAGGGCAGTTCCCGTTTCCGGACGGTGGCGAATCTCCAACGTTTCGCGCTCCGAATCGTAGTCCCCCAGATCAATCGAGTTGAAGGCTCCGAGTCGCATCCCGGTGTGCCAGAGGACTTCGATGATGACATGTTCGCGGGTGGCATACTCGAACTGGCGAAGGTACTCCAACACCGCTTCAGCCTCTTCCAGTTCGAGGATACTCTCGCTTTGCTCGTCTTCCTTCGAGAGCTTCGGCATGATGATCTTCTCATGGAGTCCCTGATGGACAGCGTCGATCGATTCACACCATCGGATGAAGACCCGTAGTGCGTCGAGATTCCCTTCCAAGGTGACCGGCTTGAGATCACCGTCGTCCCGACGCCACGTCCGGAACGCTTGGAGTTTGCGCCCCGTAAGATCGTTCATGTTGTCGATGTCCGCGACCTCGTTACACCACCTGATGAAGTGTTTGAGCCGGTAGTGGTAGCCGTCGAGAGTCGATTGGGATACCTCATGCTTGCGTGCTTCGAGGTACATTTCCTTCGCACGTTCCGGGGTGATAGGTTGCAGTTCGTCCGTGTTCATTTTAACCACCGAAACGCCCGACTCACCCCGAGGTTCAGGTGCGCCGCCGTAGCACAGTACGGGGAAAGCTACGCGACGAAGTCGATGCCGTCTCCCGCGTTCAAATCCGGGAGGCGGCACTTCTGTGATTCTAACCGGCGAGCGTAGCGAGCCACGTTAGAATCCAGAAGGCGATCCGGATGGATTTGAACTAGACGGAGGTTCTGCGCTTCGCGCAGGTTCTCCGGCGTAGTTCACAATCCGGGAGGCGGCATCCGGTTCTACTCGGTCTACATTCGCAGGCCAGTAGCGCTGTATGGCAATTTCTCCGTGATTCCTCGGCTGAGACCTGATCATCATTGTAGTGGTACGCGGCCGTCTCGCTCAGCCCGGCCGGATCGGACTTACCGACGGTAAACTCACCCGCATGAGGGTGGACGGCGAGGACGCCGGGGTGCTCGTCATCGGCATTAACGTCGTCGGGGACGAGCAGGTACGCACGGATTCGCTCCCCGGTTCGACGTCGTACTCGACGAGTCGGCGCTCGAACCCGTCGGCGGCCGTGGTCGAAACGGTTTCGACGGCCGGATCGGGGCGGTCGGGGATCGTCCCGATGCAATCGAGGATCGCGTCGCGAGTGACGCTCATACCGGCGCGATGACCGGCGGAACCATAACTGCACGCGTGACGCCTGCGGATCGAACGCCGTCCGCCGACCGGACCGATGGGCGCGACGTCGAACGTTTATCCGCGTTCGAGTCGATGTCCGGAACGGACCGACGGTTCGATCGCATCATGGCCGACGACGACTCCCAGCCACCGGACCCGCCGGGCAGCAGTCCGGAAACCGTCGCCGGATCCGATCGGATCGCCGCGGCCGCGGATCGGTTCATTCGGTTCGTCGAACTGATCGCGGCCTGGGTGTTCGCGATCCTCTTCGCGATCGGCGTCATCGACCTGACGCTGCAGATCGTGCAGTCGATTCGAGCGCGGACCATCACCGATCCGCTCGTCGTCATCGGGTTCATCGATACCGGCCTCTTGCTGTTGATCATCGTCGAAGTCTATCACACGGTCATCGCCTACACGCAGGAGAGCGAAACCCGCCAGATCGTCAGGCTCGTCATCTACACCGGCGTGATCGCGATGGTCCGGAAGGCGATCATCTTCCGGACGGACGAGTACGCGACCGCGCAGGACGCCCTCTTCGCCGCGGTCTCGTACACGATCATCATCTTCGGCCTGGTCGCCTTGCTCTTCGCGGAGCGCGTGTACGGCTGACGACGCGGTCGCCGTCCGCCGTACTCGCCGTTAGTACCGCCGATGTCCGCTGCCCGAGCGGTCCGACGTCGGGGAGAGGCAAGGCGAGCGGGAGTGACGAACCCGCGTGCCGATAGGAATAGGTGGAGCGGCCAGTAGACTCCGTGCGATCGCAGAACCGGCATGCCGTTCGGGCAAGCCAACGTCTCAAGAGGCGGGCCGCTGTCGGTACGACCATGAGCGACGAGACGATCACCAACGAGAGCGACACGTTCGAGATCGGCGACAGAACCGTCCACCGGCTCGGGTTCGGTGCGATGCGGATCACCGGCGAGGACATCATCGGCGCGCCGGACGACGAGGACACCGCACGCGAGGTCGTCCGACACGCCGTCGACTGCGGCGTCGACCTCATCGACACGGCCGACTCCTACGGCCCGGCCGTCAGCGAACGGCTCATCGGCGAGGCGATCGGCGACCGCGACGACGTGCTGGTCGCGACCAAGGCCGGTCTGCTGCGCAACCGCGAGGGCGACTGGATCGCCCACGGCGACCCCGACTACATCCGCAATCAGGTGCTCACCTCGCTCGATCGCCTACAGACGGACACCATCGACCTCTACCAGTTCCACCGTCCCGACGACGACACGCCGTTCGAGGACTCCGTGGCGGCCTTCGCCGAACTCAAAGACGAGGGGCTCGTCGACGAGGTGGGGCTCAGCAACGTCTCGCCGGAACACATCGATCAGGCCCGCGAACAGGTCGAGATCGCGACGGTCCAGAACCGGTACAACGTCGGCGACCGCGGGGCCGCCGACGCCCTCGAGCTCTGTACCGAGGAGGGGATCGGCTTCATCCCGTGGGCGCCGATCAACGGCGACGACGTCGACGAGCACGGCGACCTCTTAGACGAGATCGCCGACGAACACGACGCGACGCGCCGACAGGTCGCCCTGGCGTGGCTCCTCGAGCGCTCGGAGGTCATTCTGCCGATTCCGGGCACGTCCGATCCCGACCACCTCGAGTCGAACGTCGCGGCCTCGCAGCTGTCGCTGTCCGAGGATGAGGTGCAGCGACTGACCGACGCGGCCGACTGAAGCGCTGGGTTTTCCGCCCGTCCAGTTCAGGCCCCACGCCTACCGGAGCGGACGTTCGAGAGCCGATATGGGCGACCGAACTGCGCTGGACGATGCGACCGAGGACGAGCGAGTAGCTCTCGAGGAGATCGAACGCGGCCTCGAGGAACTGCGCCGGGCCCACGGCGCGCTCGTGGAGTTTCACCACGCGGTCGGCCGCGGGATCGACCACTTCGACGAGGCCGAGGGGCGACTGGACGAGCGCGACGCCCTCGCCGAGCGGCTTCGCGAGGAGGTCCTCCCGGCGGGCGTCACCGACGACGGTAAACTGACCTACCAACTCGTCGCCGAGTTCGAGGAGGGGCTGCTGGCCGACGTCGAGTCGGTCGGCGACGAGGCGCTCGCGGAGCTCGCCGACGGCCGGCGGTATCCGATCGAGCGCGCCGAGCGAGACGAGCTCGAGGAGTCGGCGTAGCCTCGGAACGCCGTCGAGCATCGGGGGTCTCTCGAGCGGTGGCTCAGTAGCCGATTGGTTCAACTCTCGAGTTGGCTAGCGATGCGATTCGAAAGTTCGGTGAGGTAGAACGAGCCCCAGATCGCGGCGACGCCGGCGCCGACGACGTCGTAGAAGAGATCGACGATCGTGTCGTCGAGGCCGTGCTGGGCGACGACCGCGCTGAGGCCGAGTCGCTGTGCGCTCCAGTCGAGCGCGAACTCCATGAGTTCCCAGAGAACGCCGAAGGCCAGCACGAACACGAGAATGAAGGCGATCAGCATCCGCGGCGGGAAGTAGATCTCGTCGGTGTGGAGGTCGATCGCCCGGACGACGGCGTAGCCGGCCGCGGCGACGATCGACGCCGAGACGGTGTGGGTCAGGCTGTCCCACGGGCCGATGAAGCTATAGAGGCCCGCGGAGCCGAGCGCGTGGAGGAACACCGCCGCCGTGAGCCAGAAGACCAGTCCCGGCTCGAGGGGCAGTCGCCGGTCCCGTTCGAAGGCCGCGGGGAGGAACGTGATCCCGAGCGCGATGGCGCTGTTGGAGACCGTCGTCAGGTCCCGCGTGACGAACCCGTACAGCAGGAGGACGGCGAGGGCGACCTGCATCGTTCGCGAGAGAATCGTGACGGTTCGGTCGGGGACGTCCAACCGATCGCGAATCAGACTCGGGACCGGATCGGGTTCTTCGTCCGGCGCGTCGTCGTCCGGAGCGTACGCTCGCGTCCGATCGGTGTCGTTCGGCGCGTACGAAAAATAGCGCCCGAAGACGACGCTCGCGAGGAGTCCGGCCAGGGCCGCGTACGCGAAGTCGATCATCAGCGCGCGGTTGGCGGCGTCCTGCGAGCGACCGTCGAGGACGTAGTCGGTGCCGAGGGTCACGTCGGCCAGCCACTGGGCGACGTTCCACGTTCCGGCGACCGCCAGCGTCGTGAGCACGACCAGGACGATCGCGAACGTGTGGTTCATT
The DNA here is from genome assembly GCF_013342145.1 of Haloterrigena gelatinilytica. NCBI lineage: Archaea > Methanobacteriati > Methanobacteriota > Halobacteria > Halobacteriales > Natrialbaceae > Haloterrigena > Haloterrigena gelatinilytica. The sequence goes on along the minus strand of NZ_JABUQZ010000001.1, from coordinate 3,019,096 downwards.
CGCACGGCCGTGAACCGATCGATCTCCACGGTCGCGACGAGCGCGACCGCGGCGACGGCGACGTAGGTCGCGACCGTCGTCAGCGGAGATTGACCGAACAGCGTCGCGTCGACGACGGGAACGGCGACCAGCGCCAGCAGCTCCCACGGCGGCATCGCGAGCGGATCGCGGAACGCGGCGACGGGCAGCACCACGATCGCGACCGCGAAGCCGGTGAAGGCGAACCAGCGGTACGACTCGGCGAGGCCGTGGTCGATCGCGAAGGCGACGAGCGCGAGCGTGACGATCCAGGCCAGCGCCGCGTTCCGCGCGGGCTCGTCGACGGTCCGTCCGAGTCCGGCATCGGCCATGCGGGTTCGTACGCGACCGCCGTCCTAAACGCGGACGCATGAACACGCCGCCGAACGGGTCACTCGAGGCGGTGCTCGGATTTCCGCATCGTCCTCGGACGCTCAGGTCTGGAATCCCTGACTCGAGCGGCCGATCAGTCGCCGACGTAGACCGTCTTCAGTCGCGAGCCGCAGTGGGGACAACAGAGGGTCTGCCACGTCGTCGGATCGAGTCCGCCCATCGTTTTCGTCCGGCGGGCCGCCTCGAATCGAACGTCGGCGTCACAGGTGTCGCACTCGAACGGACCGTCGGTGGCCGTCATCGTTCGAACGGACGGCGGCGGGGGTATTCAACCTGTGGCGACGTTCTCTCCTACTCTTCGCACCTGCAGTGGAGATGTGTCAGATCTCGCGATTTGATTCTCGGTCGGATTTGCGCCGCTGGCGGATTTATTCGTCGCGAAAAGGTCCGAGTGCGAGAATCGAACCCGACTGCGAGACTCACTTCGTTCGTCTCGCGTGGTTCGATCTCGCCGTCCGGCTTTTCCACTCCTCCCGATGGTCGTCGTGAAAAAGTCCGGGTGCGAGAATCGAACCCGCGTCTCAGCCTCCACAAGGCTGAAGGATAACCACTACCCCAACCCGGACACGCTTACACAATCAGTTACGGCCGGTCCAACTGAAATACGTTACGACTCGAGTACGCCACTGTGCGAGACAGTACCGCGTGATTCCGGGACACTCGTCGGCGGGCGACGCGGACCGGGACGTTTTTCGGCCCAGCGCCGCTAGGGCCGCCAACGCGTGGCCATCACCGACAAAATCTACGTCAAAAACCACCGGCAGCTCAGCTCCCAGCTCGAGACGAACATCCCGAAGGGCGCGTTCAAGGGGGCGACGCTGGACATGCTCTTTCAGGGCCAGGGCCTCGAGAAGTTAGACGACGCGACCCGGGATCGCGTCCTCGATTTCACAGAGGACTTCCTGGACTGTAGCTGCGACAACAACCCCTACTGCGGCTGCCCGGAACGGAAGTTCATCCGGTACCTCCTCGAGTTGCGCGCACAGGGGCTGGGCCCGGACGCGATCGTCGACGTGATGACCGACGACTACATGGTCTACGCCTACCCCGGCGACGTCCTCTCGTTTCTGGACAACGGCGTCCGCACGCTCGAGGCGGCCGAGGGGCTGGCGCGGGTCGACGGCGAGAGCGAGAAACACGACGAGATTCGGCAGGCGAAGCAGAATCTCGCCCGGTAGTACGGTCGATCGTTCTCAGCGCTGTACGCTCTGTTGTCGCGAAGGTCGTTTACTAGAGCAACGTTCTGCTCATCTTGGCAACGGGGAACGCCACACCCTCCCCAGCCGACTCGTTCGCTCGCGCTGCTCGCTCACTCATCCCTCACACGACATCGGGGTGGGGCTCACATTTCGTTCGCCCCTCCCCGGCGCGCGCTTCGCCCCTCCCTGGCGCGCGCCACCGCAGAAATCAGTTCAGTCTGCTCCGAGCGCCGACTATCGCAACTGGTACGATTCGTCTTCCTCGTCTAAATCGTCGAGCAGCAAGATCTCGTCCTCCTCGTCCTCGAGTCGGTCCTGCAACTCGTTGACGTAGCCCTTGTACTCGTCGAGTTGCTCTCGGAGGTGTTCGGCCTCGAGTTCGAGGCGTTCGTGTTCGCGGATGAAGCTCTTGGGAACCTCGACGGTCGGCGGGAACGTCTGCTCGCCGTCGTCGCTCCCCATCGCCTCGAGGTCGTCCTCGGGGACGACCTCGACCTGCCCGTCGTGTTCGACCAGCCGGTCGACGTAGTCCCGGAAGACGGCGGACAACGAGATGTCGCGCTCTTCGGCGATATCCTGGAGCGCCTCGAACGCGTCCTCGTTTACTCGAAACGAGATCGTCTTGTTCTTGTTGCCCATCTGTTTGTCGTCTATTCGTCGGGCATGACACTTAACGATTCGTCAGACGGGACCCCCGCTCGCGGTTCCGGGACCGGACGTGCTATTCCGCTCGAGGCCCAACGTCGACCATGCCTCCCGACACGCCGGGACTCCACCACGTCACGGGGCTGGTCGGCGACGCCCAGACGGCCGTCGATTTCTACGCGGGCGTCCTCGGTCTCCGCCTCGCGACCCAGACGGTGAACTTCGAGGACATCCTCCAGCACCACCTCTACTTCGGCGACGCGGTCGGCACGCCGGGGACGGTTCTGACCCACTTCCCGGACCCCCACGCCGATCCGGGCCGGGTCGGCAAACCGCAGGTCGCGTCGGTCGCGTTCGTCGTTCCCGCGGACTCCCTCGAGTACTGGCGGGACCGACTCGTCGATCACGACGTCGCGGTCGAGGGCCCGCTCGAGCGCTTCGAGGAGCGCGTCCTGCGATTCGAGGATCCCGACGGGACGCGACTGGAACTCGTCGCCGGCCCGCCCGACGCGCCGGACCCGAGCGGCGTCGAACCGTGGACCGACGGCCCGGTTCCCGACGACGCCGCGGTCCGCGCGCTCCACGGCGTCTCGACGCTGTCGGTCAATCCCTACGCGACCGCGGGCACGCTCGAGACGCTGGGCTTCGAGTACGAGACCGAACTGGACGACCGAGCCCGGTATCGCGCCGCCGGCGATCGAGCGACGGTCGTCGACGTGCTCGACCGGGACGCCGAGTTCGGCCGCGAGGGCCCCGGAACCCTCCACCACGTCGCGGTCCGCGTCGGGAGCGAGGGCGAACTCCACGAGTGGCGGGAACTCTTCGACGACCGCGGCCACGACGTCTCGCGGGTCAAGGACCGCCACTTCTTCCACTCGCTGTACGTCCGCGAGCCGGGCGGCGTCCTCTTCGAACTGGCGACCGAGAGCGACGGCGTCGCCGCGAGCGGCCCCGAAGGCGGGCCCGGCGAGTCGCTGCACCTGCCCGACTGGTTCGAGCGGGATCGGGACCTGATCGAGAGCCAGTTGCCGGAGCTGACGGTTCCGGAGGCGACTGCGCGCGCCGACGACACCGCTGACACCGTCGACACCGATAGCGATCGATGACGGGACGGGACTCGGGTCGGACGATGGACGCGGTGTCGGGACCCCACGCCGGCCAACCCTTGCTCGCGGCCGGCGCGCCCGCGCTGGCCGCCGACGCCGCGCTCGTCGTCTGCCACGGTCGCGGCGCGACGGCCCAGGGCGTCGTCAACCTCTTCGAACCCGTTTATCGACACGGCCTCGCCGTCCTCGCCCCGCAGGCCGAGCGGAGCCGCTGGTACCCCCGTTCGGCCGCCGCGCCGCGAACCGAGAACGAGCCGTGGCTCTCCTCGAGCGTCGACTGCGTGGCCGCCGCCTGCGAGGCCGCGGCGGAGATCGGGATTCCACCGGAACAAACGGTCCTCGCGGGCTTCTCGCAGGGCGCCTGCGTCGTCGCGGAGTACGTCCGCCGGAATCCGGACCGCTACGGCGGGCTCGCCGTTCTCTCCGCGACCCTGCCGGGATCGGCCACCGAACTCGAGGCGACCGATATCGACGGCTCGCTGGCGGCGACGCCGGTCCTGCTCGGCTACGGTGCCGAAGATCCGTACATCGATCCGTCGCGCGTCGCCGCGACGGCGCAAATCTTCGAGCGAGCCGACGCCGCGGTCGACGAGCGGCGCTACCCCGAGACCGGCCACGAGGTCACCGACGACGAGTTCGCGGCGATCGGCGCGCTACTCGAGACCGCTCTCGAGGCGTGATCGGAGATCGGGCGCGAATGCGTCGCTCTCTGGATTGAGCGGCGCGAAAAAGAACGAACCGGTGACGGCGAACTCAGGCCGTCGCTTCGGCGTCGTCGGGCTCGACGTCCTCGAGTTGCTCGAGCGCCTGAATCACGTCGTTGCGGTAGTTGACGACCGGCGAGTCGTAGCGCTCGCGGGCCATCTGGGCGTACTCGTTGGTCGGCGCCGTCGAGCCGCTCTCGGGGGCCTCCTGTTCTGCTTCCCACTCCTCGAAGGCCTCGATGCGGTCGAGGGTGCGTTCGGCGGTTTCGACGACCCAACGGTCGCGGGTGTCGTCGTCGACGACCGCGATGGATTCGGGGCGAACGGAGACGTTGACGCTGCCGTCGTCGGTCTCGTAGGTTCGGGGTTTGCCGACGATGGAGACGTAGGCCGGCGGCTCCGTGTCCCGGAGCACCGAGGCGGCCTCGGGCTGGTACTGGCCGGCGTAGACGAAGAACGTCCCGGTCGGGTCGACGACCCGGCCGCGCCAGTACTCGCTGTCCTCGCCGACGTCCTCCGTTTCCGTGAGGGTGCCGACGATGAACACGCGGTTGGCGCGGTCGCCGGTCGGGAGCAGCGCGTAGTTGGGCGCGCGCTCGTCGTCGCTCTCTTTGAAGGTGTACGTCGAATCGTTGAATTCCGATGCGAAGACGCGGCGGGCGACTTCGCGGGTGAGTTCTGACTGGCTCATATCACATCGACCTCGCTCTGATCAGCAGCTGTTCGGCGTCGGCGGGCCCGTCGAGTTCCTCGACGTCGTCGGCCAGCACGTAGCGGCCGAAGGTCGGTCCCTCGATGCGGTAGTAGGTGCCGACGATGTCCGCAGCGATCTCGTCGGCGACGATGGTCGTGTCCAGGGCGTCCATCGCCATGTCCTTGGCCTCCTCGAGACTCAGGCCCGTCAGGTCCTCGGTGGCCTCCTTGTCGAAGATGACCTCGTGGGCGTCGATCCCGTCGTCGACGACCGCCTTGATGCGGAGGTCGAACTCGCCTTCGACCTCGCCGTGTTCGTTACAGCGGCCGTTCTGCAGGACGCGCGTGCAGTCCTCTTTCGGGCAGCGCTTGATGAGGCCGCTGCCGCTTTGCATGTCCACGAGGGCGCCCTCGATCTCGCTGGTGTCGTCACCGACCTCGAGGTCCTCGTCGAGTTCCTCGATCACCGTCGTCGAGTTGAGTTTGACCGAGTACCGGCCCTGGTACTCGTCGGTGACGACGTTGCGAAGGTCGTAGACCGCGCCCTCCTCGAGGGCCGGCAGATCGGACTTGGCCCACTTGGTGAACTTGATCGTGCCCGTCGGGTCGCCCAGCAGGCCGACCTGCGCGACGGAGTCGCTCCGGGGATCCCAGAGTTCGATGACCTTCGCGGTGAGGTCGATCCACTGTTCGGGCTCGTCGACGTCCTCGACGTTCACTTCCTCGCTGCCGCCCCGCGAGATGTCCTCTCGCTCGAGGCCGGCCTCTTCGAGGTAGTGGTTGGTGACGCTCCGGCGCGCCTCGTCGATGGGAACCTTGTACTCGTCGACGAGCGTCGTCAGTCGCTCCTCGACGTCGTCGACGCTCACGTCGATGTGATCCGAAAACTGGTCGTGTATGTCGTCCGCGTGCTGTCGTACGTCGCTCATTGTGTCACGCCTCCTCTTTCGTTTCACTGGGAGGCATATCTCGTTTCGCGCCCGATAGTATTTAAAGTACCGGCACCGGGGTGAAAGTGAACGTCCCCGCTTCGAGCTCGAGGCCGTTAGGCCGACTCGACGTCGGTTTCGACGGCGTTCGGCAGAACCGCGTTCGCGGCGTACCCGCCCTCGTTCCAGGGGAACTCGTCGGCCTCGAGCGCGTCGCGCCAGGCGTCGGGATCGGAGATCCGCATCGGCTGCCGGCGCCCCCGATCGTCGGTCGCCCGCGAACAGAGGACGTGCGTCCCCGGCCGCGCGTCCCAGTCGTAGCGGAACAGTCGCCACGCACCCGCGTAGTCGGGGCCGAACAGCTCCGCGTCGACCCACGCGTCGCCGCCGTCGGTCGAGACTTCGACCCGCTCGACGCCGTCGTCGCCGGCCCAGGCGACGCCGGTGAGTTCGATCGTCCCGTCCTCCGGCGCGCTCACCGCGTATTCGCCGTCCGGGGAACCGATGACCGACATCACGGTCTGGTCGAACGTGTAGGGATGGTCGGGCTCGCCCGCCTCGAGTTGGGCCCACGTATCGACCGTTTCGACGGTCTCGTTCGGTTCGGGGTCGACGCCGGCGGGGTGCATTCGGTAGGCCTCCTGCTGCCAGTAGGCGTGGTCGCCGGGCCGGTCCAGTGAGCCGTCGACGACCATCGCGTCCATCAGTCGGAGTTCCTCGATCCACTTGACGCAGTTGACGCCGTACCAGCCGGGGACGATCAGCCGAACCGGAAAGCCGTGTTCGCGGGGGAGCGGCCGGCCGTTCATCTCCGTGGCGAGGATGCAGTCCTCGAGCGCCTTCGAGAGGGGGATCGACCGCGCGAAGACGTCGTCGCCGTCCGAGGGGTCGCCGCCGACGGCCGTGAGCCACGCGTCGTCGTCCGCGTCGTCCAGCCGGCCGCGCAACACCGAACTGAGCGGCGTCCCGGTCCAGACCGCCGTCCCGGCGGCCTCGAATCCCCACTGGACGCTGCCCGTCTCTGGTCGGTGCTGTCCGCGGCCGTTTCCGGCGCACTCCATCGTGTGGGCCACCGCGACCGTCGGGAACTCGTCGTTCAGGTCCGACAGCGAGTACTCGTCGTCGAGTCCTCCCGTCAGGGAGACGGTCCACGAGTCCGCGTCGGCGTCGGGAATGTCGTTGCGGTGGCAGACGAAGTGTTCCTCGACTGGCGTCAGCCAGTTCGCGTAGGTTCGCCTGTCGGCCGCGCCGACGACGGTGTACTTGTCGGCCTCGTCGCGGGTTTCGCGGACGCCGCCGTCCTTCCGCTCGAGGATCGCGTCGATCTCGTCGCGACGACTCTCGCGAGGCTGCTCCGTGGCCATAGACACCACACAACACGAGCTGGCAAAATCCTTCGCCCGGCTCGAGCGGTCGCTCGTCGCCGGTCGGCCGAGACCGTTCCCGCGCCGACGAATCGCGGAACGGCGGCGACGGGACTATGTGGCCGGCGACCGAATCACGTGCCAATGGCGGATCGTCGTCGGCTCGAGCGGTTCCTGCGCTCGAAGCTTCAGGAGGCTGGCGAGCAGTACGAACAGGTTCGGGGCTCGACGGGCGAGCAACTCGAGGAGGCCCGCGAGGCCTACGAGGTGGCGAAAAACGCCCGCAGCCTTCCCTCGGACGAGGCGGGGCGAGCGAAGATCGTCTGCCGGCGCTACGCCGAACAGCGGGCGGCGATGCTCGACGACCAGTACCGGCCGGCGTGTTTCGAAGCGGGCCATCCCGACTGCGAGGGCTGTGCGGAGGACGTCCGCGAGGGACGGATCGAGACGTGGTAGCGACCGCCGCGTTGCCGGTAGTTCGTAGCGCGGTTTCGTTCTTCGAAGTTGCTCTCGGAGCCGAATAGAACGATTCGGTAGTTCCGTCCGCGAACCGAGTGCGAACGGCGGTGACTTTCAGCGGAAATTGACAGGCTATAATCCCGCAATAACATCTACGAATAGAAACCTGGTTTTTAATATCCGCACGGGAATATCCATCAGTAATGGGGTCAGAAGATGAAGAAATCATTCGACTACTCGCAGATACTATCAATCGTGAAATTTTAACTACTCTCAATGAATCTCATCGCGGCCTCTCCGTAACGGAGCTCGCTGAACACCTCGCTTCGGCGGACGAGACGACACTCGAGCGGACGATCGTCTCGCTCCACCACGAGTACCTTCCCCGGCTCGACGAAGTCGGGCTCGTCGCGTACGACCACGACGAAAATCACGTCACCACCGGCCGTCGGTCGGCGGATGACGCCGGCTGGATGGACGTCGAAGCGTTCGACGAACTGCTCTCGCAGTTCGGGACGGGACGGAGGCCGGACGAGCGTACCGTCGGACGGCTCGAGGGTTGCGAAGCGGTGTACGACTATTGCCGAGAGCTGGCCGACAGCGCCGACGACGAACTCTTTCTGATCTACGCGTCCGACGAGTTACTCGACGAAGCGTGTGTCCCGTACGCGGAGAACGCCATCGACCGAGGCGTCGAACTTCACGCCGGAACAAAAAACCACGCCGCTCGAGAGTTCTTTCGAGAGCGCCTCCCGGAAGCGACGATCTGGGAGCCGCAGATGGATTGGATGTACGAACGGGCGAACTATCCCAAGGTGAGTCGGCTCGTCGTCGCCGATCGAGAGACCGTCGTCGTCGGCCTCTGGGACGAGGACGCCACCGGATCGAGAACGGAGGTCGCGATGATCGGAGAGGGCCAGACCAATCCGCTGGTGGTCCTCACCCGCGAACTGCTCGGCGCTCGACTGGATCATCTCGATTATCAGAGCGACGAGTTTCTCGGAGATCTTCCGTTCGAGACGTGACCAGCGGGCTCGCCGTGTCGACGGAGTTCGATACCGGCGTTCCCGTACGCACCGCGATTCTCACGCGCTGCTCTGAAAACGAATCCCCCGCCCGACTCCCGGTCAGGGCGTCGGGCCGCCGCGCTCGATCACTCGGGACCCGTGGGTTCGGTTTCGGCGTTGTCGTTCCCGTCGGACGGCCACACCGCCCAGACGACGATCGCGAGGACGATCGCGACGGCGAGGGCGACCGCCTCGAGGACCGAGAGCTCGATGCCGAACCAAGAGAGCGCGGTGCGGAGTTCGACGACGATCGGAACGATGATCGCCGCGACGACGAGCAGGCCGGCCTTGGAGACGCGCATCTACGGCATCACCTCGCGGACGGTCTCGAGGACGGCCGCGGTATCGGGGACGAGCGTGAGCTGTCGCCCCTCGATGCCGGGACCGAACAGACCGCCGTTCTCGATGATGCTCGCGAGCGGGAGCGTGTACGCGAAGACCACGAGGACGATGGCGATGGCGGTCCAGAGTTTGAGGTTGTCGAGGATCTCGGGCGCGTCCTCGGGCCCCGAGAGCGTTCCGGCGTAGGTGTTGTCCGGGATGGCGTCGCTGGTCCCGTTGAGCGACGTCAGGACCACGTTCAGGAGGAACAGGGCCAGCGAGGCGGTCAGGATCACGGCGCCGAGGGCGACCTGCGCGTTGATCTCGCCGACGGTCCCGGCGGCGGGTTCGAACTCGAAGCCGGAGTACTGCGGTTCGGCGGTCCGGCGGGGCATCCCGAACAGTCCCGAGCGGTGCATCGCGTTCGACATGAACGTCATGCCGACGAACCACAGCAGGACCTGCCCGAGCGCGACGGAGCGGTTCCACAGCGCCTTGCCGGTCACCTGCGGGATGAACCAGTAGGCCGCGGCCATGAACGTCAGCGCGACGGCGGTGCCGACGGTGAGGTGGAAGTGACCGACGACCCACCAGGTGTTGTGGACGAGGTAGTTGATGTTCATCCCGGCGTTGATCATGCCGGAGAAGCCGGCCGCGGCGAACATCAGGCCCGCCAGTGCCATGCCGGTGAAGACCGGATCGCGCCACGGCAGCGCTCTGAGCCAGCCGAGGTAGCCCTCGCCGCCGCGCTGGCGAGCGCCGTGTTCCATGCTCGCGACGACGGTGAACGCGGTCAGCAGGCTCGGCAGCAGGAGGAACATCGTGTTCGTCATCGCGATGAACTTGTACCCCTCGGCGATGCCGGGGTCCAGATACTGGTGGTGGATACCGAGCGGCGTCGAGAGCAGCAGGAACAGCACGAAGACGACGCGCGCGAGCGGGTCGCTGAACAGCTTCCCGCCGGAGAGCTTCGGCAGCATGATGTACCACATCATGTACGCCGGCATCAGCCAGAAGTAGACGACGGCGTGGCCGAAGTACCAGAACAGCGTCCGGGTCAGCAGCGGGTTCACGGAGTCGACGATGCCCATCGACCACGGCAGCAGGAAGACGAGGATCGACAGGGCGACGCCGAACGTACAGATGTACCAGAACAGCGTCGTCGTCAACACCATGAACGTCGGGAGCGGAATCCGCTCGTCGGGGTTCTCCGCCCGCCAGGCCCACCACGTCCGGAACCAGTCGACGCCGGCCAGCCAGGAGCCGACGACGAACAGCACCAGCCCGACGTAGAAGAAGGGGTGGGCCTGTAGCGGCGAATAGAACGTAAAGAGCACGTCCGCGTTCAGCGGCGCGCCGAGGAACTCCGGCGCGTCCTCGAGGAAACCGGCGAAGATCGTGACGCCGACCAGCACCGTGCCGACGACCATCATGGCGTACCACGACCAGGTGAAGCGGGTGTCGACGACGCCCCGCTCGAGGCTGGTCGTCACCGCCCAGGTGAAGACGCCCACGAGGAAGAAGATCGTGAACGTGATCGCCAGCAGGACGCCGTGGGCGGTCAACACGGTGTAGTAGTCCGCCGAATCGATGAACCGGAGGACGTCCGTCCGGTGGAGCGCCTGCACGAGGCCGAGCAGGCCGCCGACGGCCAGCGCGAGGAAGGAACTCCAGAAGGCGGCCTTGATGACCTTCGCCTCCGCCGGGAACTGATCGACGTAGGCGTTACGCATCGCCGTCACCTCCGTCGGAGCCGCCGTCACCCTCCGTGACGGTGAGCGTGCCGCTCTCCTCCTCGTCGTCGACGATCACCGCCCAGTCGTGGTCGCCGGCACCCAGTTCCTCGGTGTCGACCGCGAACTCGACGGTCTCGCTGTCGGCGCCCTCGATCGCGACGTCTTCGTCGTACCGCTGGTCGCCGATCACGAGGGTCGCGGTCGTCTCGAGGTCGGTCTGCATCCCGTCGCTGACGGTCGCGTTGATCGTCGTCTCGTTGCCCGCCTCGGCCTCGTCGGGGGCCTCGACGTCCAGTTCGGTCATGTCGAACTCGTCCTCGGGGACGACGGTCAGTTTGCCTTCCATGTTGTGGTGGCCTTCGCCGCAGTACTCGTTGCAGAGAATGCCGTACTCGCCCGGCTCGTCGAACTCGACGGTCATCTTCGAGACCTCGCCGGGGATGACCATCGTGTTGATGTTCGTTCCGACCACGGAGAAGCTGTGGGTCACGTCCCGGCTCGTGACGTAGAACGTCACTTCGCTGCCCGCTGGCACCTCGATCTCGCCCGGGGAGTACGACCACGCCTGCGCGACGACGTCGACTTCGTACTCGTTCCCGCCGACGTGTGTGACGCCGGTGTCGCCGAACCGCTCGTGATCGCTGATCGCGTCGGGATCGATCGAGCCGCCGTCGTCGTCAATCATCGAGACGCCCGGACCGACCGCGCCGTACGTGATCGTCGCGATGAAGCCGACGATCAACACCATCGCCGCGGCCAGCCAGAGCTTCTCGTAGGTGTGGATGTTCATGCCAGCCCCACCACCGTCGTGAGCACCCCGACGACGGTCGGCCCGTTACCGAGGAACTCGACGAAGTACATGAACAGCCACAGCAGTACCAGTATCGCGAAGTAGATCGCGATCAGGATCAGCGTCCCGATCGGATCGTACTCGTCGTGACCGATCGTGCGGACCGGACCCGCCTCCCCAGACGCGGTTTCGTCGGCCTGATCGGTCGTCCGTTGTTCTGTCGCCGAACTCATACGCGTTGGTAGGGAACAGCGGTACCTTACGACCGATCGTAATTCCCGTTCGGTGAAAACGACTGGTGGTATTAAGCCGCTGACAGCCCGAGAGACGGCTATGCCCCTCGAGACAGTTACGCCGCGGCACGCGGCGGCCGTCGGACTACTCGCGGTCGTTCCGGTTGTCGTCTACGGAGCCACGAACTCGGGCGTCGCCGGTCTCGTCAGCGCGGTGAACGTCGCGGTGATCATCGGCTCGCTGTACCTCGCGATGTCGCCGGTCGAGGGATCGCACGGCGATCACGCCGCGAGCGAAAACGGGGCCGCCAGATGACGCCTCGGCGGCCGGACGACAGCCGGAGATGACGCTCGCAGCACTCGCGAGCGCCGGCCCGGGGCTCGGACTCGAGCACGCGGACCTGGCCGTCCTCTTCGTCGTCGGCCTGCTCGCCGGCGCCCACTGCCTGGGGATGTGCGGGCCGCTGGTGACGGCCTACGCCGACCGGATCGGCGCCGCCGGCGACAAGCGCCGCGACGATACGCTCACCGGTTACGAGGTGCGCCAGCACGCGCTGTTCAACCTCGGACGGACGGCGAGCTACGCGGCGATCGGCGCCTGCTTCGGCCTCCTCGGTGCGGCGACGGTCGCCTCGAGTGAGGCCGTCGCCGCGGTCGGCGACTCCGTTAGGGGCGCGACGGGGATCCTCGTCGGGATCGCCATCATCGCGAGCGGGCTCTACTACGTCCGCGGGCGGACGGCCGTCCCCGGCCACGATCTTCCCCTCGTCGGGACGCTGTTCCGGCGCCTCTCGGCGCTGCTCTCGAGTCGGGTCGACCGGCTCGCGACGTCGCCGGGGATCGTCGCCCTCGGTGCGGTCCACGGACTCATGCCGTGTCCGATCATCTACCCGGCGTACCTCTACGCGTTCGCGGTCGGCTCGCCGACCCGCGGGGCGCTCTCGCTCGCCGTCCTCGGGCTCGGGACGATCCCGACGCTGTTCGCCTACGGCACCGTCCTGACCGCCCTCGAGTCGGCGACGCGCGTCCGCCTCCACCGCGGGCTCGGCGTCGCCTTCGTCGTCCTCGGCTACGTCCCGCTCTCGCACGGACTGATGCTGTACGGAATCCACCTCCCCCACCCGCCGCTGCCGTTCGCACCACCGTTCTAACGATGTGCCCAGACGCACGGAACCCAGGATCGTCCGAACGCCCACACGCGCCCGAATCGCCGTCGACAGCCGACGGTAGCGAGAGCTGCGACCTCTGTGATCTGCCGCTCCCGTCGGCACCGATCACCGATCCCGACGTCGACGGCACCTACTGCTGTCGGGGCTGTCTCGAGGTCGCGCGAACCCTCGAGCGGCGCGACGACGGCCCCGACGAGGCGGCGGTTCGATCGCGGCTGGACGGGGCGGACGCGGCGGGCGGCCGCGACCTCGACGACCTCGACGGCGAGGACGCCTTTCTCGCGGTCGAGCGCATGCACTGTTCGACCTGCGAGGCGTTCCTCGAGTCGGTCGCCGAGCGCGAGGCGGGCGTGCTGGGCGCGACGGCGAGCTACGCGACGGACACGATCCGGATCGTCTACGATTCCGACCGGCTCGCGGCCGACGACCTCCCCGAGATCGTCTCGGGCTACGGCTACGCCGCGGCCGACCGATCGGCCGCCGACGGCGACGCGGGCGACGACGACGGGCTCGCGCGGCTGCTGCTCGGCGGCTTCTTCGGCATGATGGTCATGGTCTGGTACGTCCTCTTTCTCTACCCGACCTACTTCGACCTCGAGCCGGTCGTCGCCTTCGGCGGCTACGAGCTCGCGTTTCTGTCCGCGAACATCTGGGCGTTCACGTCGTTCATCCTCTTCTACACCGGGTATCCGATCCTCCGGGGCGCGTACGTCAGCCTCCGTGCGGGCCGGCCGAACATGGACCTGCTGGTCGCGACGGCCGCGCTCGGCTCGTACGGCTACAGCGCGGTCGCAATCGTCCTCGGGGAGAGCCACCTCTACTTCGACGTCACCGTCGCCGTCGTCCTCGTCGTCACCGCTGGCACCCACTACGAGCGGGCGGTCAAGCGCCGCGCGACCGGCCTGCTCTCGGAGCTGACCGAACGCCAGGTCGACGAGGCCCGCCTCGAGAGCGGCGAGACGGTCCCGCTCGAAGACGTCGAGCCCGGCGATCGGCTGCTCGTCCGCCCCGGCGAGCGGGTTCCCCTCGACGGCGAAGTTCTGGAGGGGACCGCGGCCGTCGACGAGTCGCTGGTCACCGGCGAGTCCCTCCCCGTCCGGAAGGCCCCCGGCGACGAACTCCGCGGCGGCACCGTCGTCACCGACGCGCCGGTCGTCCTCGCGGTCGGCGACGCGGCCGAGAGCACCCTCGATCGGCTCGTCTCGCTGCTCTGGTCGATCCAGAGCGCCCGGCCCGGCGTCCAGCGGCTGGCAGACAAGCTCGCGACGGTGTTCGTCCCGCTGGTCGCCGCTCTCGCCGTCTGTACGGCCGCCGTCCTGCTCGCGACCGGCTCGAGTCCGTCGACCGCTCTCCTGATCGGGCTGACCGTCGTCATCGTCTCCTGTCCCTGCGCGCTCGGGCTGGCGACGCCGCTGGCGATCGCCGCGGGGGTGCAGGCCGCCGCGAAGCGCGGGATCGTCGTCGCCGCGGAGACGATCTTCGAGGACGCCCCGGACGTCGACGTCGTCGTGCTCGACAAGACGGGGACGCTGACGACCGGGCAAATGGCCGTCGAGGACGTCACCGTCGTCGACGGGACCGATTCGGACGACCTCCTCCGGCGAGCCGGCGCGGTCGAATCGCTGTCGGAGCACCCGATCGCCGCCGCCGTCGTCGAGGCGGCGCCCGCCGCCGCGGTCGACGGCGGTGATCTCGAGGCCGAAAATGACGGTGGTACCGTGTCCGGCGCCGAGGGTTCCACGGCCGTCGACTCGTTCGAGCGAGCCGACCGCGGCGTCAGCGGCGTCGTCGACGGCGAGCGCGTCGTCGTCGGCCACCCCGACTGCTGCCGCGAGCGCGGGCTGTCGGTTCCCGACGCCCTCGAGTCCCCGATCGACGACGCCCGCGCGGCCGGTCGCGTCCCGGTCGCCGTCGGCTGGGACGGCCGGACCCGCGGCGTCGTCGCGGTCGGGGATTCGGAACGCGAGGAGCTCGACGCGGCGCTCGAGACGCTCTCGTCGGGCCGCGAGATCGTCGTCCTCACCGGCGACGAGGGGCCGGCCGCCGAGCGGTTCCGCGCGGTCGACGGCGTCGACGAGGTCTTCGCGGGCGTCCCGCCGGAGGCGAAGGCCGAGACCGTCGACCGCCTCCGGACGCGAGGGACGGTCGCGATGGTCGGCGACGGGAGCAACGACGCGCCCGCGCTGGCCGCCGCCGACGTCGGCATCGCGATGGGCGGCGGGACCCAGCTCGCGACCGACGCGGCCGACGCGGTGATCGTCGGCGACGACCTCGAGGCCGTCGGCGAGACGCTCGCGATCGCCGCGAGCACGCACCGGCGCATCCGCCAGAACCTCGGCTGGGCCTTTTGCTACAACGCGGTGGCGATCCCGCTGGCGGTCGCCGGCCTGCTGAACCCGCTCTTCGCCGCCGCCGCGATGGCCGCGAGCAGCCTGTTGGTCGTGCTCAACTCCTCGCGTTCGATGCGGTAACGGTAACCCGGTGGCGTCGCTTATTCGGGGCTGCCGTCGTCATCGGCGTCGGTACCGCTTTCGCTGTCCTCGGTGCTCCCGTCGCTGTCGGCGACCGACTCGTCTTCGGTCACCACTTGCTCGACGACCCGACGCTCGCCGTCCTCGTAGACGTACGTCATGTCCGGGTCCTCGTCGCGAGTCCGTCGGTGGCTCCCGTCGCAGAACGGAAACGAGTCCGAAAGCCCGCACCGACAGACCGCGATGTCTCCCTTCTCGTCGTCGATATCAGACGGTTCGAGCTTTCTCGGTCCCGTCTCCTCGAGTTCGACCAATCGCGTCATGGCCGTCGGTTCGGGTCCGGTGGGCAAAAGACTCGGGTGTCCGCGCGTCGCCGCTCCGCCTCGAGACCGCGGTCGCGGCCGGCCGCGTTCGTCGTGAACGCAAGCTACTTGGTTCCCGTTCGTAATTTCGACGTACGGACACCATGAGTTTCCACGACGCAGGAACGTCGATCGCCGTCTTACTCGCCGTCGTCAAGACCCTCATCCTGCTCGTGGGCAGCTTCATCACCTTTCTCGCGTTCAAAGCCTACCGCCGGACGCGCCAGCGCGCGCTCGGACTCCTCGCAGCCGGCTTCGGTCTCGTGACGCTCGGCCTCGTGCTCGCCGGCCTGCTGTACGAAATTCTCGGGGTCTCGCTGATGACGGGCATCCTGCTCGAGAGCCTCCTGATGCTCGTGGGCTTCGTCATCATCGCCTACTCGCTGTACGTGACGTAGCGCGGCGACGACACACCGTGCTGACGGCGGGACGGGCGATCGTCGAATCCCGCGAGAAACTAAGGCGCTGCGTCCCGCGAGTGCGAGCCGTGACCGAAGACCACGACGCCGCTCGGTCGGGTTCGGGTCCGTCTCGAGGCGACGCCGTCGGATCGGACGGACTCGCGCCGATCGTTCGGTCGGTCGTCGAGGAACTGTCCCCCGGCCGGGCCTTCGACGTCGCCACCGGCACCGGTCGGAACGCCCTCGCCCTGGCGGAGCGCGGCTGGACCGTCGACGCCGTCGATCTCTCGAGCGCGAAGCTCTCGCGGGCCCGCGAGCGGGCGAGCGAACGCGGGACGACCGTCAACTGGATTCTGGCCGACGCCGATCGCTACTGCGTCCCCGAGGAGAGCTACGACCTCGTGACGGTGAGTTTCTTCGACGCGCGCGATCGCCTGCCGGCCCTGATCGACGCCCTCGCGCCCGGGGGCGTCCTCTGTTACGAACACTACCTCGCGTCGGCGGAGCGCGACGCCGGACCGGGCGATCGGTTCCGGTTCGATTCGAACGAACTGCTGGCGGCGTGTTCGGACCTCGCGATCCTCTACTACGCCGAGCGCCGCGTCGGCGACGAGCCGCGCGTCACGCTGGTCGCCCGGAACGAAACGGCCGTTCCGCGGTGGCGCCCGCAGCTTTCGGCCGTCCCCGACGACGGCTGAGCTACAGCCACGTCGGCCCCGACACGTCCTCGTCGGCCCCCTCGTGCCAGGTGTGGGCGGGCGTCCAGCCGAGCACCTCGGCGGCCTTCGCGTTCGACAGCGCCGACTCCTTGCCCTCGAGGTCGACCTCGCCGGGAATCGATCCACAGACCGTCTCCACGAGTTCCGCGGTCGGCCGCCCGAGGTAGTTCTCGTCGGCGACGCAGAGGAACTCCTCGTGGCCCTCGAGGTCGGCCGCCAGCGCCGCTTCGATCAGCCGCGCGACGTCGCGCACGTCGACGTAGGACGCGAAGTTGCCGGTCGGCTCCTCGCTCGAGAGGTCCGAGCCGTCCTCGGTCGGTCGCGCTCGCTCCTTCGTCGGCGAAAAGATCGTCGCCGGCCGGATCGTCGCGACCGAGATCCCGTACCGGCGGGCCATCGATTTCGCGATCTCCTCGCCGCAGACCTTCGAGAGCCCGTAGGCGTCCTCGGGCCGGCGGTCGTGGGCCTCGTCGATCGGCAGGTAGTCCGGCGTCCACGTCGACTCCGCGAACAGCGCGCCGTAGGTCGCCTGCGAGGACGACCAGACGACGTCGATCCCCTCGCGGCCGGCCGCCTGCAGGACGTTGTACGCGCTCGTGACGTTGTTCTCGAAGAGCCGCGTCGACGGGTTCTCGAGTGGATCCGAGAGCGCCGCCAGGTGGACGACGGCGTCGGGATCGACCTCGGCGATCGTCTCCCAGGTGTCGACGCCCTCGGTCAGGTCGACGGCCCGAAAGTCGACGTTGGCGCGCACGCCGTCGGGCCGGTCGAAATCGACGCCGACGATGTCGACGCCGCGATCCGCCAGTCGGTCGACGACCCACGACCCGACGTCGCCGGTCGCCCCCGTGACGATCGCGCTCTCGATATCGTACTCGAACTCCGGCGTCGATAGTTCGGTCTCGGCCATACCGGTCGTCCAACGGTCACCCACTAAACCGTGGTTCCAAACTGCACCTCGAGAAGGTGGACGGCGGAATCCGTCTGCCGTGATTGCGACGCGGTCGTCAGCGGCCGGCGCCGCGTCGCTCGTTCGTCGCGTCGTCCGTCTAGCGCTCGCCGTCGTCACCCTCGGAATCGGCGGCCGAATCGGCTTCGTGGCCGTCCCGCGGCGGCGCTTCTTCCGCCATCGGTTCGGGGTCGGTTCCCTCGAGCGAGGGGTACGCCTGCTCCGGATCGGGGCCCGTCGCCTCGCTGGCCTCGTCGGCCATCGCGGCCTCCGAGAGGTCGACCTCGACGTGGTCGTCGTCCGCCTCCGGGTCGGCCTCGGCGCGGCGCGGATCCTCGTCGGTCCCCTCGAGGTGCGGCTTCGGCGACGCGTCCCCGTCCCGGTCCGTCGTGAACCGAACGTCCCCTTCGTCGGAAGCGGTCTCGGTCTCGACGTCGGGCTCCCCCGACACGCCGCGAGGGTTCGTCTCGGACCCGTGGAGCACGTCGGAGCGCTCGCGGTTGGCTCGAGCGTCGTCCGAGATCTCGCCTCCCTCGTCGCCGATCCCGATCGACTCGGTGTCGTCGTACGCGCTCGACTCGTCGCCCGCCGGTCCGGACGCGTCGTCGCTCGAGCGCCGTTTTCGGAGGCCGATTCCGAGGAGCGCGCCCCCCGCGAACGCGCGGAGACCGGCGCGGCGTCGACTCCGTCCCGCCGACCGGACCGCATCGACGAGCAGGGCGGTGCCGGTCAGTATCGGGAGGGCCCCGTTCCGGACCTGGGTGAGAACGGTCGAGCGGATCCCGCTCGCGTCGGCCCGCGAGTCCGTCTCGTCGGTTCCGTACGTCGCCTCGAGATCGGCCGTGTCGGTGCTGTGAGAGGACATGGTGAATCGTGGTGAGCGTCGGTCCGCGCTGGCCGTTCGGTCTGCTCGAGCGGTCGTACGAGTTCGCGACGGTTGAATCCCCGCCCCGCCACTGCCGCCCGTCCGGGGCTCGGCAAACGGACGACGGACCCTCCGTCAAACGAAATATCCTGGCAAGAGGTAGTAGCAACGCTCTGTGTGAGTTCTCGAGAAAAGCATAGCTCAGGATCGTCTATTGATTTTGTGAGAGCGATACCAAGTTTACAGACAGTCCGAGTAGCAAGATCTGGCAGAATCGAGAACGCCGTCGGGCCATTATTGCGCCGCAAATGTATGGGCGCTGCGGGCACCAGTTCGAGTAGCGAACGGATGATCCGTTGAGGCGTGAGGCGTTCGAATTCGAGGGTCTGCAAACAGTGATGCGAACGGGAATTCGGGTGGACGCGGCCGCCGAGGGTCAGACCCACCATCCCAAACGTGCACTCGAACTGCACATCGCCGACCGGACGACTACTCCTCGACTCACTCGTCCGGAACGCGGTCGACGCCTCGGTGAAGTTCGTGGATTAACACGCGTCCGCTTCCCAACTCCGAGGCTTTGTCCCTCAGCCGCCGGATGAGGCTCTCGCTTACGTGGCCATACACGTCGATGGATTCGAGATCGATGAACTCGCCGATCGGGGGAAACTTCGGACCCGCCACCTCCATGTGGAACTCCAAGGAGTCCTGATCGGCGTGCATATGCATCACGGTCATCCGGTCTCCGTCGGCGCTAAAGTAGACGTCGTACGCCAGTATATCCGGCTCGTTGGCCTCGACGAAGTTCACTAACTCCGCCATCGCCGGTTTGAGATCGTCCAACTTTCCGTCGTGCACCACAGATCGGTCGATATACGCGATGAAGTCAGTCATCTCGCTCCCCTGCATCTGGTGTTGCAACCGTGTTGTACCGCTTCCGTATTGATCGCTAGTGATGTTGCCATGGGTCCCCTCCAGTCGTTGCGCCTACCACGACAGAATCTCCTTCGATACCCGGACATCGGAGCAAGCGCCACTGGCGGTTACAACGCGTATTGTGTTAGCTGTTGCCATAGGGTGCAGTAGTTACTTCAGTTCCGACGAAAGAATCCCGCAATATTACTGCGGAAACCACA
Organism: Haloterrigena gelatinilytica; assembly: GCF_013342145.1. Lineage (NCBI taxonomy): Archaea > Methanobacteriati > Methanobacteriota > Halobacteria > Halobacteriales > Natrialbaceae > Haloterrigena > Haloterrigena gelatinilytica. The sequence continues at coordinate 2,999,370 of NZ_JABUQZ010000001.1, read as the reverse complement.
ACAGACTGACGGACAATTTATCGTTCGGCCTCCGTCGTCGTATCAGTCGAAGCCGTGCTAGTAGTTAGTGGGTCCATGGCGGCTCACGCTGTCGATCCGTTCCGAGCGAATCGATCGACGCGCGGACAATCGCACCACTGATCAGAGCTGCAGTTCCAAAGATGAGGACTACGCTCACCGTCTCGAGCGTCTCGACTTCGTATACCGCACTCGCCTGCTTACTTGCGGTGGCAACACTCCCAGCGAGCAGCATACCGGCGAAGTATCCCTTGAGGTCGGATTCGTTTACGAGACGTGTCGCACCTGCACCGATGCGAGCACCGAAACCGCTTCCGACGAGCAACGCGGCGACGACGGGGATTTCGACGGCGTTCGACTGGGCGTAGACGAACGTCCCGAACGCACCCGAAATCGAAATCTGGAGGGCGCTGGTTCCAGCGGCGATTGCAGTGGGAATGCCGAACCCGTAGACCATGACGGGGAGCAGAAGGAATCCGCCACCGACACCGAGACATCCACAGAGGACGCCGATACTCGACCCGACAGCGAGGATAACCCACACCGAGACGGTCGCACCGCCAGGTAACGACACCAGTGGTGGGAGCGTGATGGACTGAACTTCGGTAGCGACTCGACCCGTTCCCACTTCGGTACCGTCAGTGCGAGCATCTCGGAGGACGAAGAGTCCGACAACGCCGAGAAGGCCAACGTACGCCGCGCTGATGACGACGTCAGCGCTGCCGAGATCCGCGAGCAGGAACACGATCCGGGTGCCGACCTCGATGCCGAACGTCATTCCGAGAATCATCACCGCCGCCAGCGTGTAGCTGACCTGGCCGTGATCGCGGTGTCTGAGCGCACCGATAACACTGGTGCCGAAGACGAACGCGAGTCCGCTCCCGACGGCTACCGGCGCCGGGTATCCGATCACCAACAGCGTCGGCGTCACGAGGAACGAGCCCCCCATCCCGAAGAACCCGAAGAGGATGCCGATGAGCAGGCCGAACCCGACGAAGAGACCGATCGTCGGGATGCCGAGGCCGAAAGGTTCCACGGTCAGCTACTCACGAGTATTTCACGGGCGGCCGGGCTAGCAACCCGCGCCAGCGCCCCGTATCCGACGTACAAGACGAGCGCTTCAGCCAGCACGAAACAGACCGTGGCAGCAGCCTGTCCGGACTCGCCGAGGGCGGGAGCGACCAGTAGGACGCACAGGCATCCCACCGCTATACTCAGTAGGACGACCCAGTTCGTCGATAACCGGCATCCGACTACCGGGGTCTCCGCACCACGATCACTCACGGCAGGCACCTCCGTCGGCCTCGGCGTTTTTAGACGGCGTGATGTTCTGGTTGAGGCTGAACAGATTCGTCGGGTCGTACTCGTCCTTCAGGGCGACTAACCGCTCGTACGTCGGTCCGAACGTGGTCCGCATCATGTCGTCGCCCTCTTCGAGGAACCCCGGGAAGTTCAGGTACACCGACCCGTCCGAGAACTGGCGCATGTCGTCGAGACAGTCACGCACCCACTCGACGTTCGCGTCGTCGTCCTCCGGGCGCTCCCAGTTCGCTTCGACGCCGAGCAGGAAGGGAGCGTGCCGTCCCGCGAACGCACTGTCTTCGACGTCCACTCGTTCGATCGCGCCCCCCAACTGCCAGACATCGACCGTCGAGAGCGGTGACGGTGCTCCATCGGTCCAGTACGCGATTCGATCGATGGCGGAGTCCGACAGACCGTCGAGGTACAGCGACTTCCAGTAGTAGCGCATCCCGTCGGGGTGATCCTCGTCGAAGAGCCGCTGGTAGTCCACGTACGGCATCGTCCCGCTGACGTCGGCGATCGGTTCGGCGATCTCCCGCAGGGGCGCGAGCGCGCGCTCACCGTCCTCGACCGACCCCGCGTAACAGCCCGTGATGGCGATTTTGGTATCGTCCACCGCGTCCGAGGAGAACAGTTCCTCATCGGGCATCACACCCGACAACGTGAGCGTGCTGACTTCGTCGGGTGCTGACGCGACGTACTCGCGGTACGCGCGTAGACACTCTCGCATTCGGTCCCCCGGATAGAATACGAGACAGGTCGCCACCTCGGGTCCGAGCGGGTGGAGGTCGAACTCGAAACCGGTGACTACCCCGAAGTTACCGCCGCCACCGCGAAGACCCCAGAAGAGGTCCGTATTTTCGTTCTCGCTGGCAGTCACGAACTCGCCGTCTGCGGTAACCAGCTCAACCGACCTGAGGTTATCGCAGGCCAACCCGTACTTGCAGCGAAGGTGACCGATGCCGCCGCCGAGAGTGAGCCCTGCGACGCCCGTATCCGAAACGGCCCCGCCCGGCGTTGCGAGACCGAAGGCCTGCGTCTCGTGATCGACATCCGCCCACGTGGCACCGGCCTGGACCCGTCCTGTCCGTGCGTCAGGATCTACCCATACACCCCTCATCCCGGAGAGATCGATGACGAGCCCGTCGTCGCAGACGGCGGTTCCGGCGACGTTGTGGCCTCCACCGCGAACCGCCACCAGCAGGTCGTTCTCGCGCGCGAAGTTCACCGCGCTGATGACGTCGCCGACGCCCCGACACCGGGCAATCAGGCCCGGACGCTTGTCGATCATTCCGTTCCAGACCGCGCGCGCGTCGTCGTAGTCGGAATCCTCGGGACGGATCAGATCGCCGTGGAGTCCGGCTTCGAACTGTTCGATCTGTTCGATGGGGATGGCTTGTTGTGCCATACAGAAGCGGACGACAGCACGGATGTTGGCCTCACCCATCGAGTAGCGTTCGGCATCGAGAGTACCGTTTCAAGCGGTGAGACGAGTTTCGGACCAGGTACGGGATAGAGTTACTATCAGTGCCTTCCTCTGTCTAGAGAGTGAGTCACATGGTGCCTGACCAAGGCGACCGATCGGACAGGGATAGTCGGCTACCACCGGGCTCGCCGGTCCTCGAGGCGATTCTAGAAAACGAACGGAACCGTCGTTACCTCGGCCAGCGTCTGGACGCCGCGGGTGATCGTATCGATACGGACCTCCTCGGCGACATCGTCAGGCACGGCCCCGTCCTCGAAGCGCTGCTTTCGGAACCGCTCGATCGGCGGGAAATCGAAGCGCGCCTCGACGTCTCGCGGGCGACGAGCCACCGGTACACGCAGTGGCTCGACGAGCGGGGTTTCGTCGAGAAAGTCGATGGCCGATTCCAGTTGACCTGGCGCGGCGCAGTCATCGCCGAGGAAGTCCTCCGATTCGAGGCGAACGTGCGGACCGCACACAGAATGACGCCGCTTCTGGACGCGGTCTGTGAGGATCACCGGGACTTCATCCTCGAGCCGTTCGTAGACGCGACGATCACCGTCGCCGAACCGGACGATCCCTACAAACCGGTCGAGCGGTTCGTCGCGCTCGCCAACGAGTCGGCGACGTTCCGGGGGTTCAACACGACGCACATGGCACCGCTGGTCCTCGGCGAGTTCCACCGGCGGGTGTTCGACGAAACCGACACCGAGATCATCTACCTGCCGCACATCGTCGAGAAACTCTTCGAGACGTACCCCGAGCGCGCCCGCGAAGCGATCGATCGCGGACACTTGACTCTCCGAACGCGCGAAGACCTGCCGTACGGTCTCGCGCTGTTCGACGACCGCGTCGGGATCGGGGGCTACGACGAGACCACCGGTCTTATGCAGGTGTTCGTCGATACGGACGCGCCGATTGCGCGCGAGTGGGCCGAGCGAGTATACGCATCGGTCAGGGCGGATTCAAAATCACTCGAAGAGCAGTCGGCTCTGATCCGGTAACACGCTCTCGGTGTGAATGAATCGCACTCTGAGTAGATTCTCTGTATTTCGCACGCCCGTTCTAAAAGCCTCCAGAGAGATTGATTCGACGAGTCCGCCTCCAGTGAGGAACGACTGATCTGGGACGAATCGCGGCCGGCAAACCTCGAGCCACCACCGATGCACTACCATCCCGACACCGAGGAACGGTTCGACGTTCGTTCGGGGCAGCTCGTAGTCGAATCAGATGGAGAGACGTACAAGGTCGGTGCTGGTGAGGCGATCGTCATTCCACCGAACACACCTCACGTGTCATACACCGAGTCGGAGTCAGCCCGATTCAGACGCGAAGTGACTCCACCCGGGCGGTGGCGGGAGTTCCTGACCGCGCGGTTTGCAGCCATCCACGCAGTCGGTGAACTATCGGGCGTGATCGGCGTCCTCCAGACGGTGCTTCTCATTCGGACGTACCCTGCTGTAGTCGTTCCAGCGCAGCCGCCACGGACTCTCCAGCGCGTCCTGTTTCCCGTTCTCGCCGCGATTGGCCGGGCCATTGGGTTGAACTCCCGCTATCCGTATCCTCCCAATGAAATTGACCAACGGGATAGGAGCAGACCCGGAACGACCCCTTGACCGCCAGTAATCATTCGAATTCGACGAATGCGTCCGCTGTATTCCGCGCTTTTTTGCTAGCTACTGGAGGAACCGGGAGTTGTTGCGGTCAGATCACCCCCGATACGTAACGTCGCTACCGAGGCTCGATCAGTACTAGACCGTTTCACTGGAGGCGGCGATCTGAATTCGGGGCCGAGAGACTCGCGCGCGATTCGATAGTGTGTCTGCTATGAGTGTGTCTGCTATGAGAGGGAGTCCATAGAAGCGTTTTCACTACGCCCTTCAGAAACACTTGGAGTCCTGCTCAGAGAGTTCTCAAGAGAAGGTTCTGTGCGAGATTAGCAACAAACTGATAAGAGCCTAGGCCGGGATTTGAACCCGGGCTCTCGTCCTTACCAAGGACGCGCTTTACCGCTAAGCTACCCAGGCGCGCACTTCTTCGTTGACTCGAGTCGTCTTTAGGGCTTTCGATTTGCGGTGGGGCGTGGGGCTGTGTAGCGGGCCACTCGAACCCACACTCAGGGATCGGTCGCCGACGTCGCTCGATCGGTCGTCGGATCCTCGAGGGACTGTTCGGAGGGCATCGGCTCGAGATCGGCGAGACAGTCCGCTGCCGGCGGGAAAGAGGTGCCGACGGTCTCGGCGAGGGTCTCGGCGGTGGCGAGCAGCCGCTGGGACGGCGCGTCGCCGACCGCGGCGGCGCCCGTTCGGACCGCGAGTTCGAGGATATCGCGCTCGAGGTTGGCGTCGATCGCTCTCGCCTCGTCGTCGTCCGGTGTGGGCTCGCCGTCGGCACCGGCGGCCGCCGCACGCGAGCGATCGGCGACCGCGTCGCGGCGGGTCTGGTCGCGTCCGAATTTCTGGACGGTCCGGACCGCCTTGCCGGCGGCGTCGGTGCGAGCGAGCAGGTAGAAGCCGCGGGCCACGAGGATGTCGGCGGCGAGGATCGCGAGGTCGCTCTCGTCGTCGCCGTTCCCCTCGGCGGCCCAGGGTTCGTCGTGGGCGAGCGACCGCGTCAGCCGCAGCCCCTCGTAGATGAGCTGGACGCCGGCCGCCTGGGTCGCGAGCGCGTCGCTGTCGCGGTCTCCGTCCCGGCCGCGGCGCTGTGTGCGACCGCGGTCGGTCTCCCCGCTGCGCTCGGAGTCGGCGACGGCGCGTCCGTCGGCCGTAGTTGCGGCGCTCTCGAGTGTCAGTACGCCGGGGACCATCGATGCTTCAGTGAGGGTGGTCTCGATGCGGTCGTGCAGCGCCGGCGGCTCCACGTCCGCGACGGCTTCGTAGGCGGCACGCCGACAGCTGTCGGCTCGATCCATTGATAGCGGCTTACGACGGGGGAGCCAAAGACCTTTGGAAACGTCCGGTAGACTCGCGCACATGATCGATGTGGACAGTAACGTCGACCGATCGATTCGAACCGTGACGATCGACCGCCCCGACGCGCGCAACGCGCTGACCGTCGCGGGCCTCGAGGCCCTCGAGACGGCGATCGAAGACGCCGAGGAGCCGGTGATCTACCTCCGCGGACGCGGCGAGGCGTTCTCCGCGGGCGCGGACCTCGAGGCGGTCGCCGATCTCGACGGCGACCGCGAGCGGGCCGTCGAGTTCGCCCGGCTGGGCCAGCGGGTCGCCCGGAAGATCGAGGACTCGCCGGCGGTCGTCGTCGCCGGCATCGACGGCCCCGCCCGCGGCGGCGGCCTCGAACTCGCGCTGGCCTGCGACGTCCGCGTCGGGACGCCCGACTCGACCTACGGCGAGCCCGGCGTCACGTTCGGGCTGTTCGGCGCCTGGGGCGGCACCGTCCGCCTGCCTCGCGTGCTCGGCGAGGGGGACGCCCTCGAGTTCGCGCTCTCGGGGCGGGCCGTCGACGCCGACGCCGCCCTGCGCATGGGCCTCATCTCGAGAATCGAAGCCGAGCCGCGGACGGTCGCCGAGGAGATCGCCGAGAACGCGCCCGACGCGCTCGCCGTCTTGAAACGCCGGATTCGGGACGACGGCGAGCGCGCCACGCAGGAACGGCTCGAGGCGCGGGCGTTCGGCGACCTCGTCGCGGCTCACGCGGACGATATCGACGCCGTCCTCGAGTAGCGACTGGCGGACGAGGCGGCGGTGCCGCAAGACCTGTTCTCTCAGAAATGTTTTTGCCGTTTCACGATGAGGGTGGATCAATGCCCGACTCGGTGTTCCTCTCCGGCGACAGCGTCGATCTCCGACCGATCGAGGAGGCCGACCTCGAGTTCCTGCGGCCGGCGGTCAACGACCGGCGCGTCTGGCGACCGATCGGCCGGTCGCGACCCGTCAACCGCGAGCGGGAACGGCAGTTCTTCGAGGACGTCGTCTGCGACGACGACACGGTGAACCTCCTGATCGTCACCGACTCGACCCCGGTCGGGACGATCGCCTTCAACGGGATCGACCGGGAGGCCGATCGGGCGGAGATCGGCTACTGGATCGCGCCCGACTACCACCGGCAGGGGTACGCCACCGACGCGGTCGAGCGGTTCGTCACCTACGGCTTCGACCAGCTCGGCCTGCACAAGGTCACGGCCCGCGTGTTCGAGTTCAACGAGGCCTCGCAGCGGCTGCTCGAGTCGGTCGGATTCACGAAGGAAGGGATCCATCGCGACGAGGTGTTCGTCGACGGCGACTACCAGGACACGTACTGGTACGGGCTCCTCGAGCCGAACTGGCGGTCGCGGGCCGACTGACCGCGCTCAGTCCAGCGGCTCCGGCGCCGGCGGCACCCGCCGTTTGTGCTCGCTGCGTTCGTACATCCCGCGGACCGTCTCGACGGTCTCCGCCTCGACCTCGAGCAGGCGGGCCGTCGCGTCGACCGACAGGGGACCGTCGACGTGGGTCGCCAGGATCGAGTCGAGCGTCTCGTAGCTGACGCCCAGCTCGTCCTCGTCGGTCTGGTCGGCCCACAGCTCCGCGGTGGCCGTCTTCGCCGCGAGTTCCTCGGGGACGCCGACGTGACGGGCCAGCTGGCGAACCTGTGCCTTGTAGAGGTTGCCGATCGGGTGGCAGTCGACCGCGCCGTCGCCGTACTTGGTGAAGTAGCCGACCGCGGCCTCGCTGCGGTTGCCCGTGCCCAGAACCAGCCGGTCCTCGTGGTTCGCCACGAGGTAGTTCAGGACGGCCCGGACGCGTGCGCGGGCGTTCCCGACGGCCTCGCGGTCGCCTTCCGCTTCGGGGTAGGCCTTCAGCAGCGCGTCGACGATCGACTCGACCTCGATGACGTCGTAGCTGATCTCGAGGTCCCGGGCGACGCGTTCGGCGTCGCTCATGTTCCCCTCGCTGCTGACCCGGGCCGGAAGGACGAGCCCGTGGACGTTCTCGGCGCCCAGCGCCTCGACGGCGAGGTGGGCGGTGAGCGTGCTGTCGATCCCCCCGGAAAGTCCGAGGACGGCGCCGTCGGCCCCCGCGGCGTCGACCTGGGACTGAACGAAGTCGGTAATGTGATCGCGTCGCCGTTCCAGTTCCGCCTCCGAGAAGCGAAGGTCGAGCATCTGTCTGGGCGTTCGTACGGCTGGCCCGTCCTAATAGCCTCGCCTCCGGGGCAAAAACTGGACGCGCGTCCGATCGATGACCCGTCGCGGGGAACGGTCTCGAGGAGGAGCGGGACGGTGAAGCGAAATCGGCCGCGAGGCGTCGGTGAGCACCGGTGGTGAGCGAATTCGAGGGAGTTGCGAGCCACGGGGAACGAGCGAACGAAATGAGCGCGGGTGGTTTCGTGGAAGGACGTGAACCTCTCTGGCCGGCAGCCCGGGCTCAATCTCCGGCCGGCGCAGCGCCCGTTTCCGCGTTCGGTCCCGCTGGGACGCCCCAGTAGCGACTCGAGCGAATGCCGTCCCAGAGAACCACAGCCGGGAGCTATTCTCCCCAGCCAAACTGTGTTCTATGTTAACTTCTACCAATCACTAAATACGCCGACGGAGAACGCTCTCCCATGCAGGCAATCGAACAACGCGACTTCGAAACCGACGTCCAGCGGGCGGTGTACGACTTCGTCGAGCGAAACGGGGCCGTCGAACGACAACAGTTGAAAGCGGAATTCGGGTTCGACGACGACGAACTCGGGGAGACGCTCTCGACCCTCGAGGACGACGGGTACGTCGAGACCGAGGAGGGGCTCGTGCGGCTGGCGATCGACATCGGCGAAGAGAAGACGCACACGACCGACGAGCTGGAGTACACGATCCGGCCGGCCGAACAGAGCGATCTGCAGGGGATCGTGGGCGTGATGCGACAGGTCGCCGAAGAGAACGACTACCTCGTCGCCGAGACCGTCGTCGACCTGCTCGACCACGAGGAGGTCGTCTTCCGACACAACGACATCACGTCTCGGATCTTCTTCGTCGCGACGGTCGACGACGACGTCGTCGGCTGGGTCCACCTGCAGGCGCCCAACTACGCGAAGCTCTCGCATACCGCGGAGCTGACCATGGGCGTGCTCGAGGAGTACCGCGGTCACGGGATCGGCAGCAATCTCCTCGAGCGGGGGCTCCAGTGGGCCGCCGAGAACGAGTACGATAAGGTGTACCAGAGTCTGCCGGCGACGAACCAGGACGCCATCCGATTCCTCGAGGACCACCGCTGGGAGACCGAGGCGATCCGCAAGGCCCACTACAAGATCGACGACGAGTACGTCGCCGAACAGATGATGGCGGTCATGACCGGCCAGTCCCCGCTCGCGTCGTGATCGCACCGTTGCCCGGCGGCCGATGAGCCGTCAGCCGTCGGAGCCGTCGTCCGTTTCTTTTAATACGAGCCGGCGCCTCACCTCGATACGAGCGCCGGTGATGAGACGGACGACGTCCGTCGAATGACGGCGCGAACGAAGTGAGCGCCGGTGGTCCAGTGGTAGGACTCGAGCTTCCCAAGCTCGCGGCCCGGGTTCAATTCCCGGCCGGCGCATTTCTGCGACGAACGAACGTGAGGAGTGAATGCGCCATAAGGAGAATTGAATCACGCAAGACCGAACGAAGTGAGGTCTTGCCATCGGGTTCAATTCCCGGCCGGCGCATACTTCTCCCGCTCACTCGCAGCCGAGTAGTGACGCGAATCGCCGCGATACGACGCGTTAGTACTCGCTATCCGTCGGGAATTAGAAACGCCAGTCGAAATCCAGTCGTCTACTCGGCCGCGACGGCTGTGGGAATCCCGTTCGCGTTCGCGCCAGCGGCTAGATGCCCATCGCTTCGATCTGCTCCTGATACCGGTTTCGAATGGTCACCTCGGTCACCTGCGCGACCTCGGCGATCTCGCGCTGGGTCTTCTTCTCGTTACAGAGCAGCGAGGCGGCGTAGATCGCGGCGGCGGCGTAGCCCGTGGGCGACTTGCCCGACAGCAGCCCCTTCTCGGTCGTCGTGTCGATGATCTCGGTGGCCTTGGCCTGGACCTCCTCCGAGAGGTCGAGCTCCGAGCAAAAGCGCGGCGTGTACTGTTTCGGGTCGACGGGCTCCATCTCGAGGCTGAGCTCCTGGGCGACGTAGCGGTAGGTGCGGCCGATCTCCTTGCGTTCGACGCGGGAGACGGCGGCGACCTCCTCTAAGCTGCGGGGGATGCCCTCCATGCGGCAGGCGGCGTAGAGGGTGCTGGTGGCGACGCCCTCGATGGAGCGCCCGCGGATGAGGTCCTCGTCTAACGCGCGCCGGTAGATGACGCAGGCGACCTCGCGGACCGACCGCGGAATGCCCAGCGAGGAGGCCATCCGATCGATCTCGCTGAGGGCGAACTGCAGGTTGCGTTCGCCGGCGTCCTTGGTGCGGATGCGTTCCTGCCACTTGCGCAGGCGGCGCATCTGACTGCGCTTGTCCGCGGAGATCGAGCGGCCGTAGGCGTCCTGGTTCTTCCAGTCGATGGAGGTCGTCAGCCCCTTGTCGTGCATCGTCTGGGTCGTCGGCGCGCCGACGCGGGACTTGCTCTGTCGCTCGGAGTGGTTGAACGCGCGCCATTCCGGGCCGTGGTCGATGTTCGAGCCCTCGACGACGAGCCCGCACTGGTCACAGACGAGTTCGCCCTGATCTTCGCTGGTGACGAGCGTTCCGTCGGAACACTCGTCACACGCCCGCTCGCGCTCGCGTTGGTCTGTGGTTTCGGTCGATGCTGATTCGCGTTCGCGCTGGCGGGATGGGCGAGCCATTTCGTATAGACAATGACGGCCGAGGCTTTTAGGTGTCGCCCTCCACAGATCGGTCGTTTTTCAGAACGCTCCGGAAGAAAGAAAGCCGCGAGCCGCCCTCAGAAGTAGCCTAACAGCGTTCCGGAGAGGACGAGCACCCAGAGCGCGACGCCCGCGACCAGCATGTCGTTGAACCGCGACTCGCGGGTCGCACGTTTGGCCGCGCCGCCGGCGATCAGTCCCAGCGCGACGACGACGAGCATGCGCTGGAGGACGACGTCGACGGGCAGCGAATCGACGCCGAGGTAGCCGTAATCGAGCCAGATCGCGGCGGCCAGCGAGCCCGCGGCGACGAGCGCGGCGTCGAGCCGGCGAGTGAGCGTCCCGGCGACCAGGTAGGTCGCGGTCGGAATTCCGACGGCGAGCACCGGGTACAGCAGGCCGGCGATCTGGTGTGGGGTGAGGAAGTCGGTGTGACGCTCGAGGCCGAGGCCGCCGAAGCGCACGGCGAAGTAGAGTCCGACGATGGTGCCGACGAGGAGCAGGTGGCCGACCTCGATCCGGTCGTAGGCGGCCGCGATCCGCCGGCGGTCGACGTCCGTCAAGTGGTCGTCGATGGCCGACGGCGCTCGGTCGGCGATGCGTTCGGGGTCGGTCTGGCTGCCGGTGTCGGCCCGCAGCAGCCGATCGCGTCTGCGCGCGACGAGTCCGACGGCCCCGGGCAGGAGGATCATCCCGGTGAGATCGACGACGGTCGCCCAGCCGTCGGCGTCGCTGGAGTTCCTGTTGTTCAGGTACACTCTGCGGACGTCCTCCTCGACGTCGACGCGCGGATGCTTCATGAAGTCGTTCTCGACTTTCGTCTGGGCGTCCTGGGAGCCGTGGACGCGGTGGCGGAGCGTGAACCAATCGAAGTGTTCCGAGTGGGTCTGCATGATCACCCACTGGTCGTCCTCGTTGGGGCTCTCGTAGAGCCTGATGTGGTAGCGCTGGCCGTAGTAGTCGCCGTCCTCGAGTTGCCGCGTCTCGGTCGTCCAGTAGCCGGGCTCGTCGGGGCCGGGATCGAGGTAGGCGTAGCGAGTGCCGCCGTCGGCTTCGCCCCACTCGAGGTTGGGGACGGGACCCGACGAGTCGTTGGCCGCCTCGGAGTCGTTGGGGGTGTCGTTCGCGGGCGGCTCGTCGACGGTCGGCTCGTTGCCCGCCGTCTCGTTGTCCTCGGGATCGTCGGAGCGGTTGCCGCCGCCGGTGAGCGTGTAGGTCTCCGGTCCCGCTTCGACCTCGCTCTCGTTGATTTCCGCCCAGTCGCCGTCGCTAGCTTCGGTCAACACCCGCTCGACGTCGTCGACGTCGCCGCGAACGATCACGTTGATCGGACTCCGCTGCTTGAACCGCTCCTCGGGGCTCAAGTATCGCCAGAACCGGCTTTCGGAGTCCTCGAGTTCGGTCATCTTGGGCGACACCTCCGTCTCGTTCGGGGAGACGGACTCGGTCGAGGGAGAGAACAGCAACGAGGGGCCGCCGACGAAGAGCAGGGCGAGAACGAATAACGCGAGCGCAATCACGAGCGATCGACGCATGTTCTCCCTACTAGCGACGGGTTACACATCAATCTATGTGGTTGCAGACCCCGGTCAGCCCTCGACGTCCGGTCCGACGGTCAGGACGGGCGCGGGGGCCTCGCGAACGACCCGCTGGGAGACGCTTCCGACGACGTTGGTCTCGTACTCGTCGCCGCTGGTCCCCATCACGATCATGTCGACGTCGCGGTCGGCCGCGTAGTCGACGATGCATTCGGCGGGGTGGCCCGTGTCGGTGGCCGTCTCGACCGCGAGGTCGCGGGCCGCCGCGCTCGTCGCGACGTCGTCGATCGCGTCGCGGGCGTTCGCTCGCAGGTCTTCGCGAACCGTCTCGACGCGGTCCTCGTCGAGGACGAGGAACGCGCGGTCGTCGACGACCGAGAGGACGTGGACCGTCGCCGACCGCGTCGCTGCGATGTCGATCGCGTGGCTCGCGGCGACCGCCGCCTGGTCGCTGCCGTCGGTTGGAACGAGGAGTGTCTCGTACATCGGGCGTATGCGAGACACTCGTCCGCGGTGAAAAAGCGATTGCCGTCGTTCTCTCCGGCTGGGAATATCGCATCTGTTTCCGGTAGCGATCGATTTCGGTCGGGGCTAGGCGCCCGGGATGCCCAGCGCCTCGGGGGTGACGATCCCGAGTATCGAGGCCGCGTACACGATCGCGACGGCGACGACCCAGGCGACGATGCCGATCGCGGCCGCGGTCCCCCAGCCGCCGGGGTAGCGCCAGTTGATCACGCCGATCCAGGCGACGAGCATCACCAGCACGCCGAGCAGCGGGATCCAGCCGACGAAGTAACTCGTCAGCGCCCAGACGGCCGCGCCGATAAGCGCGGTCAGCGCGGCGTTAAAGACGCTCGCGTCCCGGTCGAGGATGACCCGGGCACCGGCCAGGATCGCGACCGTCCCGACGAGCAGACTGAGCACGAAGATGACGGCGGAATCGATTACAGCCATAGTGAGTTAGGACTTCCAGCTCAGTTCGATCTCGATCGTTTCGCGACTGCCGCGGAGCATCGAGGAGCGCTCGACGACGTCGATCGAGAAGTCGACCTCCTCGGACGGGTTCAGCGAAACCGTCTTGTTGCCGACGTCGACGTTGATCTGCTCGCTCTCCCCGTCGAACTCCTCGGACAGCGTCGCCAGGAACGCTGCGAGTTCCGATCGCGGAAGTTTCTCGTCGGCCGTCGTCCGTTGAACCATACGCGCTAGTGGCGCCGATATCCGCAAAAGTATGGGCAGCGAACGGGTTCCTAACGGAGGTTTACCGCCGCAGACGCGGTCGAACCGCCATCGAATCCGAACCGAGACGAGCTAAAACAGGTTCGCCTGCTGGTAGACCGAAATCCCCTCGTCCGTGATCTCGTAGGGCTTCTTTTCCCGGGAGTGGTTCGCGTCCCGGATCTTCTGGATCTCGACGGCCAGGCGCGTCTCCCGGAAGTCGTCCGGCCGGACGTACTGCAGGACGAAGACCGCGTCCGTGAGGTACTCCACGATGCCGTATCGGGAGGCGTACGGCGACTCTTCGGACGCCTCGCTCGTCAGCAGGGCGGTGACCCCGGCCTCCTTCAGGCTCCGGGTGAAGTCGTAGATCTCGTTGCGACGGGTCGCACGGTCCTCGTACATCATCTCGAGCAGCGACACCGAGTCGAGGACGAGCCGCGCGGCGTCGAACTCCTCGATGAGCGTCGGAAGCTCGTTCGTGATCGATTGCAGGCTGTTGGCCATCTCGACGGGATCGACGTCGACGACGGCGAGTCGGTCCTCGGCGAGGTACTCGTCGAAGGGGTAGCCCTTCTCGGTCGCGCTGTCGATCACCCGGCGGCGGCTCTCCTCTAAGGTGATGTACACCGCGTTCTCGCCCCGCGCCAGCCCGTGCTCGAGAAACTGCAGGCCGAAGGTCGTCTTCCCGGTCCCGGCGCTTCCCATCGCGACGAGCAAGGAGCGTTCGGGAACACCGCCCTGGATCATTCGATCGAGCCCCTCGATGCCGAGCTCGAGTCGGGGGAGGTCGGAGTCGACCGCCTCGTCGAAGTCCGTCTCGTTGCCCGCCGCGAGGCCGAAGTCGAGCTCCGAGAAGCCCTCGGGGCCGGTTTCGTCCGCGCCGGCGTTCGGAGCGTCGACGTCCGCGAGCGCCGCGCCGAAGTCCTCGTCGAACAGTTCGCCCTCGCCTTCGCTTCCGTCGTTACCCTCGTCGGCCGTCTCTCGTTGACTTGCGGCTTCAGCAGACTCGTCGCCGTCGACCGTCGTCTCGGCGCCGCCGAGCGCGTCGAACTGCTCGGCGGTCCCGTCGCCGGACGGCTCGTCCGCAGCGTCATCGTCGTCGGTCGCGGACTCCTCGGCGTCCTCGAGCGCGCGCTCGAACCAGTCGTCGGACTCGTCACGCACGGGGATCACCGTCGCTGACGCCCGCTGCCCCGTGACGGCCGTCGCCGGAAGCGCTACCGCGGTCGAAGCCGCCCGATCGCGGCGGTTGCGGCGATCGATCGAAATACCTCGGCGGGGGCGCCTCTGTCATGCGGGATCTGGGACGGCGGCCGTCGCGGGCCGTTCACGTACTCGAGTGTCCCCCACCACGATGAATGTTGTTGCCGCCCCGACGGCGTGACGGGTGGCTTTTTGACGACGCAGCGGGTAGCCGCCGACGATGGACGTCGCCGTCGGCATCGTCGGCCAGCGAGGCAACGAGCGCGCACAGGGACTCGCCGCGTCGCTCGCGGAGACGCTCGAGCGAAGCGGACGCGATGGGGGGGAGACCGCGGTCGTCGTCGACGAAGCGACCGGCGAGGCGGTCGACGCGCCCGCGTGTCCGGTCGACGAGATGGACGACCGGGATCTCGTCGTGAGCATCGGCGGCGACGGCACGCTGCTGTTCGTCGCCCGCGAGGTCGGCCCCACGCCGATCCTCGGGGTCAACCTCGGCGAGGTCGGCTTTCTCAACGCCGTCGCACCCGAAGACGCCGTCGACGTCGTCACCGATCTCGTCGCGGACTACCGCGAGACCGGCGCGTTCGAGGGGCGCGAACTCGCCCGCCTCGAGGCGACGAGCGACGGCGCCGACTGGACCCTCGAGCCGGCACTCAACGAGATCGTCGTCCACGGCCCGCGCCGGGGTCCGGGCGGCGGGGCGACCGTCGAGGTCCGCGTCGACGGCGGGCAGTACGCCGCCAGCCACGCCGACGGCGTCCTCGTGGCGACGCCCGCGGGCTCGACCGCGTACAACTTGAGCGAGGGCGGACCGCTGGTTCACCCGACGGCCGACGCGCTGGTCGTCACGCAGATGGCCGCCGCCGATTCGATGCCGCCGCTGGTCGTCGATCCGGACACGGATCTCTCGATTACGATCTCCGACTCCGACACCGGCTACGCGATCAGCGACGGACGGAACCGACGGCGACTCGATCCCCCCGCGACGATCACCGTCTCGGTCGCGGACGAGCCGATCAGACTCGTCGGGCCTCGCGGGGACTTCGTCTCCAGCCTCGAAAAACTCGACTGACGTCGGGACGGCGTTCCGCGACCGCTATCGGTGGGCCTGCTCCGCACCCTCGACGAGTCGCTCGAGTTGTGCCGGCGGGACGGCGCCGCGGGCGGCGTGGTCCTCGTAGACGAACGTCGGGACGCCAGTGATCCCCCGCCGCTGGGCCGCCTGGAACCGGTCCTCGAGCTCCGTTCGAAGCCCGTCGTCGTCGATCGCCGAGCGGATCTCGTCGACCGGGAGCCCGACGGTCTCGGCGAGGTCCGCCAGGACGTCGGTGTCGCCGATATCGCGGCCGTCCTGCCAGAGCGCCCCGTAGATCGCCTCGTCGAAGGCCGCCCACTGCTCGGGGTACTCCTGCTTGACGTACCACGACGCCTGCTGGGCCGGCAGCGAGTCGACCTCGGTGGCCATGATCTGGTTCATCTCGACGCCGTACTCCTCCTGCAGCCGGCGGACGTTCTGTTTGGCCTGCTCGTAGTACTGGTCGTCCTTGCCGTCGTCGGCCTCGTGATCGATCGAGCCGTCCGGGTTCCGCTTGCCGCTGCGGAGGTCGAACGGCTGCCAGTCGATCTCGAGGGGCGCTTCGCGCTCTTCGCGGTACTGTTCGAGCGATCGCGTCCCCAGGTAACAGAAGGGACAGACGTAATCGGCGTAGAGCTCGAGTCGATCGGGTGAATCGGCAGTCTCAGACATATCCGCGCTAGGGAGCGACCACGGAAAAGTCGCCGGCAACCGGAAGATCGCCCGCCGAGGGCCCCGGTCGTCGACTCCCGCCCGTCGCCGGCGAGTTCAGGCGCCGTTCGCGCCGTCGCCGGCGGCGACGCCTTCCTCGCTCCCGGCGTTGGCCTCGGTGACGTCCGGGAGGTTGGGGTCGCGGTAGGGGTTCCGGCCGTACGCCGGCAGCTCGTCCTCGAGTTGCTCTTTGAGGACCCGTCGGAGCCGGTTCAGGCTGGTCGTGTCCAGCCCGTAGTCGGCCGCGAGACGCTTGAACGTCTCCTCTTCGGTGATGTCGTGGGCGCGGTACTGGGCGAACAGGTCGTCCATCCGGTCGGCCGACAGCGCCTGCGCGTCGATGTCGTCGAGCCCGAAGTACTGCTGGCGGTCGACGTCGACCACGTGGCGGATGACCACCAGCGCGACCTTCTCGATCGCGCGCTGGCTGCCGAACTCGGTGAGATCGATCTCGTCCATGACCCCCAGCGCGAGGTCCCGTTGCCACGGCGTCACCTCGAGGGCGTTACACAGCGCCTGGGTCGTCCGCAGGCGGTCTAACCGGTGGGCGCGCTCGCTGTAGCCCGGCGTTGCCGCGTGCTGTTCGTCGTGCAGTCGGCGGACGCTCTCCGAGAGGTCCCCCTCCGGCGACTCCGCGCGGCCGATCACGGTCGCGCTCGGCGTGACGACCCCCCACTGGCGGACCGTCGAATCGCGCTGGACGTCCGCCCGCGAGAGCGACCCGGAACCGGGCCGGTTTTCGAGTCGGCGTTCGTCCTCGTACTCGAGTTGCGGGCTGTCGCCGACGGCCGCGGTTTCGTCGGGGCCTGGACCGGGTTCAGCACCGTCGTCTCTCATTACCGCTTGCTCGGACCGGCAGACGGAAAAAGGCACCTCCTAGTGAAACCGTCGCTCGATGGAACTGAAACCCTCGGTGATACGAACTCGACGGTCGATCACCCGACGGCGCGACCGCTCTCGAGGCTGGGGACGGATTTCGACGCCGCGAAAAGCTCCTCGTAGCTTCACCTTGTAACCAGAGGTACTTAAAGAGACGCTGGAGCGTCGATCCCAGTCACCGCTCGAAGAGTGGCCTCGCCACTCGCGAATTGGGACTCGAGAAGACCCGGTCTCCCGTCGTATCTCTACTTGTGACTAGAGGAACTGAAAGCGACTAACCGGGGCGAGTTCAGTCGGAGATAGTGGTGACTCCTCGGTCGAGGACAACTCGAGAAGGACCGCCTCTCCGTCGTGTCTTCACCTCGTGACCAGAAGTACTTAAATCAGATCGGAGTTCGCCTTCCCGGTCGTTCGAGACGAACGGGGGACTCGTAATACGACAGCAGCAACGAGCGAATCGACGGGCAGACGGATCCTACGGACGACACTCCGGGTGAAAGACGCCGAGGTTTCCCTTGCTTCCCCTGCTCGCTTTGTACAATCTAACCCCCTCTATCTCCCGGCCACACACGTCACAGGTCATTGGCGAGTTCAGACGCTTACCGTAGTAAACCCTGTTGTGACCGCGGGAGTAGCAACAGCCGCGGTCTACCCGATGCAACGGTATTCGATTCGGAACGAAGGTGCCGTCGGGAGCCTGGGGACGGCCCAATACCTGCGGAACGGCTGTCGCGGATGGAAACGACGGCGTCGCTGCGCTCGACAGCAGTAGCTGGCCGGTAGAGCACCACTCGAGAAGACCGGTCTCCCGTCGTATCTTCACCTTGTGACCAGAAGCACTTAAAGAACGAGCGTGCCGATCACCGCCCCGTCCTACTGCACTGCCGCGATCAGTTCGTCGACGAACCCGTCCAACCGCTCCGGATCGGGACCGCTGCGCGCGTGACGCCCGGGATCGATCTCGCGGGGCGGACGGGCGAACTCGCGGCCGACGGCGTCGCCGATCGTCTCCGAACCGTCGCCGGCCCGCTTTCGCTCGAGCAACGCGCGGGCGCGTTCGATCCGATCGGCGTCGAAGACGGACGGCGCCTGCTCGTCCAGGAAGCGGTCGAACTCGATTACGGGTAGCTCGTGGCCGTCCCCTTCTCCGGTCGCCGTCAGGTAGCGAGCCGACATCGCCGCGCGGTAGATCGTCAGATTTCGCTTCACCGTGGGTTTCGTCTGCGTCTCGGCGAACCGCTCGTCGTCGACCGGAATCGTCCGCGTTCCGTCGTCGCCGTCCGCGTCGTCCGCACCGTCCCGCGTCGCGACGACGTATTCGTCCTCGCGCGCCTCGAGAATCGGGAAGATCGCGTCGTCGTTGCGGACCAGATGGTGCGAGATGTACTTGCGGTAGTTGCTCGTCGCGATCCCCCGCCACGCGTGGTAGAGATCCATCGGATTGTACGTCCGCTCGACGTAGGCGGCGAGTTCCGCGGGTTCGTACGCGACGCGGTAGCGGATCGGACTCCGGAGCAGATCGATCGCGCCGTCGTTGGAGTCCGCGAGCAGGCGCGCGAACGTTCGGACGTCCCAGCCCTGCAGTTCGACGTCGCCCTCGTCCGTGTCGGCGGCCTCGTGGATCGTCTCCGGCGGGCCCGAGAGGTGGGCGTACTGGCGCAGATCGTCCGGAACGAAGACGAAGCCGACGTCGTAGTCGCTCTCGGGGCTCGCCGCGCCCCAGGCGTGACTGCCGCGGGCGACCGCCAGCGCGACGCGAACCCCGCGGTCGCGCTCGAGGTCGGTCAGCAGGTCGTCGACGGTCTCGAAAACGGGCTCGGGGACGGTAGACATGGCTGTGGCTCCGTCCCTCGAGTGGTAGCGGTCCGCGAAAAGCTCTTCGTAGCTTCACCTTGTGACCAGAGACACTTAAAGAACGAGCGGCGATCACCGCCGCTCGAGCGAGTGCTATCGCTATCGAAGTAGACGACTCGAGAAGACCGGCCTCCCGTCGTATCTTCACCTTATGACTAGAAGCACTTAAAGAGAATCGCGTAGCGACGGGGCGGGAAGAGCGTCGACTGATCGCCTCGAAGACTGTGCTGTGGAGGCGAATACGACAGATCCGACCACGTACCCGTCGCTACGACATTGTTGAGGACTCGAGAAGACCGATCTCCCGTCGTATCTTCACCTTGTGACCAGAAGCACTTAAACGACCCTCGAGACTGCCGGCGATTCGAGACCCGGTTGCAGCCCGGAGTGGCCAACTGTACACCGACGACTTCCCGTTCCGAAAGGTTGAATCGCCGCCTGCCCTGAATACGGACAATGAGTCATCAGCTTCCGGACGTGCAGGCAACGTCACCCGACGTCACCGTCGGTCTGAGTCAGGTCGGCGTCACCGGCGTCGACAAACTCGTCAAGATCGCCCGCGAGGGGAAACGACCGATCGTCCTCACCGCCGAGTTCGAGGTCTTCGTCGACCTGCCCGCCTGGCGCAAGGGCGCGGACATGAGCCGCAACATGGAGGTCATCGACGAGATTCTCGAGGAGGCCACCCGCGAGGAGGCCTACCGCGTCGAGGACGTCTGCGGCGACGCCGCCGAACGGCTTCTCGAGAAACACGACTACACGTCCACGGCCAAGGTCTCGATGGAAGCGGAGTTCATGCGTCGCGAGCAGACGCCAGCCAGCGACCGCGAGACTCAGCACACCGTCGACATCATCGCCTCCGCGACCGCGACCGAGGAGGGCACCCGCGAGGAGATCGGTGCCGAGGTCACGGGGATGACGGTCTGTCCCTGCTCGCAGGGGATGTCCGCCGCACGCGCGAAACAGACGCTCGAGGATCTGGGCGTCGAGGAGGATACGATCACCGAGTTCCTCGAGGAAGTGCCACAGCCGGGCCACTCCCAGCGGGGCCACGCGACGCTGACGGTCGAATCGAACGGCGATCCCGACGTCGATCTCAACGACGTCATCGACATCGCGCGCGACGCGATGAGCGCGCGGATCTACAACCTCGCGAAGCGGCCCGACGAGGATCACATGACCTACGCGGCCCACGCCGACGCGAAGTTCGTCGAGGACTGCGTGCGCGCGCTCGCCGAGGGCGTCGTCGACGAGTTCGATCACCTCCCCGACGACGCGGTGATCACGATGAAACAGTCCAACGACGAGTCGATCCACCAGCACAACGCCCACGCGGAGCGAAAAGTCGAGATGGGGACGCTGCGCGAGGAAGTCGCCGGCGACGACTGAGCACTGCGCGCTTCTCCTCGGGACTCGAGGCCCGGCCGAACTTTCGCGTGGTTTCGAACGGAGCGTCTGAATCGGCGCGACCGACGCGGAGCGATCGACCGCTCAGAACTGCAGCGGTTCCGCCTCCTCCCACCGGGGGACGAACTCCTCGTGGACGTTCGCGGCGAACTCCGGGTCCTTCAGATCGATCATGCCGAAGGCGTCGCCAGACGACAGCGGGTTCGGCACCTGAATGCAGATCTCGACGCCGTCGATGATGTTGAACGAGCCCGAGATGTCGTCGTTCGTCCGGACGTCGAAGTCGTCGCGCTGCTGGAGGGTCGTTCGGTACCGTCGACCCACGTCCTCCGAGAGCGAGCCGACCATCTCGCGGGTCATCAGGAGGTCGATCGAGACGCCTCGGTCGAGGGCGTCCTCGAGCTGGGCGTTGACCGCCTCGCTGACGGTCTGGAGGTCCCACTGGGGGGCCGGATCGGCCGACACCATCACGATGTGATCGTCGGCGGCCGCGAGCCGTTCGAGCATGAGGTCGACGGTCTCCTCGGGGCCGACGGCGGCGGTCCAGAACTGGTCTTCGACCGGTTCGGCCGCGTCGAGTTCGTTGGCCAGGTCGTCGACGATCGACTCGTACTGGTCGGCTTTCTCCTCGAGTTCGCGTTTCTTGTCCTCGAGAAGCCGGTCTAACGCCGTCGAGGGTTCGACGGCGACGTACTTCTTCGGCCGACTCGCGGTCTGGCTCCGGACGAGGTTGTACTGCTCGATGCTGTTGAGGACGTCGTAGATCCGTCCCATCGGCACGTCGCTGGCGCGGGACAACTCCTTGGCCGTTGTGGGGCCGGTGTTGAGCAACGACCGGTAGGCTCGAGCCTCGTACTCCGAGAGCCCGAGATCCCTGAGACTGGACATATTCTGAAAAAACTAACCGGGGAAATATAAACGCTGTGGTCGTTTGACAGACGGATGACTGAGCCGCGGGGAGCCGCCGCCTCCGCTCGCGTTACTCGAGGACCGACTGGACGCGTTCGCTCAACTCGGCGGGGGTTTCGGCAGTGTCCGAGCGCTGATCGCCGCGTTCGACCCGCGCCAGCCCCGCCTCGAGGTCGTCGGCGGCGGGAACGACGACCTTCTCGTGGTCCGCCATTCGCAGGGCGGCCCGATGGAGGTCGGTTCCGGGGTCGGCCGCGACGCGGATCACCAGCGGTCCCTCGAGCAGCCGCGAGACGGCGGTCGCGTAGCGAGCCATCTGGACGCCGAAGCGGTCGCTCGCGCCCGCGAAGGCCTCGAGCGTCTCCCGGGCGACCTCGCGGTACCGCTCCTCGCCGGTCAGGACCGCGACCTCCAGCAGCGCGTCCGCGAGCGCGACGTTCGTATCCAGCGGCCGAAGCGGGCGTTCGAGGAGCCCGGCCCCCGACGCCGGTCCGTCGAGGAACGACTCCCCGTCGCGGAGCCGATCGATCGTCGCGTCCGCGACCGCGGTCGCGTCCGTCAGCGCGTCCGTCTCGAGGACGCTCGCGGTCGTCGTCAGCGCCGACAGGACGCGGGCCTGGTTCGCGAGCAGCGGTATCGGCTCGCCGTCCGCGTCGCGTTCGACATCGCCCTCGAGCGCGTGGACGGCGACGCCGTCCTCGAGCAGGTCGTCTTGTAGGGTCTCGAGCGCGCGTTCGGCGTACCGGCGCGCCCGCTCGTCGTCGGTGTAGGCGTGGTAGGTGAGCAGCCCCTCGATCGCCAGCCCGTTCGGGCCGGCGAAGACGCCCTCGTCGACCGGCGGCTCGTCTGCCATCGACCGATCGGTCGCGTCGATCGTGTGGGCGTCGTCCTCGCCGGGCGCCTGACTGTTCGCGAAGGCGTCGGCCTCGTCGTTCCACAGCGTCGTCGTGAGGTAGTCGACGGTCCGCTCGGCTGGCTCGCGGTACTCGTCTTTGCCCGTCAGCAGGTAGGCGTTGGCGAACGCGCGCACGAGCGCGCCGTTGGTATCCAAGAGCTTCTCGTGTTGGAGTCCGGCCCAGTCGCGTTCGGCCGCGAACCGGTAGAAGCCCCCGTCGTACTCGTCCAACAGGTTCGCGCTGACCGCGTCGAAAGAGCGCAGGGCCATCTCCCGATCGCGCTTGAGGGCGAACTCGAGGGCGTCGGGCAGCGGGAACTTCGGACTCCCGCCCCAGCCGCCGGCGACCTCGTCGTAGGCCTCGGTCAGCTGGCCGAGCATCGCCGACTCGACGTCGCTCGTGAGCCGACCCGCGGGCGGGTTGTCCTCGCGAAGCGGGCGCGGGACGCGACCGGCGCCGCTGCCTTTCGTCTGCCACATCGTTCGAACGCTGTCGAGCACCTGTCGCATGCCATCGGGTCCGAGATAGCCCGCGCCGGTCAGGACCGTTCCGTCCGGGGCCAGAAAGACCGTCGACGGGAACCCGCCCATATTGTACCGATCGCGCACGCGCGGATGGCGATCGACGTCGACCCGAACGGGGACGAAACTGTCGTTGATATTCGCCGCGATGCGAGGCTCCGCGTAGGTCTCCGCGTCCATCTCGTGGCAGTGATCACACCACGTCGCGGTGAGCGAGAGCAAAACCGGGGCGTCCGCCTCCGCCGCCTCGTCGAAGGCGTCCTGTCCCCAGTCGCGCCACTCGACGCGCGTCTGGTCGTCCATACCGGAGTCTCGGCTGTTGCGGGCGTAAGCCCTTCGACTGCGGAACCGCCGCTGACCGGCGCAATTTCGGGACCGGCGAGATCGGACTTCCGGCGAGCGAACCCGTTCCGAAACGGTCGTTCCGCGGACGTGTAGTGAGAGTAAAGCGTTTTCACCCTCCGCCGGCTATGTCGACGTATGCTCCGGTGGATTGCCGCGTTATTGCTCATCCCGTTCCTCGATGCGGTGTTACTCGGGTTCCTCGTCACCCAGTTCGGCGCGCTTACCTGGGTCGGGATGGTGCTGCTCGTCGTCCTGACCGGACTCGTCGGCATGCTGCTCGTCCGTGCCGAGGGTCGCCGAACTATCGGGAAGATGCAGCGGTCGCTGGCCGAGGGGCGACCCCCGACCAACGAACTGCTCGACGGCGGACTCCTGATCGCCGCCGGGGCCTTCCTGCTGACGCCCGGCCTCGTCACGGACGCCATCGGCTTCCTGCTGGCCGTCCCGATCACTCGCGTTCCGATCCGGGCCGCCCTCAAACGGTTCGTGATCGTCCCCTACGCGGACAAGAAGACCGGCGGCTTCGCCAGCGGCAAGGTCTGGACCTTCGGCTTTCCCAATGAGGGGGCGACTCGAGGCGGGAGTTCCAGTGACGGCGGCTCGACCGACAGCGGGACGTACGACCTCGGCGCCGACGACTACACGGTCGACGACCGCGCCGACGAGGACTCGTACACGATCGATTTCGGCGACGAGCGGCCCTCCGATTCCGGAGAGGATCTAGACGACGACCCCTCCGCCCGGTAGCGGTTCGCACGGGGCCCGAAGAAAGAAACGCTTAAACGTTCCACCCCGCAACTATTGAGTGCGAAGCGCGGGCCAATAGCTCAATTAGGTTGAGCGCCACTCTGATAAGGTGGAGGCTCTCGGTTCAAATCCGAGTTGGCCCATATTCTTGCGACGAACAAATCCGTGAGCCGCAACTACGGAATCCGACCCGGGTTTTAACTACGCGAGTCGCACGCCGGGAGCGAACGCAGTGAGCGACCCGGAACGTCTCGAGGTGGTTCGAATCCGAGTCGGCCCATACTTTTGCGTGGACTTCGTTTTGAGTCGCGGGACCTGTGGTGAGGATTTACGCTCTGAACGGTGTACTCGCGAGCGCAGCGAGTGAAACCACCTCGAGACGGTTCTAATCGGACTTACTTTCTTCTGCTGTGAATCACGCGAAGGAGAGCCCGCGAGCAGCAATACGACCGACTCGATCGTACCGAACGAGTCGCGCCGCGAGTGAGGAACGCGACGTCAGCTGCGGTCTGGGAGAGATCGATACCCGCGTAGCATCGCATACCGGGCGAGAAGGATCGTCTTCGCGTCGTCTTGAGAGTGATTCGAAACTGCTCGAGGTGTAGCCCGAATGCGTCCGAGATCGTCTTTCGCGATAGCCGAGTTTGCAAGTTTCGTGATCGGGCTGACTCGAGGCTGTGAGGGTCGTCGGTTCTCGGTAACGGACGAAGCGACCGATCCGGAAACAGAGAGCGCACGCGTACGCGTGACCCACGAACGAAAATCAGCCAGCGTGGACGCCGTTTCCCGGCAGGCGAGTCGCCGCCAGCCGCGATCATCGGGATCGTCTCGAAAGCCGTCCGTTGGCGCACTCGAGGGCCGAGTTAGCTTCGTGGACGAGCATCCTCGCTCAGCGGCGCTCGAAACGGAATTTAGCTACGACTGTGGTCTCGAGTTATTGGAATAGTTCGGGCGGAAACACAATCATTATACATTGTATCTTGTATGGTAGTACCTACCTTTGGAGTTCCGATTCAGAGGCCTTAAGTAGTAACCAGCGATTGTGGTATAATACGCAGAAGATGAGGACCCTTCCCCTGCGGTCCGCCGTACAGAAGGGGTCTGATGTTAGCCTTGGTAGTTCGGTGACGCCCGATCGGTCGACGATCATTGCGGTCACCGAACGTGGACCCATGTGTGAGTGTGTATCTTAACATTCACCGCCAACAAATCCTCCCCAACTGGGGAGACAGATAGCATTCCGGTTGATCCTGCCGGAGGTCATTGCTATTGGAGTCCGATTTAGCCATGCTAGTTGCACGGGTTGAGACCCGTAGCAGATAGCTCAGTAACACGTGGCCAACCATTGGATCCGGACAACCTCGGGAAACTGAGGCTAATCCGGAATACGATTCCCACGCTGGAACTGCGGGGAATCCGAAACGTTACGGCGCCATAGGATGTGGCTGCGGCCGATTAGGTAGACGGTGGGGTAACGGCCCACCGTGCCAATAATCGGTACGGGTTGTGAGAGCAAGAGCCCGGAGACGGTATCTGAGACAAGATACCGGGCCCTACGGGGCGCAGCAGGCGCGAAACCTTTACACTGCACGCGAGTGCGATAAGGAGACTCCAAGTGCGAGGGCATATCGTCTCGCTCGCGACCGTAAGGTGGTCGCAGAATAAGTGCTGGCAAGACCGGTGCCAGCCGCCGCGGTAATACCGGCAGCACGAGTGATGACCGCTATTATTGGGCCTAAAGCGTCCGTAGCTGGCCATCCAAGTCCATCGGGAAATCCGCGTGCTTAACACGCGGGCGTCCGGTGGAAACTGGATGGCTTGGGACCGGAAGACCTGAGGGGTACGTCCGGGGTAGGAGTGAAATCCCGTAATCCTGGACGGACCACCGGTGGCGAAAGCGCCTCAGGAAGACGGATCCGACGGTGAGGGACGAAAGCTCGGGTCACGAACCGGATTAGATACCCGGGTAGTCCGAGCTGTAAACGATGTCTGCTAGGTGTGACACAGGCTACGAGCCTGTGTTGTGCCGTAGGGAAGCCGTGAAGCAGACCGCCTGGGAAGTACGTCCGCAAGGATGAAACTTAAAGGAATTGGCGGGGGAGCACTACAACCGGAGGAGCCTGCGGTTTAATTGGACTCAACGCCGGACATCTCACCAGCATCGACAACGTGCTGTGAAGGTCAGTGTGATGAGCTTACTGGAGCCGTTGAGAGGAGGTGCATGGCCGCCGTCAGCTCGTACCGTGAGGCGTCCTGTTAAGTCAGGCAACGAGCGAGACCGCACCCTAATTGCCAGCAATACCCTTGTGGTAGTTGGGTACATTAGGAGGACTGCCAGTGCCAAACTGGAGGAAGGAACGGGCAACGGTAGGTCAGTATGCCCCGAATGTGCTGGGCGACACGCGGGCTACAATGGCCAAGACAGTGGGATGCAACCCCGAAAGGGGGCGCTAATCTCCGAAACTTGGTCGTAGTTCGGATTGAGGGCTGAAACTCGCCCTCATGAAGCTGGATTCGGTAGTAATCGCGCCTCAGAAGGGCGCGGTGAATACGTCCCTGCTCCTTGCACACACCGCCCGTCAAAGCACCCGAGTGGGGTCCGGATGAGGCCAGCGCAACGCTGGTCGAATCTGGGCTCCGCAAGGGGGCTTAAGTCGTAACAAGGTAGCCGTAGGGGAATCTGCGGCTGGATCACCTCCACAGACCGAGACCAGGCCGACGGCCTGGCTCACTAGCGGTTTCCACGTTCGATCGACCATCCGTTTGGCCGATCGGGCACCTTAGAACTACCAAGGCTAACACTTTCGCGCTCTGTCCACCCCTCTGGGTGGACGTGGGCCCATAGCTCAGTGGTAGAGTGCCTCCTTTGCAAGGAGGATGCCCAGGGTTCGAATGTGGGTCCATGGCTCGGAGCGGATCGAATCGTGCCCCTTAAGGGGCAGGCGATTTCGATCTAATCCGAACGAACGATGCACCAGCCCGTAAACGTGGCTGGAAGGGTTAATGCATGCCGCGTCTACGGCGTGCAGATGAGACCGTGTGTACGTGTAGTCCAGGCGTCCACTGGACCCGTTCCCGGGTCACATATCATTGCACTTCGGTGCAATGCCGATCCGATGAACGTGGCTACTGTGCCAGCTGGTGGATCGCTCGGCTTGAGAGCTGAAGAAGGACGTGCCAAGCTGCGATAAGCCTATGGGAGCCGCACGGAGGCAAAGAACATAGGATCTCCGAATGGGAATCCCCACCGCAATTGCTTCGCGCAATGGGGAACGTCGAGAATTGAAACATCTTAGTATCGACAGGAAAAGAAAGCAAACGCGATGTCGTTAGTATTGGCGAAAGAACGCGACACAGTCCAAACCGAAGCCCTCACGGGCAATGTGGTGTTCGGACTGACAATCACTCTCCGAAACATGACACGAAGTCTCTTGGAACAGAGCACGAGACAGGGTGACAGTCCCGTACTGTCGTAGAGTAAGAGACGAGTCAGCTCCAGAGTATCGGGGGTTGGATATCCCTCGTGAAGATCGCGGGCATCGACCGCGAAGACTAAACACTCCTCAAGACCGATAGCGAACAAGTAGCGTGAGCGAACGCTGAAAAGCACCCCACGAAGGGAGGTGCAATAGGGCGTGAAATCAGTTGGCGATGGAGCGACAGGGCATACAAGGTCCCGGACACAATGACTCAGGTGCAAACCTGTAGTAAGCCGTCCGGGAAGCCGGTGTTCTGTCGT
Organism: Haloterrigena gelatinilytica; assembly: GCF_013342145.1. Classification (NCBI taxonomy): domain Archaea; kingdom Methanobacteriati; phylum Methanobacteriota; class Halobacteria; order Halobacteriales; family Natrialbaceae; genus Haloterrigena; species Haloterrigena gelatinilytica. Next base: position 2,971,779 of record NZ_JABUQZ010000001.1, on the reverse strand, counting down.
ACGTTTTGAAAAACGAACCAGGAGTGTGCCTGTTTGACGAGTCTAACCTGATCATCAGGGAAGGCGTAGGGAAACCGACATGGCCGCAGTCTTACGACGAGGGCCGCCGTGTTCAAGCGCGGGGAGTCAAACGGGCACGACCGAAACCGGATGATCTGGCGTGGGTAGGGTGAAGCGTGCCGAAAGGCACGTGGAGGCCCGATAGCGTTGGTGTCCTACAATACCCTCGCGTGACCTACGTCAGGGTGAAAGGCCCATCGAATCCGGAAACAGCTGGTTCCAACCGAAAGATGTCGAAGCATCACCTCTGCCGAGGTAGTTCATGGGGTAGAGCGACGGATTGGGGGACCGCACTGAGAGGAGTGCGCCCCTGTCCAACTCCGAACCTATGAACGCCGTTCGACGCAGGAGTCCGGTGCACGGGTAAGCCTGTGTACCGTGAGGGAGACAACCCAGAGCTGGGTTAAGGTCCCCAAGTGTAGACTAAGTGCGATCGAAGGTGGTCGCAAGCCCTAGACAGCCGGGAGGTGAGCTTAGAAGCAGCTACCCTCTAAGAAAAGCGTAACAGCTTACCGGCCGAGGTTTGCGGCGCCCAAAATGATCGGGGCTCAAGTCTACCACCGAGACCAGCGGCACTCTTGATCGAAAGTGATCCCGTAGGTTGGCGTTCTGTTCGGGTGGAAGCACGGCTGAGAAGTCGTGTGGACCGTTCAGTAACGAAAATCCTGGTCATAGTAGCAGCGTTAGTCGGGTGAGAACCCCGACGGCCGAACGAGTAAGGGTTCCTCAGCAATGCTGATCAGCTGAGGGTTAGCCGGTCCTAAGTCTGCCCGTAAGTCGAAGCAGACAACAGGGAAATAGGTTAATATTCCTATGCCAGTGTGCACTCAAAGCCGACGCTTTGGGGCCGCCTCTCCCGAGTTTTCGCTCGGGCGAACAGTCGAAGTTCGTGGAAGCCGTAATGGCAGGAAGCGAACGAATGGCTGGATAGCGCAAGAGAGGTCAACCTAGAGCCCGTGAAAAGGTGAGCACACTGTCCGTACCGAGATCCGACACAGGTACTCGTGGCGGCGAAAGCCAAGGTCTGTCGGGATCAACCGACGTTAGGGAATTCGGCAAGTTAGTCCCGTACGTTCGCAATAAGGGATGCCTGCCTCGCAACGAGGCAGGTCGCAGTGACTCGGGCGCTCCAACTGTCTAGTAACAACATAGGTGACCGCAAATCCGTAAGGACTCGTACGGTCACTGAATCCTGCCCAGTGCAGGTATCTGAACACCCCGTACAAGGGGACGAAGGACCTGTTAACGGCGGGGGTAACTATGACCCTCTTAAGGTAGCGTAGTACCTTGCCGCTTCAGTAGCGGCTTGCATGAATGGATCAATGAGAGCGCCACTGTCCCAACGTTGGGCCCGGTGAACTGTACGTTCCAGTGCGGAGTCTGGAGACCCCCAAGGGGAAGCGAAGACCCTATAGAGCTTTACTGCAGGCTGTCACTGAGACGTGGTCGCCATTGTGCAGCATAGGTAGGAGGCGTTACACAGGTACCCGCGCTAGCGGGCCACCGAGCCAACATTGAAATACTACCCGATGGTGACTGCGACTCACTCCTGGCGGAGGACACTGGTAGCCGGGCAGTTTGACTGGGGCGGTACGCGCTTGAAAAGATATCGAGCGCGCCCAAGATTTTCTACCCGCGTCGGAGACGCGGAAAGAGCGCAAGAGCATAAGGAAGTCTGACAGTGTCCGGCACAACGACGGACGCTGACGCGAAAGCGTGGTCTAGCGAACCAATGCGGCTGCTTGATGCGGCCCATTGCTGACAGAAAAGCTACCTTAGGGATAACAGAGTCGTCACCCGCAAGAGCACATATCGACCGGGTGGCTTGCTACCTCGATGTCGGTTCCCTCCATCCTGCCTGTGCAGAAGCAGGCAAGGGTGAGGTTGTTCGCCTATTAAAGGAGGTCGTGAGCTGGGTTTAGACCGTCGTGAGACAGGTCGGCTGCTATCTATTGGGGGTGTTACGGTTCCTGACAGGAACGTTCGTATAGTACGAGAGGAACTACGAATGGGTGCCACTCGTGTACCGGCTGTCCGAGAGGGCACGTGCCGGGCAGCGACGCACCACGGGGTAAGAGCTGAACGCATCTAAGCTCGAAACCCACCTGGAAAAGAGGAACCACTGAGGCTACTCGTAGAAGACGAGTTCGATAGACTCGGGATGTACGCACCAAGGCAACGAGGTGTTGAGTCCGCGAGCACTAATCGGCCAAGCCACACACTCATAACTACAATCGCATTGGATCCGTGACGCGGTGAACGGGTCCGGACGCAAACTGGACTACACGTACACTACGGTCGATACACCACCGATATTGGTATTGCGGCGGTTCGATTCCGCTGATCGGCGTTCGGCGGCCACAGCGGCGGGGTTCCACCCGTACCCATCCCGAACACGGACGTTAAGCCCGCCTGCGTTTCGGCGAGTACTGGAGTGGGCGACCCTCTGGGAGACCCGATTCGCCGCCATCCACTCATACTTCATCATCACGCCCCGCACAGCATCGGCTGTGCGGGGCTACTCGTATTTATAGCAGTAGTTCTCGAGGACTGATAGTGGTCTGACCGCGGCTCGGTCCCGCCGATTGGCGTTACAGCGGCCCGTACAACAGAATCGTCCAAGAGTGTCCTGAATACGAGAGCGATCCCGCGGCCGCTTTCGGGGTGATAGAGGCGATGCCGGTACGAGCACAACGGATGGCTATAGTCACTCACCAAGATATCAGCTCCATCTTCCCCTCGCTTTCAAAAACTACTCATTGAGCATAGAATTGGCATCAATCGATAGTCGAACCCGGTTCGTGATCTGGTTCGACTCGAGTGAATCTCCCAAAATTAATCGTCGGTAAATGAGCGAAGACACGAAGCCGAGATTCACCCGATGAGACGTCGTCTTGACTGGATGGCGCTGTTCACGAGTGCAGTGAGTTGCGTCACTACCGATTACGGGAAACGGACACTACACGTACGTTCTTCCAGGAGTGGAACGGAACACGGAGCAGCAACTGTGCTTCTCGAGCGAGAATACGGTCGAGTGATACCTGTCCCAGCACAGTCGGTCCTGAAGCCGACTGATGTGAAAGCCGCAACGCGAATAAATACATAACTAGTCCGATAAAATGGAGAATATACTGTTTCCCAAACCACTATAGCAATCCGTAAGGACGAACACCATCCCCGAGACTCTCTCGAGCGCACACGACTATCGATCGGAGCCCGTGATGCGAGCAGTAGCTTTGCGTCTCCGCTGCGTGACCCAGCTCGCGACGCTCTCCGGCGGCTCCGTGACGAGCGAGACGACGATGAGCGTGATCGTCGAGGAGGTGAACGCGAGGACGAGCTCGTCGTCGGTGACGAGTCCCACGAGGAGCACCGACCCCTCGATAGCACTCATGAGCCCGAATATTTCGAGGATGCTCGAAAGCTGGATTCAGACGATCATCGTCAGGGCTCCGACGATCATACTCGCAACCGAGCCTTTGGCGGTGATGCGCTTCCACCACAGCGACACGATGAGCGGTGGGCCGATGGCCGCGCCGAGGCCGCCCCAGGCATAGTCGAGGACGAGCGTGTGGATCGGCGTGTTCTGTGCGAGTCGGCGCTGGACGGCATCGCGGCGAGTGCGGCCGCCAGGGTGATCCCCGCGATCGCACCAGGAGGGAACTCGAGCGTGAGCAGCGGCACGACGTTGTTCGGGTCCTCGATACCGTCCTGGCCGAAGACGACCAGCGCGTACAGTCCGACGAACTCGACGCCGATGTAGGCGACGAACACTACTAGGACACTCGGAATAGTGGCCGTAATTCGTCGCCTCGGAAACCACCGGCTCGCAATCGTGCGGACCAGCCGTCGATCACGCAGAGATACGTGAGCCGATACATTTCCGAACGTATCTGTTCAGAACTCAGCCGACCCTAGTACTCGCCACGAGGCGTTCGCGGCCGTACTCGTCGGTCACATCGTTTCGATGAAACCGGACGTACGGTGTCGGTCAACAGAACGACGAAGCGGTGATCGTGCTATATCCCACTGAAATGCAGGGAGTGTACGCGGCAAACGGCGTCAACACGGGTGGGCCGTTTCGGTGAGGTGGCCGCACAGCACAGTAGATAGTAGCACTCTTTTTCATTCAAGATTGTGCAGATCAGTCGACAATTCCGTATCGAGTGAGCTCTGTCCGAATCTCTTCGCGTTTCATCAGTGAGAACCCCGCAACTACGAGGAGGAACCCTCCGACCATTGGGAACGTGATTGGCTCCCCGAACAGAAGCCACCCGGTAATCGCAGCAACTACAGGAGACACATACATCACAAGTGTCACCTCGAACGAGGGACGACGCTGGAGCAGTGAAAAATAGAGCAGATACGCAACGACCGTCGAGATGACACCGAGATAGGCGACTGCCACGCCAGCAATCAGTGGCACCTCACCGCTCCACGTCTCTCCAAATAGTGGGCTCAGGACGTGTAAAAGGACTGCACCGAGGGCCGCTGACCAAGCTGTTTGCACTGAACTGGAGAGAGACATGTCGGCGTATCGAATCAGCACACTCGCCAGCGCGACGCCACCCGCGCCCCCGAATAGAATTGCTTTGCCCAGCAGGCCCTCGGTGAACGCAATCGTTCCGGACGGAACCAGCATAACCAGCACACCGACGAATCCGATCCCCAAGCCAGCGATCGAGAGGGGGCGAAGGCGCTCTTTAGGAAGGAGTACCCACGAGAACCCGGCTGTTAACACCGGAACGAGACTAGTCATTATGCCCGAGAAAACGCTCGTGGTCAGGGCCTGGCCGATGTACCAGACACCGTTGCCGATTACAGTCCACAACACGCCGCCAGCAACGATCGCAAGCACGTCGCCTCGTGAACGCGGTCTCCAGTCCTCACTCCGAAGGACGACGTACCCGATCATAAGTAGGCTGGCCACGTCGAATCGCAATGCCATCAACAGAAGCGGCGGGAACGTCGAAAGCCCGATTTCGGCTGCTGGAAAGATGGTACCCCATAACAGTGCGAGAAGACCCAGATCCCGAACGTCTCTGACTGTCGACATTCTATACTCTCCGTGATTTCGTAACCGGGTGAGCTCTCCACATCCTGATGGTAGACTCCACACTGCGCCATTGTCCGGCGAGTTGTACTCGAGTCGCTGACGTGCTCATTCGACTGACAGCCATCTATCGTCGTTGTCACACACAGTCTTGAAAATATCGAAGTTGGCGAATTCGTTCCGGAGATACCACTCGACCAGATGCCGATGTCACGTCTGGAGACTCACGTCCTCTTCGATCGGATCGCTAGCCCCGTTCCCGATACTCGGCCGAGCCCGACGATATGTGTCGGTACGTCGAAATCCGTAGTACGTCGAGAAGCCTCTCGTCGTCCCTAAGCGTCACTTCGTAGCCGAACCGACCGAACGGTTCGATCAGTGCTTCGCCTGGGTCTACTCGAGCCCACGACTCGGTTTTACCGGTGCGTTCCTCGAGGAATCTACGGGTTCGCTGTCAGTGGGTTTGGGAAGGCGTAGATCGTGCGATCAGTTCGCACAAACGCGACGGGGGAGGCCGCTGCGGGTGGTCTCGTCTATCCGATCACCGCAGTACGAGCAGAACCGGCTCGTGCTCCGACAGCTCCGCTGTACTGCGATTGTTCGTGACCGCGGTTCCAGTTGTCCGTTCGACGGACGCGAGTTCGGCGAACGAGCGCTCGTAGTTGGGGAAGGTCAGTAGCGAAATCAGCGATCCGTATTTCTCAGTCTCGATGTGATATCGAGTCTAGACACTAAAGCCCGGGACCGAGTCTTCAGAATCACGTAAGAACTTGTGGGTCGCGACGATATACGCGGATCCAGCAACCTCCGATGTCATTACGCGAGTGCCGTCTCTGTCCTCGTGGTCCTGGAGTTCGCCTTCGAAACGCGTTCCGATCACGCTTTCGTACTGGTACGGCTCGGTAAGGTCGAGTTCCTCCCTCTCGTGAAGAAGGGTCATTTTGGCACAAGTCCCGGTTCCGCACGGGGAACGATCGACTTGCCCTTCGCCGAAAATAACGACGTTTCGGTCGGCGTCGTTGTCTGACTCGTAGAACTCCGTAATATCTACTGTCGTACCTTTTCCAGAAAGTGGGTCTCGAAGGTCGATCTCTTGGTTGATGGTCCGCCGGATTTCAAGGCCTAATTCCACGAATTCGTCCGTATTCTCCGTCGCGACTGCGAGGTCAACTGCGGACGCAGGGACGAGTGCGAATACGTTACCAGCGTGGACAACGTCTACCGGAACTACGATCGATCTGCCGCCAAGCGACAGAGTGACTTCGACTTTATCGATAATATATGAGGTGACGTTCTGGACAGCAACTCGGTCGACCCTCCCGTCCTCACTCATCTCTGGACGCGCTGAGACGACACCTGCTGGCGTTTCGATTCGTAACTGTGATTTCGCTTCCAGTTGTCCCGTTTCTATCAATGCGGTCACGACACCCATTGTCCCGTGCCCACACATGTCGAGGTATCCCTCGTTATCCATGAAGAACAATCCGAGATCTGCGTCGTCACGAGAGGGCGGGACCGTAATCGCTCCGAACATATCGTCATGGCCCCGTGGTTCCTTCATCAGGAACTCACGCAAGTGGTCGAGTTCTTCGGCAAACTTATCGCGTTGCTCTTGGACCGTTCCGCCCTCGAACACTTCTCGGTTGAGGCCGCCAGTGATAATGCGAGTCGGCTCGCCACCTGTGTGCGTGTCGATCGACTCAATAAGCACGTCTGACTGCATATCCTATCATCCGCGAGTTCAAGTATAATGATTTCGCTCCTGAGGGGATCTCAGTACCGATGAAAACGATTCAATTACGGTAGTCAGATCCGCAGCGGCGACCTATAGTTTCTCCAAGTCAGATATCTGAGAGTCGTTCCAGTCGTAAAACGGCTCGTCGATCTCTTTCAGAGTCTCAACGCACTCGTTGTACCGCTGGACCGCTATCTCACGATATGGATCGTTCGGGTGGTTCTCGATCCACTCACGGAGTTCGGTCAGAGCGCGTGGGGAGTAGCTCTCTATCGCCCCCTGTTGGGTTATTAGCTCGGCTTTTTTGTCCTCCTCGGAAAGGGTCTTCTTGAGAGCCACTATAGAAGCGCACCACAGGGTAATTATCATCGACAGCATGACGACCCAACCGAACGCAGTTAATGTTTCCGCCATTATCAGTCACCTCCTGGCGTCAGAGCGGGTTCATTCGTCTTTCCTCTCCGAATGAACTGCATGAGTAGGATACTCCCGATAGTAAGACCAGTCATGAGGGCGAGACCGCTGATCGCCCGCGGGTCCTCGATATTGGTTGCGAAGTAATACCCCATAATGAAGACCATCACGGTCGGAATCACGTATTTGATGATCGGATCCCAGTAAGAGCCAATATAGACGTCGCTGTTATGATTTAAGTCGAGGATGCGAGCGCGTTTCGAATCGATCACCCAGCCGACGAGGATGAGTATCATCAACGTCGCGAGCGGGAGTCCGAAGTTGCCGAACATGAAGTCCATCCATCCGAGGAACTCAGAGGAATACGCGCTCGGAATCCCGAGCAGCCACCAAGCGCCGACAACTGCTATCACGGACTGAGTACGCGTCAGACGCGTCTCTTCTTTGACCGTCGTTACCCCGACCTCTGTGATACCGAGGCCGGACGAGTATGTAGCGAACAGGAAGCCGAGGAAGAACAGAAGGCCCCAGATGTAGCCGCCGGTCATACTCGGGAAGATCGAAACGAGCGAAACGAAGGTCAACTCAGCTCCCGTAGTCGGTTCCAGACCGAACGCGAAGACGGCAGGGAACACGGTAAAGATGGCGAGTAGACCGATGCTCGTGTTCCCAACCGCGGTGATCAGGCCGCCGCCGAGCGGGACGTCGTCGTTCTTTCCGAGATAGCTACCGTAAGTGAGCGCAATACCCCATCCCAGCCCGGTTGAGAAGAGTGCCTGACCGAGAGCAGCAATCCACGTATTTGCATCGGTCATGTACTCCCACTCAGGATTGAACGCGAACGCGAGCCCTTCCATCGCTCCGGGGAGCGTTAGTCCTTTGATAGCGACTGCGGACAGCGTCACCACCAAAGCCGGGATCATCCATTTGACGACTCGTTCGATACCATCCGAGATACCGAAAAGCAAGACGAATCCGACTAGGACCGCAACCAACGTGTGCAGTCCCACGACTAACAGTGGGGATCCAGAGAACGCGGCCCAGAACGCCGTGGGGTCGAATCCAGGTTGGTAGAACGTTCCCAGTGCCGCGTGTGCCAGATAGTAGATTGTCCACGCGATTACCGGGGCGTAGTAAGACATCAACCCGATATTGACGATGACGACTACGAGGCCCAACCCTTCGGACCACCCCTCTCCGAGGAAGTTCTTAAACGCACCAATGACTCCACTTTGCGTGTACCGGCCGAGAAGCGTTTCTGCCATCAATCCAGGGACGGCGATGAGGTACAGTAGGACGAGATAGATAACCAGAAACGCCCCACCTCCGTTCATTCCAGCAACGTACGGCATTCGCCAGATGTTGCCAGACCCCACCACAGCCCCGACCAGTGCCATAACGAAACCGAACCGTGTTGCCCACTGATCACGGGCGAGTCCTGTATCTTCTTCCATGCTACGAAAAAACATGAATGATACGCTTGTATAAACCTTCCTGTTCTCGTATCGTGGACATCGGTACATCAAATCGCCTGCTCGAATGCTGTAACCAGGGTCGATCCGCCAGTACTTGGTGATTCCAAAAATAGTTGTAGGGGTGGTGTAGACGACCAGCCAGCGCTCTGTGCTGGTCTGACTGTCACGCAATATCTCGTGAAATCGTTCAATCTCCCATCGTATCGGGCTCAAAAGCGGTACATTCGGAGAACCCGTTGGTCAGTGTTGGCCCCTCGATCAGCATTCATTCACTAAGGAGGAACTCCCTTCGGCTCAGCCTCGATCTATCAGTGCCTCGCTGAGCAAACAGCAGATCGCGGTACTATGCGATTACGCACAGACGTCTATATTGCCGGTGACTGCTGTATTCAGCGATCAATGACTGAAACTGTGGACTCCGTGTACGCCGGGCGCGCGTACTCGGTGATTCGTGAACCGACAGGAATAGTATCGTCTCTCGTCTGAAACGGATCTTATGCGCTGTCGTCAGTCGGAGCGGTTCCTCGACGTTACTGATCCCACTCCATCAGACGCCGACGACGGCGCGAAGCGCGAACAGCGCGTTCTCCTTCCGTTCGCGGACGCGGCGATAGAAGTACTGCATCCACTTGTCGCCGTAGGGGACGTACTGGTTGACCTCGTAGCCCTTCTCGGCGAGTTCCCGCTGTGCGTCCTCGCGGACGCCCATGAGCATCTGGATCTCGAACGGCGTGCCGTACTCCTTGTGGAGGTCGACCGCGGTCTTGAGCATCTTCGTGTCGTGGCTCCCGACCGCGACACCGTGATCGAACTCGCGGAAGAGGAACTCGAGGTGGTCCTCGTAGGCCTCGTCGACGGCCGCCTTCGAATCGAGCGCGACCGACGACGGTTCGTCGTAGGCGCCCTTGACCAGACGGACCGCCGCGGGAACGTCGGCGAGTCGCTCGAGGTCGTCGCGCGTCCGCTTGAGGTTGGCCTGAATCGCGACGCCGACGCCGTCCGGGTGGTCGCGGGCCGCGGATTCGACGGCGTCGAGCGTCGTGTCGGTCGTCGTGTGGTCTTCCATGTCACACCAGACGAAGACGTCTTCGGCCGCCGCGGCCTCGACGATTCGTTCGAAGTTCGCCGTGAAGACGTCCGGACCGACGTCGATCCCGATCTGGGAGGGTTTGACGGAGATGGTCCCGTTCAGGTCGCGCTCGGCCAGTTGGGAGGCGAGGTGGCAGTATTCGTCGGCGTCCTCGGCCGCGGGTTCGGGTTCGTGGTAGTGTTCGCCGAGAAGGTTCAGGATGCCGCCCATTCCGTCTCGATTACAGTCGGACACGTGATCCAGCGCACCGGATGCGGACGTGCCGGCGACGAACCGGCTCGCAATCGGGGGAATCATACCCGATCGCTGGTACGGAACCACCCTAAATCGATACCCGACCAAAAGATTCTGTTGGAAGTATCGAGGAATAAACGGCAGAGGCGATCAGACGTCGTCGGGATTGAGCAACTTCGCTTCGGCCTTTCGGAGGTGCTCGAGCAGCGTCGTCTTCGAAACGCCGAGTTCGTCCGCGAGTTCGCGCGTGCTGATCTCGCGGGGCCAGGCGTAGTAGTTCTGCTCGCAGGCGAGTTCGAACGCTTCGCGCTGTCGGGGCGTGAGACGATCCGTCCGGTCGGCGGTCTCGGACGGGCCGCCGTCGGGCGTGGCGACCCGGCTGACCGAGATTTCCGCGTCGGTCTCGGTCCGGATCGCCTCGAGTCGGTTCCGGATCTCGTCGCGGCCACCGGCGACGAAGACCGGCCAGTGTTCGACGCCGCCTTCGACGCGCACCGACGCGTCGTGGATGAAGCCGTGGGAGACGAGCGCGTCGCTGATGCTGTGTTCGGGCTCGTACTCGACGAACAGTTCGCGGGTCGCGTTCCCCGGGTTCGGTGCCGTGCTGGTCGGTCGTTGTCCGAGTTCGACCGTCGAGTGGGTCAGCGGCGACTCGTCCGCGAAGGCGACGAACTCGTCGAGTTGGTTCGTCGTATCGGCGTACACGGTGAAGTGGCCTTTGACCGCGTCTTCGACGGTGCGGTGGACGGTGTGGACGAGCAGACCGGCGTCGACCGCCTCGGTCGCCTGCAAGCCCCAGCAATCCGGGTGCCAGATCTCGAGTGTGAGTCGTGTGCCGTCCGGAGACCCTGTCGTAGTCGTCGTCGAACTCGTGCTGCTCATGGGTCGGCTCTACTCGCTAGTTCCGTGTGAGCACTATAAACATACTGAATAGCGATAACGCGCGTTAGTTCGCCGCCGATCGGCTCAATTCCGCCGCGTTGGAGCCCGAAACGCAGATCGAGAGACGGCCCTCGAACCGACCGCCGGGGGAGGCGGACGGTCCCGACCATGGGAGGCCGTGGTTATTCCGCGATGATCCATCATTCGTACCGTATGAGTCAGCAGACGACAGCTCAGCCTGACCGGCACTACATCAACGGCGAGTGGACCGACGGGGAGGGCGACGAGACCTTCGAAAGCGAGAACCCGGCGACCGGCGAGACCCTGCGGACCTTCCACCGCGGGACCCAGGCCGACGTCGACGCCGCCCTCGAGGCGGCGGAAGAAGCCCAAGACGAGTGGCGCGAACTCTCCCACATCGACCGCGCCGAGTACCTCTGGGACATCTACCACGAGCTCCGCGAGCGAACGGACGAGCTCGGCGAGATCGTCACCAAGGAGTGCGGGAAGGAGATTTCGGAAGGGAAGGCCGACGTCGTCGAGGCCGCCCACATGGTCGAGTGGGCCGCGGGCAACGCCCGCCACCCTCACGGCGACGTCGTCCCGAGCGAGATCGGGAGCAAGGACGCCTACATGCGCCGCAAGCCCCGCGGCGTCATCGGCTGTATCACGCCCTGGAACTTCCCGGTCGCGATCCCGTTCTGGCACATGGCCGTCTCGCTTGTCGAGGGGAACACGGTCGTCTGGAAGCCCGCCGAACAGACGCCGTGGTGCGCCCAGATCGTCGCCGAGATGTTCGAGGACAGCGGCATCCCGGACGGCGTCTTCAACATGGTCCAAGGCTTCGGCGACGCCGGCGAGGCCATCGTCGAGGACGAGCGCGTCGACACCGTCCTCTTCACCGGTTCGGCCGAGGTCGGCCAACAAGTCGGCCAGACCGTCGCCGAACAGCCCGGCAAGCTCGCAGCCTGCGAGATGGGCGGGAAGAACGCGGTCGTCATCACCGACGAGGCTGACCTCGATACGGCCGTCCACTCGGCCGTGATGAGTTCGTTCAAGACCACCGGACAGCGCTGCGTCTCGGCCGAGCGCCTGATCGTCCACGAGAACGTCTACGACGAGTTCAAGGAACGGTTCGTCGACGTCGCCGAGAACGTCGCCGTCGGCGACCCGCTGGCCGAAGACACCTTCATGGGCCCGCTCGTCGAGGGCGAGCACAAGGAGAAGGTCCTCGAGTACAACGAACTCGCCCGCGAGGAGGACGTCGACGTGCTCGTCGACCGCGACGAACTGGCTGCCGACGAGATTCCGGACGGCCACGAGGACGGCCACTGGATCGGCCCGTTCGTCTACGAGGCCGATCACGAGGCCGACCTCCGCTGTACCCGGGAGGAGGTCTTCGGTCCCCACGTCGCGCTCATGGAGTACTCCGGCGACATCGAGGACGCCGTCGAGATCCACAACGACACCGAGTACGGGCTCGCGGGAGCGATCATCTCCGAGGACTACCGCGAGGTCAACTACTACCGCGACAACGCCGAGGTCGGGCTCGCGTACGGCAACCTGCCGTGTATCGGCGCCGAGGTCCACCTGCCCTTCGGCGGCGTCAAGAAGTCCGGCAACGGCTACCCGAGCGGCCGCGAAGTGATCGAGGCCGTCACCGAGCGCACCGCCTGGACGCTGAACAACTCGAAGGACATCGAGATGGCCCAGGGACTGTCCGCGGACATCACGACCGACGATGACTGAGCGGAGCTGTCCGCTCTGCGGTCAGTCGACCGCCGTCTCGGCGGAGTGGTGTCGAAACTGCGGCTGGACGGGACGCTGCGGCGCTGATTAGTCTCGATCGGGCGGTTCCCGATCGGCACTGATCACACTCAGTAGACGCTACCGCACGAACCGAGTCGACGCTTCTCGGTTGCGACTCGTTCTCAGTAGCGTGTTTCGAATGTGTGAACGTTCTATCTTGCTACTGATCTGTGACGGATGACGATTCCCCGAACTCGATCGAAACGGTGGCCGGTCGTCGCCGTCTATTCACACATTTCGAACGTAGTCGCTGTTCGAGCGTCTTCCCGGCCGATAGCTACTGAGGGGCCGACAGAAGACCTATCAACCGCACGATCGAATGTTAATATACGGACGAAATCAAGTTATTTTCCATCCTTATTAGTGAAATATACGGGAAAATTCGATACAATTTCTCCGGCACGACAACGCCCGCGTTCACACATTCCGAACGCTTATGTCGGGGCACTCCCACGGTGAACGTATGACGGACGACGCACCTCGCCCGGTCAAGACGACGAAAACGTCGCTCGCAGTCGTTCGCGCGGTTCGCGACGACGACGGCGCCACGTTGAGCGAACTCGCCGACCAGCTCGAGGTGGCGAAGAGTACCATTCACAACCACCTTCACACGCTGGTCAAGGAGGGATTTCTCGTCCGCGAGGGTGACACCTACCACGTCGGCCTCCAGTTTCTCCCGTTCGGCGAACACGCGCGCGATCGAAACCCGCTGTACGCGGCGGCCCGGCGGCGAGTCTATTCCCTCGCGGAGAAGTCGAGCAACGAGGCCGACTTCATCGTCGAGGAAAACGGTCGCGCGTACTCCCTCGAGTACGCCATCGGCGAGTCGACCCCTCGGGGACTGTCGGAGTCGGGACCCTTCCGGGCTGGGAACCGGTTTTACATGCACAACTGCGCCTCGGGCAAGGCGATCCTGTCGTCGATGCCCGAAGCGCGCGTTCGAGAGATCATCGATCGTTGGGAGCTCCCGGCGACGACGGAGGAAACCATCACCGACGAGGCGGCGTTGTTCGACGAACTCGAGGCGATCCGCGAGCGCGGGTACGCGACCAACAACGAGGAGCTGATCGAGGGGTATCGGTCCATCGGCGCGTCGATAACGAGTCCGGACGGCGAGGTCGTCGGCGCGTTCTCGATCGGCGGCCCGACGTACCGCATGGCGGTCGACGAGTCGACGACCGAGGAGATCGGCCACCTGCTGATCGACGAGATCGACGCGCTCGAAACGGAACTATTCTAACAGGACATTACATTCGTATGTGTGTAATTCTGAACCGCTAGAGAGCAGGACTTGCAACTAACGGCCGTCTGAGCGGCAGCTACAGGCAGTGCTGAGTCAGAGCAGCAGCTACGGGTGGCGCTGTAACCGCCGGAGACGCCCCAGGCCAGCCACCGCTTCGACGACCGTCGTTACGGCGGGCCGTCGCTGGCCAGCGAGTCGAACCGCTCCTGGGGCGACGGCTTCGAAGCGCTCCGTCCGGGTCGTTTCGGGAGTTGATTCGCCGCGAGGAGGTCGCCGTCTTTGAAAACGACGCGCAGGATATCGCTCTCCTCGACCGACTCGAGCGTCGACCGGCGAGCCACGTGCTGGTCGACGAGTTCGCCGTCCGACTCGAGCAGGAGAACGACGTATCTCCCGCCGACGATTCGGTCGACGGTGGCGATATAGCGGTCCACGTCGGCCGATCCGCAACCGGCCGCGGCCGACCTCGAGCGAGCGCCGTTCGCGGGCGGTGACGGGTCGTCCCCGTTGTTACTGCCGTCGCCGTCGGCACCGGCGGTCGCGGCGGCGGCGACCGATGTCAGTCCGAGCGAGCCGAGCGTTCGAAGAACCGTTCGTCGCGTCGAGTGCTGTCGCGTCGACATACTCCCGTTGGCCGCGCGATCACTGATAAAGGTGCGGCGGCGAACGATCTCGCTATGCAATCCACTTGTTCCGTATAGTGAAACAGCCAGGATCGAAACTGAACGGCTGGCATCGTTTCATCTCGAGTTGGAACTGCTACTGAACCCTACCGAAGTGGGGATCGACGGAGACACTCGCGAGTCGGTCGTCCTTGGACGCCGCTTCGAACCGATAGCGGCCGACGCAGCCGTGTGCGGGAATCAGCCGTAGGCGAGCGTCACCCGGATCTCGTCGGCCTTGTCCCGGAGCCGGGTCGGCAGTTCCTCGTGGAGGGCCTCGTCTTTGAATCTGCTCGTCGGTCCGAACACGCCCAGCGCGCCCAGCAGGTCGTCGTCGGGCGTGTAGACGGGGACGGCGACCCCGCGGAGGCCGTCCATGTGTTCCTGATCGTTCACGGCGTAGCCGCGCTCGCGGATCCGCTCGAGTTCGGCGCGGAGTTCGTCGGGGTCGGTGATGGTGTCGTCCGTGACCGCCTCGAGGCCCTTCTCGGCGACGAACCGGGCGACATCATCGTCGTCCCACTCCGCGAGGATCGCCTTCCCCGAGGCCAGCGTGTGCAGCGGTCGCCGCTTGCCGATCAGCGTGTTCGAGCGGCTTCCGTACCGGTGGACGTAGACGGCCTCGCCGCGCTCCTCGACGGTGAAGACCGCGCGCTCGCCCGTCTCCTGCCCGAGTTCGAACACCGACCGCTTGGCGGCCGCGTACCCCGTCTCCCGGTTGCGGGCCTGTTCGCTGATCTCGAGCAGTCGGAAGCCGACGTAGTGTTCGCCGTCGCGCTCGACGACGTACCCCATGTCGGTCAGCGTCGCGAGGTGGCGATAGACGGTGCTCTTGCTCAGCCCCGTCCGGCGGGTGAGTTCCGTGATCGTGAGCCCGTCCGTTTCCGCGAGCGCCTCGAGGATCGCGAACGTCTTCCGCGTGGTCGAGACGCCCGCGTCGGTTTCGTCGCCCTCGTCCGTCTCCATACGCGTACATCCGTCACGAACCAGTTCAATGTTCCGGAGAATGAAACGCGGTTGCAGAACTGCGGAACGGTCGTCGTCGCTGGTGCGAGATCGTTCGCTCCTTTTCGACTTCTGAGACAGATATCCCGTACCTCGGGAGACGTATTTCAGAATTCGGGATAGGCGTCGCGGATCGCTCCCTGCTCGTAACGGGGTTCCCGTCTCGGAATCGCCTCGAGACGAGCGTCTCGCGTCGCTACTCGTAGGGCGGAGCTACTCGTAGGCCGGAATGCCCGTGAACTCCTCGCCGAGGACGAGCGTGTGGATGTCGTGGGTGCCCTCGTAGGTGTAGACCGTCTCCATGTTGGCTATGTGGCGCATCGGCGAGTAGTCGGTGGTGATCCCGTTGCCGCCGAGGATCTCGCGGGCGATCCGGGCCTGATCGCGAGCCGTCCGGACGTTGTTTCGCTTGGCCATCGAGACGTGCTGCGGTCGCATCTCGCCGCGCTCCTTGAGTTCCGCCAGGCGGTAGGCGAGCAACTGAGCCAGCGTGATCTGGGTCCCCATCTCCGCGAGCTTGCGCTGTTGAAGCTGGAAGCGTCCGATCGGGCCGCCGAACTGGTCGCGGTCCTTGGCGTACTGGCGGGCCTCCTCGAAGCAGTCACGGGCGGCGCCGACGGCGCCCCAGGCGATCCCGTAGCGGGCCTGCGTGAGACAGGAGAGCGGCCCCTTCATGCCGGAGACGCCCGGCAGGACGTTCTCCTCGGGAACGAAGACGTCGTTGAGGCCGATCTCGCCCGTGATCGACGCGCGCAGGGAGAGCTTCTCGGTGATCTTGTTGGTCGAGACGCCGTCGCGGTCGGTTTCGACGAGGAATCCGCGAACCGGAGCGTCGGGGTCCGACTGGTCGCGCGCCCAGACGACCGCGACGTCCGAAATCGGTGAGTTCGTGATCCAGGTCTTCGACCCGTTGAGGACGTAGCCGTCCCCGTCCTGCTCGGCGCGGGTTTCCATCGCCGACGGGTTCGAGCCGTGTTCGGGCTCCGTGAGGCCGAAACAGCCGACGGCCTCGCCTTCGCCGAGTTTCGGCAGCCACTCCTCCTTTTGCTCCTCGCTCCCGTAGGCGTGGATGGGATACATGACGAGCGCGCCCTGGACCGACGCCATCGAGCGCAGCCCCGAGTCACAGGCCTCGAGTTCTTGCATGAGGAGTCCGTAGGCCGTCTCGGAGACGTTCGGCGAGCCGTAGCCCTCGAGGTTGGGTGCGTAGAAGCCGAGTTCGCCCATCTTCGGGATGATCTCTTTCGGGAACGTCCCGTTCTCGAAGTGCTCGCCGATGTCGGGCTTGACGTGTTCCGCGACGAACTCCCGGGCCGTATCGCGGATCATGCGCTCTTCCTGGTCCAAATCCGCCTCGAGATCGACGAAATCCAGCATACGTGATACTCTACCAATGTCCGGATAGGTATTACGGTACGTTCCGTCCGACGAATACGTCTCGAGGGCGCGTCGATTCCGGGCTGTGGCCCTCGCGGATCGGAGGGCTCGAGCCGAGTGAGCTCGCCGCGAACGTACTCGAGGACGGGTAGTGGCTCTCTAACAGGGACCACAGCCGCTTCGCTAGCGGGATCGCCCTTCCCCGCGAACTCGCTTAACAAAGTTAGAACTGTACCGAATATACTTTGCATCTGTTGAATATACCGAAGCTATTTTGGTTCCCGCAGTCGAGCAGTGACATATGGCATTTACGCTGTCCGACGAACACGAGGCCATTCGCGACGCCGTCCACGAGTTCGGTGAGAACGAGATCAAACCGGTCGCCGAGGAACACGATCGGGAAGGGAAGTACCCTGAGGACCTCCGTCGGAAGGCCGCCGAGTACGACTTCGTCGCGCCGAGCATCCCGCTCGAGTACGGCGGTGCCGGGATGGACAAGATAGCCAGTACCATCGTCACCGAGGAACTCTGGCGTGCGGATCCGGGGATCGGCTCCGCGATCGGCAGCGCCGGATTCGGCTCGAGCATGATCATGGAGTTCGGCGACGAATGGATGAAAGAGGAGTGGTTGCCCAAGATCGCCGACGGCGAGATCGCGTCGGTGTCGATGATCTCCGAGCCCGCACACGGCTCGAACGTCGCCGGGATAGAGACGGTCGCCGAGAAGGACGGCGACGAGTACGTCGCCAACGGCAACAAGATGTGGATCACCAACGGGACCGTCGCCGACATCGGCGTCCTCATGGCCAAGACGAGCCCCGGCGAGGGCCATAAGGGCATCACCGCCTTCCTCGTCGAGATGGACTGGGACGGCATCACGACCGACAAGATCGACAACAAACTCGGTATCCGCGCCTCCGACCTCGCGGAGGTCGTTATCGACGACGTCCGTATTCCCGAGGAGAACGTCATCGGCGAGGTCGACAAGGGATTCTACCAGCTGATGGAGTTCTTCGCCGCCGGTCGCGCCAACGTCGCTGCTCAGGCCGTCGGCGCCGCCCAGGGCGCCCTCGACGCCGCCATCGAGTACGCCAACCAGCGCGAACAGTTCGACCAGAAGATCAAGGAGTTCCAGGCCATCCAGCACAAGATCGCCGAGATGGCCACCAAGGTCGAGGCCGCCCGCTCGCTGACCTACCGCGCCGCGACCCAGGTCGAGCAGGAGAACCAGGACATCGCCGCGCAGTACTCGAGCATGGCGAAGCTGTTCGCGAGCGAGATCTCGGTCGAAGTCGCCGACGAGGGCATTCAGGTCCACGGCGGCTCGGGCTACGTCACGGACTACCCCGCCGAGCGCTACTACCGCGACGCCCGCATCACGAAGATCTACGAGGGCACCAGCGAGATCCAGAAGAACATCATCGCCGACCAGATCTTCTAGCTCCGCTTCGACTCTCATCCGTTTTGCTGGCAACAGCGGCTGGCCGCCCGTACCGTCACCGTCGCTGGCGGTCTCATCGCTCGAGCGTAGCGGCCAGAGGCCGTTCGCGTCCTCGAGCGGTCGTCCTCGTTCGGAAGCGATCGTTCGAACGGGAACGCTTTTGACAGCTTCCGCTGTGGATGCACGTATGCAAATCGCAGTCCTCGGAGCGGGCAGTATGGGGCACGGAATCGCGCAGGTCTCGGCGATGGCGGGCCACGACGTCTTGCTTCGGGATATCGAGGCGGACCTCGTCGAGGACGGCCTCGAGGGGGTCCGAACCAACCTCCAGGGCGGCGTCGATCGGGACAAACTCACCGAGTCGGAGATGGAGGAGACGCTCGAACGCATCGACGGGACGACCGATCTCAAGGAGGCCGTCGAAGACGCGGACCTCGTCGTCGAGGCGGTGCCCGAGGAGATGGACCTGAAGAAGGACGTCTTCTCGGACGTCGAGGCGGTGACCGACGAGGAGACCGTCATCGCCTCGAACACCTCCTCGCTCTCCGTGACGGAGA
Source organism: Haloterrigena gelatinilytica (assembly GCF_013342145.1). Taxonomy (NCBI): domain Archaea; kingdom Methanobacteriati; phylum Methanobacteriota; class Halobacteria; order Halobacteriales; family Natrialbaceae; genus Haloterrigena; species Haloterrigena gelatinilytica. The sequence goes on along the minus strand of NZ_JABUQZ010000001.1, from coordinate 2,952,742 downwards.
TGGCCAGCGCGCTCGAGCGCCCCGAGCGTGCGGTGGGACTGCACTTCTTCAACCCGCCCCACATCATGGATCTCGTCGAGATCGTGATCGCCGAGCAGACCGACGAACGCACCGAGTCGTTCGCCGTCGACTACGTGCGGGGCATCGAGAAGGAGGACGTCGTCGTCCGCGACACGGCCGGCTTCGCGACCTCGCGGCTGGGCGTCGCGCTCGGTCTCGAGGCGATCCGGATGGTCGAACGGGGCGTCGCCAGCCCGGCCGACATCGACGAGGGGATGGAACTCGGCTACGGCCATCCGATGGGGCCGATCGAGCTGACGGATCACGTCGGCCTCGACGTCCGCCTGCACATCGCCGAACACCTCCGCGAGGAACTCGGGAGCGATTCAAGCCGCCCCAGTCCCTGCGCCGGAAGGTCCGGGCGGGCAAGCTCGGCAAGAAAACCGGCGAGGGCTATTACGTCTGGGAGGACGGCGAGCGCGTCGGCACGAGCGGCGACTGGGGGACGGACGAATGATCGGATTCGCCGCGCTCGACGCTACTCTCAAAGCGGTCTTCCCGGTTGGCGGGCACCTCGAGCGGTGACGACAGCCGCTATCGAACGTACGAACGCCCCGAGGTGTCGACTAGCGGGTCCGCACCGAACTAACGGGCCGCCGCGGTCGCGGCGGACGCGATTCGCGTGCTCGTCTTCACCGGCGGGTGGGCTCGCGCGCGTTCGTTACCGGCGTGGGCGTGATCGAGTTCCAAGACCGAGGCTGCCTCTCAGATGAACTCATCGCCGCCGCGGCGAAAGAGATCCCCTCGTCGACGGAGACGAACTCAATGGTTTCTACGAATTCGGGGGTTCGGCGACGGCAGCGACGAATCCGATCGTCTCGAGCCGCGAAGAGCGCTCTGAAGGAGCGTTCGCGGACGGTGTTCGAGCCCGAGCCGAACCGTTCGGCCGGTTGCGATCGAAGACGACAACGAGGGAATCGAGGCGTTCCTCGAGAGCCGCGAGCCGGAGTTCACCGGCGAGTAGTGAGACGACATAATATTCTACATAGGTTAGAAGACCTCGTTCCATCCAGTTCTATTATTCTTTTAACGCTGTGCCACCGATCTCGATCGAGAACGTTATACGTTCGCCGCTTAGGGGCCTGTATTCGGATATTATGGCAAGATTAAAATCTTACGTGACTGAGTCTGATTGCCAACAGGATTCGACGGTAAGGCCGTCTTATTCACCCATATTCCGCCGCTTCATTCGTTTTACGATGTTTCGACGTGCGAAAGCCGTATTAAAAAATGTCTTTGAGACATATATAGATGAATTCTGGTACTTCGGAAGATAAATGCGAGAGCGACGCCAGCCGCTCGCGGGACGGTCTTCGCGACGCGACTCTCGCGATCCGCCTCCCAACCGAAGTGACCATCGCTGAATTCAGGCAAATCGGTGCTTCCGACTGTTTATTTGCTGTATAATAATCCCAGAACGATTACTACGAACGGTCGATGGATCTGACCGGTCGGTCGTCACTCTCTCCGTTCCAGCGGTCGAGCGTACGGTCGCGTTCTCCAGCGCACGCGAACGAGTTCGCTGCCGTTTCCATCGACTGCGCGCGTCCGATCATCGCCAGTCGCTTTCGTTACACCGTCGACGCGTCCGACCCGCGAGTCGGAGTCGGCACGTTCACTCCGATGCTCGGTACGTCGGCCGAACTGATAACGCATAGCGCGAATGACACCCTATCGAGACGGTTGCATCACGAGGCATGAAACGAAGCATCACGAGCGGGTTTCTCTCGATCGTCAGTATCAAGTTCCTCCTCATCGGTCTCGATTTCTTCTCGGCACCGCTGTTGACTCGATTTCTGGGGTCGTCGGGATACGGTGACTACGCGAGTCTGATGGCGATCTTTTCGGTCTATATGATCTTCGTCAGTTCGGGTGTCGGCGACGGCGTGCGAAAGTACGTCGCGGAGGAACGCGACAGGGCCCACTGGGACGAACACGTCGTCGGATTCTATCTCCGGATGGCGATCCTACTCGCGGCGATCGGGTGTTTAGGACTCGCTCTCGCGGCGCAAATGGGGATCGTAACGTCCCGGCTCGGGACATCGTATCGGACGTACTTCTATCTCCTCTCGTTGCTCGTGTTCACCTCCCAGTTCCGCGAGTACACGCGGCGGACGCTCATGGGATTCGGTCTCGAGCGCTACTCCGAGCCGCTGCTCTTCCTCGATAAAATCCTGTTTATCACTGTCGGCGTCGGCCTCGCGTTCCTCGGCCACGGCGTCCCGGGTGTGCTGATCGGCCACATGACCGGCGCGGTAACGACCTCGATCGTCGGGCTCGCACTGATAAACCGCACGGTGTCGCTGCGAACCGCGCTCGCCCGGATTCCGCCTACAGACTTTCCGCGCCGCGAACTGTTCACCTTCAACGCGCTCAGCATCGTCTTGATCCTCTGTTTGACGTCGTTGTATAAAATCGACGTCATAATGCTCAGGATGTTTACGACGGCGCAGGAAACCGGTTACTACAACATTTCCCTCACGATCGCGGAGTTCCTCTGGATCGTCCCGCTGGCGTTACAGAACGTGCTCTTGCACTCGACCTCGAACATTTGGTCGAATCGCGACCACGAGCGGATCAACTCGCTTGCCTCTCGTGTCACACGATACACACTATTGTTTACCTTACTACTTATGGTCGGCATCGGCACGCTCGCCCCGGTTGCGCTACCGATCATATTTCGCGACGAATACATCGCGAGTTACGGTCCGATTCTCCTGTTGCTTCCCGGCTGCGTCGGGTTCGCGCTGGCGCGACCGATTCTCGCGATCGGACAGGGTAAAGGCGATCTGCACGTGCTGATCGCCTCGACCGGCGCAGCCGCAGTCGGCAACATCGCGCTCAACGCGCTGTTGATCCCCCGGTACGGGATGTACGGTGCGGCGACCGCGACGAGCATCAGCTACGGGACGATGTTCGTGTTTCACGTCTGGAGCGCCAAAAGAATCGGATTCGACCCGATCACCGGCGCGCGGATTCCGCGGGTCATTTTCGCGGGCGGAGTCGCTTCGATTCCGATCGGTCTGCTGGCACGATTTCTCGGGGATTCGATCCTCTCACTGGCCGTCGTCCCCCCTGTGGGGGCGGCGCTCTTCCTCGTGGCCGCGGTCGCCGTCGGTGCGCTCGACCTCGACGAGGTTATCACCCCCCTCGAGGCCGCACCGGACCCGATCGGTTCGTTCGGCTCTGCCCTCCGTGCTAAATTCGACGGTGTCGACGATGACCACGGAGCGGATGGCCACGAGTTGCCAGCCGATGACGCGTCACCCGTCGGAGAGAGACAGCAACCGGAAGACCGAAACGCGGCGGCAAAAAGCAACGCGGTCTCGAGTTCGGACGTTCGCGAGCGACTGGATACCATCGAAACCAGAATCGAGCGGCAGAGAGATCGCCTCGAGAGCCAACAGGAGACGATCGAGCAGTTGATCGACGAACTCCGACGAGGGCGGTGACGGGTCGTTCTCGGCCTCCCGCTCGGTGATCGAGCGTACGAACGCGGTCACCGAAAACGAGGTGCCCTCACCCGCTATCGGCCTCGCAGAACGCGAGTCGCCAGTTCGCGCTGTCCGCGAGCTGGGTTCCGGACAGCGTCCAGTCAAGCGGCGGTGTCCCGGCCGGTCTGACGACGTGCGTCGACGGCGAGGTGGCCCACTTCAGGGGCGCTCGCTGGTCGCTGTGAAAGCCCCGCGACCGCAACACCGACCGGGGGACCACCGACCCGGGAGCAGCGATGACGTCCGCATCGCCGGTTTTTCGAAGCACCGCGTCAAGAAGTGCAGCCAGTGTCGCCTGCCGGGACGGGGACGAACTCGTCCCCGCTGCGAGCGGGAGGACGTCGAGGATTCGGACGACCGTCGGACCGCTCGTTCGATCCCGTCGACCGTAGACGACCGCTGCGACGGGCGCTCCGTCCCGCGTCGCGACGATCGTGCGGTACGTCCAGAGCGGATTCGCGAACCGCCACTCGTAGAACGTTTCGTCGCGAGCGACGTGAAATTCCGGGATCGTCTCGGACGAAGCCAGCGTCGCGAGCAGCGAGGACGGCACGCGATCGTACCGCGAGAGTTCGACCGCAGTGGTCGAATCGGCAAACCGATCCCGGATCGAGACGTATCCGCTCGCCAGCGATCGAACGATCGGCTCGACCGGCTCGAGTTGGGGGAGCCACGCGGTCGGATTTTGGATTCGGTAGTACGTCTCTCGCTCGCTCGCGACCCGCCAGCCGAGTTTGAGATTCCCCGGAAGCGAGCGGTGGTTCGGGAAGTTGAAGAACAGGTCCGCGTCGTCGTATCTGTCGATCGCCCGCTCGGTCAGCCGCGTGAAGAGTCCCCGACGCTGGTGCTCGGGACGGACCATCGAATCACACGGCTGGAAGGCGCTGAACTCGTCGTCGCCCGCGGCGAGGCGGAGCGGGAAGAACGCCCGCGCGCCGACGAGTTCGTCGTCCCGCTGTGCAACCAGGATAGGAACGTGGTTGACGTACGGATTCCGTTCGTACTTCCAGGTGAACCAGTCGTTGCCCATTCGCCCGCCCAGTACGTCGGCGAACAGGTCGAGAAACGCGTCCCTATCGGCCGGTTCGTACTGTCGAATCTCGTACGGGTCCGAATTGGTCATCGATAGGCGTTAGCTGTTCTCGAATGTCGATCCCGGTCGACTCTCGTTTCGCACCCTGTCTGCGACCTCGGCCATGGTTTCGACGCGTAGGCCGTCCGTGCTTCGACGACGGTCGATGTATCCCGCAATCGATCGAAGCCGCTGGTAGTGCGCCGGCGTCCGGAGGTTGTGGGGGTGAAGCCACATGTGCAACACGCCGTCCGTTCGGGCAACGCGGTCGATCCCGGATTTCACTTGTTTGACTACCGGATCCTCACCGAACGCTGAAAACAGTTTTCTATACTTCGCTTCGAAGTTGAACAGATAGATCGATGCCGGCACGTTGACCAGGCCGTGGTCGTCGACGTACGGGTCGACGATCGGCGGCGCCGGTTTGCCGACCGCCGCGCTCGATATCTTCGTCACCTGTCGCATCAGCGTACTCTGCGAGTCGCGGAGCGGGTTCGTACCGCGATAACAGTCGAAACCGTTTGCCGCGAGCGTGTCCCGGTGTCGGATCCTGTTGACGGGGAAGACGAACGATGACAGGTCGTGGCCGCGGCGCGACGCGGCACGAACGCAGTTTTCGATCTCTCGAGTTGCGAACGCTTCGTCCATTCGATCGTGATCGAAGTGAACGTGTGTGAACCCGTGACCGGCGATTTCGTGGTCGGTATCGGCGGTCGCGATTTCGTCGACGAGTTCGGCTCCGAACCAGATATCGGTCGCGGGAAGGTCTTCGATCGATTTCTGGCAGCATCGCTCACCGGCGGGGTGGTTCCGGTGTCTGTCAGTACACGAGCCTAAGAATAGGTGCCCGGTAACCGCCCATGTCGCCGGAATTTCGAACGCGTCGAATAGCTCTCGGAGGCGACGCCAGTTCTGGCGCGTGTTGCGAAGAAACGTCTCCGAGACAGATTCGTCGTGGTGAAATCCCCAGCCTACTTCTGCATCGAGGGAGATGACGACCGATCCCATCTGATTACGTGCGCGATCCGTGCGCGATCGCTGATCGAAACCGAACTTGCGTCGTCTGATTGGAGTCGGATCGGATCCGTCGTGTAATTGATACGGAGTACTGGCAACTCATGTCGAGTGAGTCATCGAGACTCTCGCCCATATTTTCCCGGATATTAAATTCGGTTGTAGCAGTTACACAGATATTTAGCGTCTAAATTTGATTGCTGTAGAGAATATCAACCAGAAGTGATCGAACCGCGTACCGTTTGTCGAACTCATAAACGAGAATCGCGGCCACCGTTCAGCCCGTATCGCTCTCGTACGGTTCGGTGTCAGTGATCGACCGAACGACGGGTTGGCGACGCGATGATCACCGTTATCGGCGTCAGTTGCTCGTGGATCAAGTATTCGTGGCGACACCGTGGGCCAACACCGATTCGGTTTTGAAACAGTTACACTACCGCGGATATCGCCGCTGATTTCGGACGCTTCGGAACGAACCATTCGAGAGCGGGATTTTTCTCGAGGGATGATCACTTAAGCGCCGCCGGACAAGGGCCAACTATGTCACTGGAGCCGAGCGTCGACCCGGCTGCCGACGGACGTGCGAACTACGACTATCGAAGCGACGAGGTCGATCGGCCGGCGCTGGTCGACGACCTCGAGCGACTCGTCGACTGTGACGTTCGCGGCGACTCCTACTCGCGGGAGCTCTACGCGACCGACGCGAGCGCCTACGAGGTGACGCCGATGGCCGTCGCCGTCCCCGAGTCGACCGCCGACGTCGTCGGGATCGTCGAGTACTGCGCCGAACGGGAGATTCCAGTGCTCCCGCGGGGCGGCGGCACCAGCCTCGCCGGCCAGACGGTCAACCGCGCCGTCGTACTGGACTTCACGCGACACATGAACGACATCCTCGAGATCGATCCCGACGGGCGGATGGCGACGGTCCAGCCCGGGACGATCCTCGGGACGCTGAACGAGGCCCTCGCGCCCCACGACCTCAAGTTCGCGCCCGATCCCGCGTGGGGCGACAAGAGCGCCATCGGCGGCGCGATCGGCAACAACTCGACGGGCTCGCACTCGCTGAAGTACGGGAAAACCGACGCGTACCTCGAGGAGTGCGAGGCCGTTCTCGCCGACGGCACCGTAACGACCTTCGGCGAGGTCACCCTCGAGGAGCTCGCCGACCGCGCCGACCCCGAGGGAAACCTCGAGGAGCGCATTTACGCTGAAGTCGATCGGATCGTCGACGAGGAGGCCGATCTGATCGAGGAGACGTATCCCGATCTGAAGCGCAACGTCTCCGGATACAACCTCGATCGACTCGTCGCGGAGGCTCGCGGGAGCGAACTGCCAAGTGGCGAAGACGCGGGAGAGCCGGGTACGGTCAACCTCGCGCGGCTGCTGGCCGGCAGCGAGGGGACGTTGGCGATCGTCACCGAAGCGACCGTCTCGCTCGAGCCCGTCCCCGAGACGAAGGCCGTCACCCTGCTGTGCTATCCGGACCTCCACGAGGCGATGCGGGACGTCGAACCGATCCTCGCACACGATCCCGCCGCGGTCGAGGTGCTCGACGACGTCCTGATCGACCTCGCGCGCGACACCGCGGAGTTCGGGCCGGTCACCGAGATGCTCCCCGAGGGAACCAACGCCGTGTTGCTGGTCGAGTTCTACGCCGAGGACGCCGACCACGGCGAGGAGCAGGTCGCCGGCCTGCTGGCCGATCGCCTGCCGTCGGCGACGCCCGCGGGGGAACCGGCCGACGGCGCTCCGCGCTCCGACGCGGAGACGCTCGCCCTCGAGGCGCTCGAGGCCTACGAAAAAGCGGAACGCGCCCAGCTCTGGAAGCTCCGCAAGTCCGGGCTCCCGATCTTGCTCTCGCGGACGACCGACGAGAAGCACATCTCCTTCATCGAGGACACCGCGATTCCGCCCGAGAACTTGCCGACCTTCGTCGAGGCGTTCGAGGCGATTCTCGAAGCGCACGACACCTACGCCAGCTTCTACGCCCACGCGGGGCCGGGCGTGCTCCACGTGCGGCCGCTCGTGAACACGAAGACCGAGATCGGCCTCGAGCAGTTACACGGGATCGCCGACGACGTGACCGATCTCGTCGTCGAGCTGGGGGGATCGGTCTCGGGCGAACACGGCGACGGCCGCGCCCGCACCCAGTGGAACCACAAACTCTACGGGGACGAACTCTGGCGAACGTTTCAGGACCTCAAGACCGCCTTCGATCCTGACTGGCTCCTGAATCCAGGCCAGGTCGTCTTCCGCGACGACGATCCGACCGACCTGCGCGAGCACCTGCGGTTCGACCCCGACTACGAGTTCGAAGCCGGCTTCGAGCCCGCCCTCGAGTGGGAGAACGACAACGGCATGCAGGGAATGGTCGAGCTCTGCCACGGCTGCGGCGGCTGTCGGGGCGAACAGGAGACCACCGGCGGCGTGATGTGTCCGACCTACCGGGCGAGCCGCGAGGAGATCACTGCCACCCGTGGCCGGGCGAACGCGCTCCGACAGGCCATGAGTGGCGACCTCGATCCCGAGGAGGCCGTCTCCGACGAATTTGTTGAGGAGGTGATGGGCCTCTGTATCGGCTGCAAGGGCTGTGCCATCGACTGCCCGAGCGAGGTCGACATGGCGAAGCTCAAGGCCGAAGTCACCCACGAGTACCACCAGCGCAACGGCGCGACGCTGCGGGATCGGCTCTTCGCCAACGTCGCCACCCTCTCGAAGTGGGGTTCCCAACTCGCGCCGCTCTCGAACGCCCTTCCGAAACTGCCGGGCGCCCGGAAAGCCCTCGAGGCGACCGTCGGCATCGCGTCCGATCGCCCGCTGCCGACGTTCCGCGCGACGACGTTTCGGGACTGGTTCGACCGGCGCGGCGGCGCGCGAGTCAGCGAGCAGGCCGCCGACCGGAGCGTCGTCCTCTACCCCGACACGTACACCAATTACAGCCATCCCGAAGCGGGGAAAGCCGCCGTCCGCGTTCTCGAGGCCGCGAACGTCCACGTGACGGTCCCCGACGAACTGGGCGACACGGGCCGGCCGGCGTTCTCGAAGGGCTTCCTCGAGAAGGCCCGCGAAACGGCGCGCGAGAACGTCTCGAAGCTCGCGCCGCTCGTCGAAGAGGGACGAGACGTCGTCGTCATCGAACCCTCCGACGCGGTCATGTTCCAGCTGGATTACCTCGATCTGCTCTCCGACGAGCGCGCCGAACGGGTCGCGGCCGCGACCTACGGCGTCTGCGAGTATATCGATTCGTTCCGCCTGGACGAGACGATCGCGTTCGATTCCGACGGGGCCGCCGAGTCGCTGACCTACCACGGTCACTGCCACCAGAAGGCCGTCGCCAAGGACCACCACGCGGTCGGCGTCCTGCGCCGGGCGGGCTACGCCGTCGATCCGCTCGATTCCGGCTGCTGCGGGATGGCCGGCTCGTTCGGTTACGAGGCCGAACACGCCTCGATGAGCGACGGAATCGGTGAAATCCTCTACGAGCAGGTCGACGCGAGCGAGGGCGACCGCGTCGTCGCCCCCGGGGCGTCGTGTCGCACGCAACTCGAACACCGACCCGACACCGACGAGAACCCGCCGACGCCGATCGAACTCGTCGCCGAAGCGCTCGAGTAACGACGCGCCGGTTTTCCATTACCCTTCACCTCTTCCTCTACTCCCGTTCTCTCTATCCACTCTCGTTCTCTCTACTCCTATCCTCCGTACTCTCTACTTCTGACTACTTCTGACCTCCCGCATTCGTCTCTCATCATCCTCACTATCCTCATTCCTATCCTATAACTGATGATACTCCCACACCCCAGGTGTCGAGTGTAGATGCGCGAAAGCGAGTGCTAGAGACCGTATCTATCCAGAGTAAGAATAGGGGCCGGTGGCAAGATCTTCGTAGTAGCAAATATCGTATAATAGAATAGAAGGTTTTATGTATCCCTGCTCGAAACCAGACCCGTACTGGACTATTTCATGTTCGAACTACTGTTCGAACGGACGGACCGTTCGATCCCCCACTCCTCACCCATAGCTCTCGCCCGTTACTCCCTGATTTAGCAATCTACACTGCCTCCAGCATTTCTAACACCCCTCATCAGATCATGTTCCGGGCATTTTCGACGATCTACACTCGACACCTGGGGTGTGGGGCTACTCGAGTACGGTCCTCCGTTACACCGCAGTCGTCCTCGAAGCTTTTCGCGATTCCGTTCGATGTTCCTCTCATCCGCTGGCTGGAAAGGGGAGGTGACTTTCCCTGTTTCCCGTGTTCCGGTTTCACTCGACGCGAGGACAACCGCCATCCGACGCAGATCTTCGATAGAATCTCCGTCGCCGTTGATTTCCGACACCTACATCCGACACTCGGTGACTTCCAATCACTAGTCTATATGTGACCGTCCTCGATAGGTGGTGTGTATGGACGACGGCTCCGGTCACGAAAACGGATCTCTGGAGGATTTCTGGGCGACGGAGGACCCGATCTTTAGCCGCAAGGAACTTCTCGATATCGACCTCGTGCCGAACGAGGACCGGATCATCGGCCGAGACAGCGAAATTCAGAACGTCGCCTCGAGCATTCATCCCGCGGTGAAGGGCCAATCGCCGCGAAACACGCTCATCTACGGGAAAACGGGGACGGGAAAGTCGCTCGTCGCGAAACACGTCACCAGGAGCGCCCAGCAGTACTCGGTCGAAAACGGGACGGAGATGGGGCGAGCGTACATCGATTGCACCCAGACGAAGACCGAGACCCGCGTCGTGATCAATCTGGCACAGGAACTGAACGATCCCGAAGAGACCGGCATCAGTATCCCCGTCACCGGACTCTCGACCGACGTCTACTACGAACGCTTCTGGTCGATCCTGGACCAGCTCTACGACGTCGCGATCATTATCCTCGACGAGATCGACAAACTCCAGGACAACGAGATTCTCATGCAGCTGTCGCGAGCGGGGGAAGCCGGGAAGTTAGACGCCTGTAAGGTGGGGATCATCGCGATCAGTAACAAGATCTCCTTTAAGGAATCGCTCGACGAGCGGATTCTCAGCAGCCTCCAGGACCGGGAATTCGTCTTCCCGCCGTACGACGCGAACCAGCTCCGCGAAATCATGTACAACCGGGAGGACGCCTTCAGAGAGGGCGTCCTCTCCGACGACGTCATCCCGCTTTCCGCCGCCTTTGCCGCGCAGGAACACGGCGACGCGAGAAAGGCGCTGGACATCCTCCGAAACGCCGGCGAACTGGCGAAGGACGAAGACACCGACGAGGTGACCGAGATTCACGTCCGCAACGCTCGAGAGAAGGCCGATATCGACCGCTTCTCGCAACTCCTCGAGGGCCAGCCGACGCAGATCAAGGCGTCCGTCTACGCGCTGTCGATACTCGCGGACCGACACAGCGATCGAGAGGAGTTCGCGACCCGCGAAGTATACGAGATGTACAAGTCCATCACCTCGGATAGCGCCCTCGGGATCGAGACGCTCTCGCAGCGCCGGATGAGCGATAAACTCGACGAGCAGGTCTTCCTCGACATTCTCGGACGGACCGAACGAGTCGGCCGCGGATACAGTAGCGGCGTGACGAACTATTACTACCTGCTTGAGGATCCGTCCGTCGTTCAGGCCGTTATCCACAACGACGATCGCTTCTCCGAACTCGAGCAGCAATAGAGGTAGGTGTCCGATTGGAATTCACTCGACACCTGGGGTCTCGAGTCCGCCGTACACTCGACGTTCGACTCTCCGTGAACTCACCGCTCGACTCTCGAGGCCAGATTTCACTCGACACGTGGGGTGTGCGGCGAGTCGGTCCGCGCGGACCGCTGTCCGACGAACGTGTATCGATACCACATTTCACTCGACACCCGGGGTGGACGGATTCGAAAACCCCGTTTGTAGCGTCTCTGTTCCGGAATACAGAGTGATTACACTCGACACCTGGGGTTACTGATCCCACTCGACGCTTTGGTAGTGGATTCTCCGTACACTCGACTCCTCGGATCATGGGATTACATTTCATTCGACACCCGGGGTGACTACTCCCGACGATTTCACTCGACGCCTGGGGTAGTGAGTTTTACGCACCCCCGAGACTCGAGCCCTGAGTCCGACGGAGGCGCGATACCCAGAATCTCGAGACCGATTTCACTCGACGCCTGGGGTAGTGAGTTTTACGCACCCCCGAGACTCGAGCCCTGAGTCCGACGGAGGCGCGATACCCAGAATCTCGAGACCGATTTCACTCGACACCTGGGGTGTCAGATTCCTAAGTGTGTGATAGAAATCCGTTCCACCGCGAAATCGCCCTCGTTTCACTCGACACCTGGGGTGGTGGTACCGCACTGATTTCATTCGACACGTGGGGTCACAGTCTACGACCGGTTTCACTCGACACGTGGGGTCGCAGTCTGCGATCGATTTCATTCGACACCTGGGGTGGTCGTCTCGCACCGATTTCACTCGACACCCGGGGTAATAGTCCGCGACCGAGACTCGGCTACGAGTCAGGTCATTCGGCGACCGGTCCGGCCCGCGTGTTCGGCGGTCACGCTCGAACGACTGTTCGCCTCGCTATCGCATTTCATTCGACAGTCGGGGTGTCGAGTTCCGGAGTGGTAACGAGAACCGATTCGACGCGCTGAGCCGAGGGCCGGGGTCCGACACGAGTCGCCGCTCCACGATCGATGGCCGACCAATGCAAAGATACCTTTACATTTATGTAGGTCGAACCACAACTTTCGCGTATGCCTGAAAACCCGCTCAGGGCGTACGGAGCCCTCCTCCTCCTCGCTGGGCTGATCGCCAGCGGCCTCGTCATCGCGTCCGGATTCGTCGCGATCGATGTCGTTCTCGACACGATCACGGTCTGGGGCTACCTCGGGGCCGTCGGCGTGATGGTCGTCTGTGCGTTCGTCGGTTTGGCCGTCGATCTCAGAGGTATCCTCGGGGAGGAGTTCTTCGGTGCTGACCGACCGGAACCCGTCCCGGCCGACGGGTCGACGGGGTCGTTGCTCCCCCTGCAGTACAACGTGCTCCTGTTTCTCGTGCCGTCACTAGTTATCCCGGCGTTCGAAGTCGCTACTGGGACTGCGCCAGCTGATCCGTCGCTCGGGGACCTCCTCGTATCTCCGGTGATACTGCTCGTCCTCTTCAACGTCGGTTACTACGGGCGGACGCGCCGCGGTGCGGGCGGCGTCGTCGACGAGCGCGACGTCCGGAACCTCGATCTCGCGCTGGCCGTCGTCGGTGTCGTCCTCCTTGGGTCGATGGTGGGGCTCTACGGCTGGTACGCGGTGAGTGACGCCACCGTTCCGCGGGAGGTCGACGGTCTCGCCGCCGTCGGCGTCGTCACGGTCTTGTTCGTCCTCGGTGCGACCGAGATCCGTCAGCGTATTTGACGTTCGAGCCCGATATCCGACCGAGCGATGGACAACGAACTCCGGGAACGGCGCGAGGAACACGGCCTCACCCAGCAGGAACTGGCCGACGAAGTCGGCGTGAGTCGTCAGACGATTTACGCGATCGAACACTCGAAGTACGATCCGTCGCTGACGTTGGCGTTCAAGTTCGCCCGGTGTTTCGACTGTACCGTCGAGGAACTCTTCCATCCGAAGCTAGACGATTGACGGCACCTCGAATCACAAACCGTCTTCGTTCGGTCACCGCCCGACCAGATCCTCGTAGCGCGCGCCGGTCTGTTTCAGCGTCTCGGTCGAGTAGAGGCGTTCGTGCTCGACGGGGAGGTACTCCGCGGCCAGTTCGTCGATCTTCGCGTCGACGGCGTCCGAATCGCGACCGTGGATCATCGTGAACAGGTTGTACGGCCACTCCCGGTCGGGCCGACGGGGTCGGTGATAGCAGAGCGTGACGTACGGCAGTCCGCCCGCGCGTTCGCCCCACTCGTCGAGCCGGTCGTCCGGGACGTCCCAGACGACCATGCAGTTCGCGTCGAACCCCGTGACGACGTGGTTGATCACGCAGCCGATCCGCTTGATACAGCCCGTTTCGACGAGCCGTTCGACGCCCTCGAGCACGTCTCCGACGGCGTATCCGATCTCGGCGGCGATGTCGCGGTACGGCGTCGCCGACAGCGGGAACCCGTCCTGGATCGCGAGCAGCAGTTCGGCCTCGAGCGCGGAGAGGTCGCTCGTCGCTTCCTCGCTGATCCGCGTCGCGGAGGAGTCCAGTCGCTCCTCGAGCGATTTGCGGCCCACGGTATCACTGGTCGCCCGTTTCGCGGAACGCGGTTCCGCGCTCTCCCGCGCGAAACGATCGCCGTTGACGACGGGAAACTCGAGGTCGATGTAGTAGTCGGTCAGCATCGGCAGGTTGAGCACGGGACAGCCCGTGCGCGCCTCGATTTCTTCGAGGATCTCGTCGCGTCGGGCCCGCGAACCGGCGGTGACGACGAACCACATGTTCCACTCGTGATCGCGGGCGTAGTTGTGGTTGACCTGCCGGTACTCGTTGACGACGCTCGCGATCTCGTCGAACCGATCCGCGGGTGCCTGCACGGCGGCGAGGGTCGACGACCCGATCACCGGCGGGTTGAGAACGGCGCCGAACCGCCGGACGATCCCCGACTCGTGGAGGCGCGTCACGCGCTCGAGCGCCTCGCCCTCGCCGATACCCAGCGCAGCGCCGATCGATCGGAAGGGCCGCTCCTCGACGGGGACGCCGCTCTGGTAGCCGTCGATGATCGCCGCGTCGACGTCGTCGATCCCCTCGCGCCAGTCCCCCGAGAGGGTGCTCATTGCCGTCCCTAGGGAGAACGGCACCGTATTGCTTTCGGGTCCGAACGACGAGCGAGCGCTCCGGTCGCGGCCGTTCGTCCTCTTCCGGGCGACTGTTTCTACTTCGTGAGTATTGAAACGATTATGATGGTGGTAGACGTTAGCATTAAGCATGTCGATGGCAGAACCAGCGGAGATCGAGGATACCGACCGAACGAGTATTTACGAGTACGTGGAGGCCCACGGCGCGGTCGACCGGGATCGGGTCCGTTCGGAACTGTTCCCGGACGATCCGCCCGGCGACCCGCAGTATACGCGCGCGTTCAGACACAACGTGGCGATCCTCAAGCGCGACGGCTACCTCGAGGAGGACGACGGCACGTTGCGCATCGCCATCGACGTCGAGGAGGAACGGGAGGAGTTCACGACCGACGACGTCGACGTCACGATCAGGGCGGCCAGACAGGAGGATCTCTCGGGGATCGTCGGCGCGATGCGACAGGTCGTCGAGGAGATGACCTACATCGAGGCCGAGACGGTCGCGGACGAACTCGACCACGAGAACGTCCTCCTGCGGCGCAACGAGTACGAGTCCCGACTGTTCTTCGTCGCCACCGTCGACAACGAGGTCGTCGGCTGGGCTCACCTCCACCTGCCGAACCTCGAGAAGCTGTCCCACACCGCCGAACTCACGGTCGGCGTCCTGGAGGAGTACCGCGGGCTGGGCGTCGGGAGCCAGTTGCTCGACCGCGCCCTCGAGTGGGCGCGGTCGCAGGGCCACGAGAAGGTCTACCAGAGCGTCCCCTCGAGCAACGAGGCCGCGATCGAGTTCTTCGAGGATCGGGGATGGATCGTCGAGGCCGTCCGCGAGGACCACTACAAACTCGAGGACGAGTACATCGACGAGGTGATGATGGCGATCGAACTGTAACACAACGAACTTTTTCCACCTCGGGTTCGCCACAGGCGAACCGCTCGGTGCAAAAACTTCGATGAAAAAAGGCCGACGGCTCAGCCTTCGGCTTCGCTGTCGGAGAACCGCTCGCTTCGCTCGCGGATGCTCGCAGCGTTCCATTCGCATCTGTACCGACTGGCTACCGTCACCGGAAACGGGACCCTTTTGCGGCGGCCGTCCGAACGGACGCACATGGCGCAGGCATCCCATGAGTTCGGTGAGTGGCCGCTGAAACGGCTGATGACCGAGGTCGTCGGCTCCGGTCCCAAGTCCGCCGACGACATGAGCCGCGAGCAAGCCCGCGAGGCGTTCCAGCGGATTCTGGCCGGCGAACCCGACGCGACGACGCTGGGCGCGTTCTGGCTGGCCAACCGCTGGAAGCGCAACAACCCCGAAGAACTGGCGGGCTACACCGACGTCATGCGCGAGGAGTCGGTCGTCACCGCCGAACCCGAGGCCGATCCCGTCGACTGCGGCGCGAACTACGACGGCAAACACAGTTCGGCCGTCCTCGGCGTCGGCGCCGGCCTCGTGGCCGCCGCCGCGGGCACGCCGGTCGTCGTTCACTCCGGGGATCGCGTCCCCACTCAGAAAGCAACGGCGTATAAACACGTCCTCGACGAACTCGGGATCCGCACCGACCTCGCGCCCGAAGAAAGCGCCGACATGGTCGACGAGACCGGCTTCGGCTTCTACTACCAGCCCGCGTTCAACCCCGGCGTCCACGACCTCTACGACCGCCGCGACCAGATGGGCGTGCGGACGTTCGTCAACACGATCGAGACCGTCGGCAACCCCGCGAACGCCGACGTCCACCTCGGCTCGTTCTACCACCTCGCCTTCGCGAAGAAGCTGACCGATCTCATCCGGGAGAGCGACCATCTCGACTACTCGCGGGTCATCTTCTTCCAGGGAATGGAGGGGTACGACGACATCCGCCCCGGCTACACGAAAGTTGCCGAATGGAATGGCGGCGAGGAACTCGAGGACTACGAGATCGAGACCGCCGAGTACGGCATGGAGATGGAAAACGAGGACCTCGAGGTCGACGACGTCACCGCCGACTCCGCGACGATCACCGAAGAGGTGCTCACCGGCGAGCGCGACGATCACTTCGCCGACGCCATCGCCCTCAACGGCGCGTTCCGGATGTACGCCCGCGAGGACGTCGACAGCCTCGAGGCGGGACTCGAGCGGGCCCGCGACGTGATCGCCGACGGCAGCGCCGAGGCGGTGCTCGAGGACCTGCGGGCGTTCTGAGACGCGCCGGTCTCTGTCTCTTTTCCCTAGCGAGTGCGGGTGTCACGGCGTCGACCGCCAGAGACGCGTTCGTCCGCGAACGAAGCGCCGATTTCCTCGCGTCTCGCTTTCGAGCAGCGACGTCACCGATCGTTCGGAGCCCACTCCCAGCGGTTACCACTGTTTTATCATCGGCACATTCTCCCGAACATCGGGTCTCTAACTTGCTGAAATAATGAACGAATTTATGTCCCCTGCGTTCGATTCCGAGAGTATGCGACTCGAAGACAACACCGTCGTTATCACGGGCGCGGGCGCGGGGATCGGTCGGGAGACGGCACTGCGGTGTGCCGACGAGGGCGCGCGGGTCGTCGTCACCGACGTCGACGTGGCGGACGGCGAGGAGACCGTCGAACTGATCGAAGACGCCGGCGGCGAGGCCGAGTTCGCCGAACTCGACGTCACCGACAGCGATCGGTTCCACGACGTCGTCGACGCCGTCGCCGAGGACTACGGACTCGACGTGATGATCAACAACGCCGGCACCGGCCATCCCGGCGGTCCGCTGGAGGACCTCGACGACGAGGTCCGGGACTTCGTGGTCGACATCAACATCAACGGGGTCTGGAACGGCTGCTCCGCGGCCTTGCCTCACATGAAAGAACAGGGCCACGGCGCGATCGTCAACGTCGGCTCGCTGGCGAGCATCCTCGGGCTCCCCCATCAGGCGGCCTACTCGACGACCAAAGCGGCCGTGTTGAACCTGACCCGAACCGTCGCGGCGGAAGCCGGCCCCTACGGCGTCCGCGCCAACGCCGTCTGCCCCGGCTTCACGGAGACCCAACTGCTCGACGACTATCTGGACCAGCAGGGCGATCCCGAACAGGCCCGCGAGGCGATGGTCGAGGAGTACCCGCTCAAGCGACTCGGCGAACCCGAGGAGATCGCCGACGCGATCCTGTTCCTCGCCAGCGACGAGGCCTCGTTCGTCACCGGCCACGGACTGGTCGTCGACGGCGGCTATTCGGCCTGAGAGCCGCTTTCGGATCACCGATCGGTACCGAACCGAAACGGCTTTTTCCGCCACCTTCGTTTCGTTCCAGTAACACGTCCGTTCGTCGGACGCGGTCCCCATGACACTCGCTCCAGCACTCGTCGACGTCGGACAGGCGCTCGAGGAAGCCACCGGCGTCGGTCGATACCTCCTCGTGTTCGTCCTCGCGATGATTCCGGCGATCGAACCGTTCGTCGTCATCCCGGTCGCGATCGGGCTCGGCTTCGATCCGGCCGCCACCGGCGTCGCCGCCTTCGCCGGCAGCGTCACCGCGGTCGGTTCCATCGCGGTCGCCCACGAGCGCCTCGCCGCCTGGTGGGCCCGACGGCGGGGCGGCGACGACCTCGACTCGAGCGATCGGTACGGTCGCGCACGGCGGCTCTGGAAGCGCTACGGGATCGTCGGGCTCTCGTTCGCCGGTCCGATACTCGCCGGTATCCACCTCACGGCGCTGCTGGCGATGGTCGTCGGGGAGAACACGCGACTGACCGTCGGCTGGCTCGCGATCGCCCTCGCGGTCTGGACGGTCGTCCTCGTCGGCGGGTCGACCGCCGGAATCTCGCTGCTCGGGCTCCGCTGAACGGTCATTTCGCGGACTCCGCTACCCGATCACTCCTCGCGGATCAGCGCGACGCTCGCGAGCTGATCGCCCGCGGTCACGGTCGCCTCTCGGGTGAGCGCGTAGAGAATCCCGTCGCGGTCCGCGACCGCCTCGTGGAGCGGTTCGTACGTCCGCGGATCGTAGACGGTTCCGAGCGGCGTCCCTTCGGTAATATCCTGTCCGACTTCGAGCCCCGGTTCCGGGCGGAAGAGGCCGGAGCCGTCGGCGGTGACCTGTCCGAGGTGGTTGCGCGCGATCGTCTGGTTTCGCTCCGGAACGTCGCCGGGGAGCAACCCCATATACCGGCAGACGTCGAGCAGGCCCTCGACGCCCTCCTCGACGGCGTCCTCGAGGATCTGCTTGTTGTGGGCGAGTTCGGGCGTGATCGAGGGGATCCCCTCCTCGGCGGCGGCGACCCGGAGCTTCCCCGCGAAGCCCCGCCGGTGCCACTCCTCGTTGGCGTCCTCGTCGGCCTCTTCGGAGAGCAGCAGGTCGGTGCCGAAGGCTTCGGCGAGCGCGCGCGACCGTTCGTCGCCCTCGCGGTAGACGACGTGGGGGTACATGTCCGGGCTCCCCGTGTGGAGGTCGACGATGGCGTCGGCGCGGCTCACCTCCGTCCAGAGCCGCGCGGCCATCTGTTGGTGGAGGCTCCCGCCCTCGTCGCCCGGCCAGATCCGGTTCATGTTCGGGTTGACGCTGTCGAACTCTTCTGGCGTGATGTAGGAGACCAGATCGAAGGTCAGCGGGTTCGCGACGGGAACGGCGACGATCGTTCCCGACAGCTCCTCGAGGGGCAGTCGCTCGTGGAACCGCCGGAGCGTCTCGGTGCCGTTGATCTCGCGGCCGTGCTGGGCGGCCTGGACGTACAGCGTCGGTCCGCCCTCGGCGCCGCGGTACGTGTGAATCGTCGTCGTCAGTTCGACGCCGGAGGGCAGCCTCGCGAGCGTCACCTCCTCGACCGTGTGGGTTCCGGTGTTCATGGTCCGCCGTTCCACGTCCGGCGGTATGTAGCTGCGGCCGCCTTTCGCCGACGTCGCTCGAGGCTCTCATTTCGACCGAACCCGAAACCGAGAAAAGAATATAACGTGTGTAGAAGAACGCTCTTCTATGTCTGGTCGCGTCTCTGCACCCCGGTCGCCGGCTCACTGGATTACGTTTGCCGGCGGGGTGTTCCTTTTGATAACGGCCGTTGTCTTCCTCTCGACGAGAGAGCCAGTTTCCGCGATCGAGATGGGGGTTTCGGGGACGGCTATCAATCTCGGGGTGACGGTGCCGCTCGTTTTCTTGTGGCGGACCCTGTTTGAAGCGTCCGGGCGGTAAGCACGCGTAGTGCTCGTTCGCACGGCTCGCGGAACCGGCGGTTCCGCGCTAACGCTCACGTCGTTCGCTCGTCCACTGTCGGAACGTCCGCTGCTGACTTCCCGATGTGATCAAAGTGGCCGACCGCTCGAGGACCGCTCGTCGCACACCGGCGGTACAGCGGAACGAACGGACGCGAGGAGCGGACGAGACCACTACCGTTTTCCGTAGCCCTGCCGTCTCGCCGGACATGGGAGACGTTACTGCCACCCTGCACACGAACCGCGGCGATATCGAAGTCGAACTCTACGACGAGCGCGCGCCGCGGACCGTCGACAACTTCGTCGGTCTCGCGACCGGCGGCAAGACCTGGGAAGACCCCGAGACGGGCGAGGAGGTCGAGGGCGAGCCCCTCTACGACGACGTCGCCTTCCACCGCGTCATCGAGGACTTCATGATTCAGGGCGGCGACCCGACCGAGACCGGTCGCGGCGGCCCCGGCTACCAGTTCGACGACGAGTTCCACGAGGAACTGCGCCACGACGACGAGGGCATCCTCTCGATGGCGAACTCCGGGCCGAACACCAACGGCTCGCAGTTCTTCATCACGCTCGACGCCCAGCCCCACCTCGACGACCGCCACTCGGTCTTCGGCAAGGTCATCGACGGCATGGACGTCGTCCACGAGATCGGATCCGTCGACACCGACGCCAACGACCAGCCGCAGGAAGACGTCGTCCTCGAGTCGGTCTCCGTCGACTACGAGTAACTACCGGATTTCGGGGCCGTCACTGACGACGACGACCATTCGGGCGCCGTCGCCGGCCCCTCGAACGACGGGCGAGCTGAGAACCGCCGGACAAAGACGTTTTACCGCCGCCGCCACTGTATACCGGTGAATGGGATCGTCGTCTACCGACGCGGATCACCCCGCGCAGATTCGTCGGCAAGAGGTCGTCGCCGACCTCAGCCAGCAGGCCCTCGAGACGGGGGATCTCGACGGGGTGCTGGCCGATGCGGCGCTCGCTATCGCGGAGACGCTCGATATCGAGTACTGCTCCGTGTTCGAACTCCGACCCGATCGAACGGCGGCCGTGTTGCGCGCCGGCGCCGGCTGGTCGACCGACCGCCTCGGCTCGACCGCCGTGTCCGCGGATCGGTCCTCGTGGACGGGATACGCAGTTCGCGCGGCGGAGCCGGTCGTCACCGACGATCTCGACGCCGAGTCGCGGTTTTCCGCTCCGGCGTTGCTCGTCGATCACGACGTCGCCAGCGGCGCCGCCGTCCGTATCGGACCGGACGAGCAGCCGTGGGGCGTCCTCGGCGCGTACGCGACCGAGAGCCACGCCCTTTCGGAGGCCGACGTCGACTTCCTCGAGCGCGTCGCGGACGTCCTCGGATCGGCGGTCGAACACGCCCGCACGCGCCGCGACCTCGAGCGGACGGAGCGCCGGTTCGAGGCGATCTTCGAGGATCCGAACATCCTCGTGGGGCTGCTCGATCCGGACGGGACGGTCCGGGACATCAACGGGACGGCCATGGACTACATCGACGCCGACCTCGAGGACGTGATCGGCGAGCCGTTCTGGGAGACGCCGTGGTGGGGCGAGGTCGACGACGGTGAGCGATTCGACGAATCGCGGTCCTCGGCGGACGAGTCCGGCGAGCCCGCCGGTGTCCGGGACGACGTCAAGCGATGGACCGAACGGGCGGCCGGCGGCGAGTACGTGAACTTCGAGGCCGATCTCACCCGTCCGAACGGAGAGCGGTACACCCTGAACGGCGCCTTCCGGCCGGTCACGAACGACGAGGGCGAGGTCGTCTCGGTGATCGTCTCCGACCGCGACGTGACAGAGCGCAAGGCCCGCGAACGGGAGCTCGAGGAGTCCGAACAGCGTTACCGGACGCTGGTCGACCAGTTCCCCAACGGCGTCGTCGCCCTCGTCGACGAGGAGCTCACATACCGCACCGTCGGCGGGAATCCGACCGACACGGCCGACGCTACGGCCGAGGAAATCGAGGGCACGCCGGTCGCGGAAGCCGCCTCGCCGGCGGTGGCCGACGAACTCGTATCGAGCTACGAAGCCGCCCTCGAGGGCGAGTCGAGCGCGTTCGAATCGCGCGCGAACGACCGCGTCTACGACTTCCGGATCGTCCCGGTCCGGGACGACGACGGCGAGGTGTTCGCCGCGCTCGGCATGTCCCAGGACGTCACCGAGCGCAAGGAGCGCGAACGCCGCCTCGAGGAGTCCGAGCAGCGCTACCGGACGCTCATGGAGTACTTCCCGAACGGGATCGTGACGCTGTTCGACCCCGATCTCCGGTACGAACTGGCGGCCGGACAGGGATTCGACCGCATTCCCGTCGATCCCGCGGAGTTCGCGGGAAACCACGTCAGGGAGGTCTGGGACGACGAGACCGCAGCCACTCTGCAGCCGGTGTTCGAGGCCGCGCTGGACGGCGAGGAGCAGTCGATCGAACTCGAGTACGCCGATCGCGTGTGGGTCGTGCGGGTGGTCCCGATCACCGACGAGCGCGGCGACGTCTTCGCGGGCATGACCATGGCCCAGGACATCACCGAGCGCAAGCGACACGAGCAGTACCTCCGGGAGACGACGGCGCAACTCGAGGCCGCGACCGAAGCGGGCGCGGTCGGGACGTGGGAGTGGCACCTCCAGGAGGACGAGATGGTCGCCGGCGAGACGTTCGCCGAGACGTTCGACGTCGATCCGCAGGCGGCCCGCGAGGGCGTCTCGAGCGAGCGGTTTCTCGAGGCCGTCCACCCCGCCGACCGCGAGCGCGTCGAGGAGGAGATGGAAGCGGCCGTCGAGTCCTGCGGGGAGTACGAGGCGGAGTACCGCGTCCGAACCGCCGCCGACGAACTCCGGTGGGTGGTCTCCCGAGGCCGCGTCGAGTGCGACGAAGACGGGAACCCGATCCGGTTCCCCGGTGCGGTCACCGATATCACGGAGCGCAAACGCGCGGAATTACAGCTCGAGCGGAACAACGAGCAACTCGAGACGCTGTTCGACGTCCTCCCCGTCGGCGTGATGGTCGCCGACGCCGACGGCGGAATCCATCAGGCCAACGACACCGCACGGGAGATCTGGGGCGGCGACGTGTTCGACACCGACTCCGTCGCGGAGTACGAGCGGTTCCCGGTGTGGTCGGCCGATTCGGGCGAGCGCATTTCGCCGGAGGAGCTGACGCTCGCGCGCGTCCTCGACGGCGAGGAAGTGACGGAACCCGACATCTACGAGATCGAAGCCGACGACGGCGAGCGCCGGATCGTCCGCGTCGAGGGCATGCCGGTCCGAAACGAGCGCGGCGAGGTGACTCGCGGCGTGGTCACCATCACGGACATCACCGAACGTCGGGAGTCCCAACGCCGCCTCGAGGAGTCCGAGCAGCGATACCGGACGCTGATCGACCACTTCCCCAACGGTGCGGTCGGGCTGTTCGACGAGAACCTCGAGTATCAGA
Organism: Haloterrigena gelatinilytica; assembly: GCF_013342145.1. Lineage (NCBI taxonomy): Archaea > Methanobacteriati > Methanobacteriota > Halobacteria > Halobacteriales > Natrialbaceae > Haloterrigena > Haloterrigena gelatinilytica. Next base: position 2,929,748 of record NZ_JABUQZ010000001.1, on the reverse strand, counting down.
TCGCCGGCGGCGGGGTCTTCGACGAGATCGGTGCCTCCGCGGACGAGGCCGTCGGTCAGACGCTCCGGGAACGGTATCCGCCGGAGCAGGTGGAACGCCTCGAACCGAAGTTCAGAGCCGCGCTCGAGGGCGAAGTCAGCTCCTTCGAGATGGAGCTCCACGACCGAGACTGGATGGCGTACACGGTTCCCGTCATGGACGACGACGACGAGATCTTCGGCGGGATGGTCATGGTCCAGGAGATCACCGAGCGAAAGGAGCGCGAGCGGAAACTCCGCGAGCGCGAGCGCAGTCTCGAGCAGTACAAGGAGTACATCGACGAGATCCTCGACGCCATCGACGACGTGTTCTACATCGTCGGCGAGGACGGCTCGCTACAGCGGTGGAACCGGAGCGTAACCGACGTAACCGGCTACTCGGACGAGGAGATCGCCGCGATGGAGCCGACGGAGCTGTTCATCGACGACGATGTCGAGGACGTCCTCGCAGCCATCGGGGAGGGACTCGAAACGGGGTCGGTCAGCGTGGAGCTGACGGTCCGGACCAGCGACGGCGACACCGTCCCCTTCGAGTTCAACGCCTCGCGGCTCGAGGACCCCTGGGGGAACACGGTACTGGCCGGAATCGGACGCGACATCACCGATCGGCTCGAGCGCGAGAAACACCTCGAGCGGTACGAGACGATCGTCGAGACGGTCAACGACGGCGTCTACGTCGTCGACGAGGACGGGCGCTTCACGATGGTCAACGAGACGTACGCGTCGATGCTCGGCTACGAGCCGGACGAACTCGTCGGAACCGACGCGTCGCGAATGGTCGACGACGACGTCACCGAACGGGTCGAGGAGCTGACGGCCGGCGACGCCGAGCGGCCGACGATCGAAGCCGAGGTTCGAACGGCCGACGGCGATCGGCTCCCCGTCGAAGGGACCTTCGCGATGCTGCCCGAGGACGACAACACGTGGCACCGCGTCAGCATCGTCCGGGACATCAGCGATCGAAAGGAACGAGAACGCCGGCTCGAGGAGTCCGAGCGCCGCTACCGGACGCTCGTCGAGAACTTCCCCGGCGGCGCGGTGGGGCTGTACGACGAGAACCTCGAGTACATCGTCGTCGGCGGCGAGGCGTTCGACGACTTGGGGATTTCGGAGGACGAGGTCGCCGGCGCGACGCTCTACGAGCGGTATCCGGACGACCTGGTCGACGAGATCGAACCGTACTTCCGAGCCGTCTTCGACGGCGAGGCGAACACGTTCGAGTTCCGAGCCCGCGGACGGGACGTCTGGGCCCACACGATCCCCCTTCGAAACGACGACGACGAGATCTTCGCGGGCATGGTCATGGTCCAGGACGTCACCGAGCGCAGGGAGTACGAGCGCAGACTCGAGGAGTCCAACGAGCGGTTGGAACGGTTCGCATACGCCGCCAGCCACGACCTGCAGGAACCGCTGCGGATGGTGACGAGTTACCTCATGCTGCTCGAGAATCGCTACGGCGACGTCTTCGACGACGACGGCCAGGAGTTCCTCGAGTTCGCCGTCGACGGCGCCGATCGGATGCGCGAGATGATCGACGGGCTCCTGGAGTACTCCCGCGTCGAGACCAGGGGCGACCCCTTCGAACCGATGGACCTCAACGTCGTCGTCGACGACGTGCTCGAGGACCTCCAGTTCCGGATCGAGGAGACGGACGCCGAGATCACGGTCGAGGACCTCCCGCGTGTCGAGGGCGACGCCAGCCAGCTGCGGCAGGTGTTCCAGAACCTGCTGTCGAACGCGCTCACCTACAGCGGCGACGAGCCGCCCCGGATTCACGTCGGCGCCGAGCGACGCGAGGCGCCACGCGCCTCGGACCATAGCGGCGAAGCCGCGGAGAACGACGGTGACGAGTGGGTGATATCGGTCGCGGACGAGGGGATCGGTATCGCCCCCGAGGACCAAGAGCGCGTGTTCACCATCTTCGACCGACTCCACAGTCGCGGCGAGTACGACGGGACCGGCATCGGGCTGGCGCTGTGCGAGCGGATCGTCGAGCGCCACGACGGCGAGATCTGGGTCGATTCGGAACCGGGCGAGGGGGCGACGTTCTCCGTCACCCTCTCCGCCTCCCGCGACCCGTAGTCCCCGCGACGGAAGCCGGCGAGCACTAGGGGAACCCGATTCGTTTACCCGCACCGTCTCGTAGCAGGGCCATGGGCTGGACTGCCGCCGACGTCCCCGATCAGCAGGGTCGCACGGTCGTCATCACGGGCGCCAACAGCGGTATCGGTCTCGAGGCGACGCGCGAACTCGCGCGCAACGGCGCGACGGTGATCATGGCCTGCCGGAGCGCGGCTCGGGGTGCGGAGGCGGTCAGCGATATCCGCTCGGACGTTCCCGACGCCGACCTCCGCGTCGAGGAGTGCGACCTCGCGGACCTCGAGTCGATACGCTCGTTTGCCGACCGCCTCGACGACGAGGACCTCGACGCGTTGATCAACAACGCCGGCGTCATGGCGATCCCGCGCTCGGAGACCGAGGACGGCTTCGAGACCCAGTTCGGCGTCAACCACCTCGGACACTTCGCGCTGACCGGACTGCTGCTCGAGAACCTGAGGCTGGACGAGGCGGGCGATTCCCGGATCGTCACCGTCTCGAGCGGCGTTCACGAGAGCGGCGCGATCGACTTCGACGACCTCCAGGGCGAGGACTCCTACGACAAGTGGGACGCCTACGCTCAGTCGAAACTGGCCAACGTGCTGTTCGCCTACGAACTCGAGCGCCGGCTGCTGACGGCGGACGCGAACGCGATGAGCAACGCGGTCCACCCGGGCTACGCGAACACGCGCTTGCAGTTTCGCGGTCCCGAACAGAGCGGCAGTCGGATCCGGAAGGCGGGGATGTGGCTCGTGAACACCGTCGTCGCGCAGTCGGCCGAGATGGGCGCGCTACCGACGCTGTACGCCGCGACCGCGCCCGAGGCCGAGGGCGGCGCGTACTACGGCCCCGGCGGGTTCGAGAACATGCGCGGCGCGCCCGAGCGCCAGGCCTCCTCGGATCGCTCCTACGACGAGGAGACGGCCCGCCGGCTGTGGGACGTCTCGAGCGAGTTGACCGGCGTGACCTACGACCGGCTTCCCGAACCGGCGCAGTCGGCGGAACGGTAGCCCGCGAACGTCTCGGCTACCGAAACGCGCCGATCGCCCGTAGCGGACCCGACCCGCTCGAAACGCGTTCGGGCGGACAGTGCCAGCAGCACCCTTAGATACGCCTGATTCGAACTCTGTGTGTGAGTAACACCCATGAGAAACGACAGCGACAGATCACTCGTCTCGCGTACCATCGAGGGGACGGAGACGCTAGTGAGCACGGAACCCGGCGAGATCTTCGTCGACGTCCCCGCGGCGAACGCCCGCTACGTCCGCGTCGAGGAGGGCGATACGATTCAGGAAGGCGACATCCGATCGCGATCGGCGGAGGAACTCGCGTCCGAATCGCTGCGGAAGTGGCGGATAGAGACGATCGGACCGGAGACGGTCATCGGAACGGATCGGGAGACGGACGAGCGACGCGAGTGGGACCGCGAGGAACTCGAGCAAAAGCTCGCAATCGGCGGGTTCAGCACGAACCTCAGCGGGTTCGAGCGGGCGACGGTCAGCGGACCGGTGGACGAGTCGAACGGGGAGTCCGTCACCGTGACCGTGTACGGAAACGACAGTCGAAAGTTCACTCAGACGTACCGACCCGTCGACGATACCGACCGCGACGAACGCCGGCTCGAACTGGCGGCGGCCGACGAGCGCGTCGAGACGTTCGACGACGACGTGCGGGAGCGGTTCGAGAGCACGGTCGCGCTCGCGCTGCGAAACGAAGGCTACGCGGTCTGACCGACCGGCCGGCTCCGCGGCGTTCGAATCGCTTCGCGGTCCCGTCGCGTTCCGGTCGCGGTAACCGTAACGCGAAAGGTCGCACGGACTAACTCCTACCTAATGAGCGACGACGGTATTCAGCGCGCGAGCGACGTGGGCTCGAGCGACGCGCCGCCGGTCGAGGAAAAGCCCTACAAGATCGTCTTCGAGGCCAACAAGTGCTTCGGCGCGGGCAAGTGCGCCGAGGTCAGCGACAACTGGGAGATGTCCCTCGCCTCGGGGATGGCTCAACCGAACGAGTACTTCTTCGGCGAGGAGGACCTCGAGCACAACGTCCGCGCGGCGGAGGTCTGCCCGGCCAAGAAGGACGACGGCTGCATCCACGTCGTCGATCGGCGAACCGACGAGGAGATCGCGCCCGATCCCCACGGCGACGGGACGCTGAGCGTCGACTGGTAGCGACTCGCGGCGGGGAACAGCGGCCGCACACCGAAACGCACATCCCGACCCCGGGACAACGGACGAGTGCCTTCTGTGCGAGGGTAGCCAAGCAGGCCAACGGCGGTGGGCTTAAGACCCGCTCCCGTAGGGGTCCGAGGGTTCAAATCCCTTCCCTCGCATCGCTGTCGCGAGCAATCCGCGAGCGACAGCGATCGGACGTTGGATTTGAATGAGACGAGTCCCAGCGTCCGAGCGACGCGAGGACGACCGTCTCGACGTCGTTCAAATCCCACCCCTCGAACCGTTGTGACTCGAGACTCCCTCGCGCCAGCGGTCGACGGAAGCGCCGAACAGTCCCCCTACACGGAGCGCTCGAGCCCGAATACACGCAGTACCGTAACGGCAGCCATAGGACACGCAAGTGCCAATTGCTTTAGGAAGAGGTGCTTTCCGGGTCGGTGTTCTTGCTCGAGGTAGGAACCGCTATGGAACAAACAGAGGCATTCCGCGTTCTCGCCAGCGCCGACCGTCAGCTCGTGCTCCACGAGCTACTCGAACGCGACGGGGCGGCCGACATCGACGATATCTCGCGACAGGTGGCCGCTCGGCGACACCGCCTCTCATCCGGCAAGATCGACGACGGGATGATCGAGCGCGCGCACGTCCGGCTCGTCCACGCTCACTTCCCGCACCTGCAGGCGCGGAATCTGATCGATATCGACTGGGACGACGAGGCGGTCGCCCTGACCGACGACGAGTCCGTCGAGCAGCTCCTCGAGGCCGCCGAAGAGTTAGAGAGTTGGCCGCCGACCGATCTCCTCGAACACCCGTCGCGCAGTCGGTGACAGTACGGTTCGCGACAGGCAGGAATAGTGAACCGTGCGGACTCCCTGAGAGTTGCAATTTTACCCTTGCAGCCGCATGCTCTGGTATGGCGTCAGCAGACGAGGCGGACGAGACCGATCTGGGGGAGCGGATCGATATTCTGTTAGTCGAACCCAACCCCGGCGACACCCGCCTCTTCGAAGAAAACTTTCGAGACGCGAAACTCATGAACGCCGTCCACGCCGTCACGGACGGCGAGGAGGCGCTCGACTTCCTCCACCAGCGCGGCGAGTACGCGGACGCGCCGCGACCGGATCTGGTCCTGCTCGAGCCCCAGCTCCCGGGAACCAGCGGGACGGCGGTGCTCTCCGAACTGAAAAACGAGCCGCCGTTGGACGAGATCCGCGTCATCGTCCTCACCAGTTCGGAGACGGGCGAGGAGATCGTCCGGTCCCACGACATCGAGGCCGACGAGTACATCCGCAAGCCCGTCGAGACCGAGGAGTTCATCGCGTTCGTCCAGGAGGTCGAGGACTTCTGGTTCGCGATCGTCAAAAACGAGTCCGACGACTGAGCGGCGCGGCGCCGCTCAGAAGGGATACTCCCGCGATTCGCGCTGGACGGAGATCACTTTCGTCGTCGTCAGTTCCTCGAGGATCGACTCGCCGTTGTACCGCCCCATGCCGGACTGTTTCATCCCGCCGAAGGGGACGTGGGGTTCGTCGTTGATCGGCTGATCGTTGATGTGGACCATGCCGGTGTCGATCCCGTCGGCGATCGTCCGCGCCTGCGCTATGTCCTCGCTGTGAACCGAGCCCGACAGGCCGTGGATCGTGTCGTTGGCCATCTCGATCGCCTCCTCGTCGCTCGAGTAGGGGATCACCGGCGCGACGGGGCCGAAGTGTTCGTTCGCCGCGGCGGCCATGTCGTTGTCGGCGTCGGAGAGGACCGTCGGCTCGAGGACGAGGCCGTCGTGGTCGCCGCCGGTCTCGAGGGTCGCGCCCTGGTCGACCGAGGTCTCGATGTACTCGACGATCTGGTCGCGCTGGCCCTCGTCGATGAGCGGCCCGATGACCGTGTCGTCGTCGCGCGGATCGCCGGTCGGGAGGGTCGCCGCGCGGTCGGCGAGCATCCCGACGTAGTCGTCGTAGACGCTCTCGTGGACGAGGTGGCGGTTGATCGAGATACAGGCCTGTCCCTGGTGGAGGAACGAACCGAAGACGCCGCCGTCGACCGCGCGCTCTACGTCGGCTCCGTCGGTGACGACGTGGACGTTGTTGCCGCCCAGCTCGAGGGCCGGGAGCGCGCAGTTGCTCGCCGCGTTCGCGGCGACGCGCTGGCCGATCTCCGTCGACCCGGTAAAGGCGAGCACGCGGGGCGTTTCGTGGTCGGAGATCGCGTCGCCGATCTCGGAGCCCCGGCCGGGGACGACGCTCAACAGCCCCTCCGGAACGCCGGCGGCCTCGAAGATCCGCGCGAGCAGCAGGCCGCCCGTGATCGGCGTGTTCGAGGCGGGCTTGAGCACGACGCCGTTGCCGGCGGCGAGCGCCGGGGCGACCGCCCGCATCGAGAGGTGCAGCGGGAAGTTCCACGGCGAGATGACGCCGACGACGCCGACGGGTCGACGTTCGGCGACGTTCTCCTTGCCCGGCGTGATCGAATCCATGTGCTGACCCGACATCCGGAAGGGGTAGCTCGCGGCCTGTTGCATCATGCCGCGGGCGGTCTGGATCTCGGCCTCGCACTTGACCCGCGTGCTGCCGGACTCGACGGCCAGCAGGTCGGCGATCTCCTCGCGGTTGTCGCCGACGAACTCGATGGCCGCTTCGATCACGCCCGCCCGCGCCTGCGGCGGCTGCTGGGCCCACGACTCCTGTGCCGCCGCCGCGGCCTCGTAGGCCCGATCGACGTCCGCCTCGGTGCCCGCCGGCACGGTGGCGATCTCCTCGCGCGTATAGGGGTTCTCGACCGACATCGCGTCCCGGTCGCCGCCGTCGGTCCACTCGCCGGCGAGGTAGAGCGCGTCCCAGCCGGCGTCGGGCGCCAGTGGCAGGTCTGTCATAGCGAGTGGTAACTGTCGTGTGCGCAAAAGGAGCACACTCGCAAACGCAACGTGGATGCACTCGAGTCAGCGCCGTGGCTGCGCGTTCGGCATCGCGAAGCCGGCGACGAGATAGACGCCGACGGCCGCGACGAGCGCCGCCGGGATACCGACGAGCGTGTCCAACTCACCGAACCCCGTCGCGAACACCACGATGCCCGCGGCCGAGAGCGCGAATCCCGCGGCGACTCGGTGGAAATCGCGCAGCGGCGCGGCATCGTCGGCGGGCATCAGGTCCTCGAGGTCGTCGTCCTCGCCCGACTGCATGAACACCGGGAGGAAACAGAAGACGCCGAGTCCGACCAGCAAGCCGGCGATAGCGCCGATCGCGACGGTGTCGAACGTGATGTAGCCCATTACCGTGAAGACGACGACGTCCATCGTCCCCGCCGCCGCGCCGATCCGCGTCGGCGTCAGCGGTCCGTCTCCGAACGAGTTCGACTCGGTTTCGCGTGCGGATTCCATGTCCGAAGTGTAATTCCGAAATAGTTTATACTTGTCTATAACTTACCGGTGAAAACAGCTCCCGGATGTCCTCGTTCCCACCGCACGACCAGGCTGACGGACCGAGCGACGGCATCGTGATCCGCGCGAAACGGCGGCTCTACGCGCTCGCCGGTGTCGTCCCGGCTCGCCGCGTACCTCGGCGTCGTGGTCTGGCTCTCCCCGCTCGCGCCGTAGTCACGACTCCGTCGCGGGGACGTCGATGTACTCGGGCGCCACCGCGTCGGTCGTGTACGTCTCCCGGCCGCGTTCGGTGATGCGCTGGCCGTCCGCGAGCATCGCCGCGGCGTCGACGACGAGCACGACGGAATCGTTCGCGTGGCGCTGCCCGACGCGGCGGGCCGCCTCGCGGCTCCCCGAGAGGTGGACCTGCTGGCGGGACATCGGTCGGAGTCCGTCCTCGCGGATCGACGCCAGGGCCGCCGGCGCCGTACCGTGATACAGTTCGTCGGGGACCGGCGCGTCGGTCGGCTCTAGGTCGACGTCGACGGAGTGGCCGTACGACGCGCGAACGCGGTCGTCCGTGCGCTCTGACGGCACGTCCGTCCGCTCGAACCGTCCCTTCGGATCCGTCGCGATCACCGCCGCGACGTGGCGGGGCTCGGACCAGTCGTACTTCCGTTCGACCGCGTCGGCGAGGGCCTCGTACTCGGTCCAGCCGCGCTCGTCGAGTTCGAGACCGACGTCCTCGGGGAAGTGCCGGAGCGCGCCGCTGACGAACTTCGAAAGTCGGCGTCGTCGCTCGCCGGAGAGCAGCACCTCCCCGCGGGCGTCGCAGACCGGACACCGCTCGTCGGCGCTCGAGTACGGTCCGTGCGCCGCGCAGGTTCTGATCGGCTCCGTCACGGCCGCCCGTACTCGCTCGAGCGAAACCAATCGCTCGGTCCCTCGGCCGTCAGTCGCCCGTTCGGAACGAGAGATCCAGCGACGGCGCCGAGTGGGTCAGCGATCCCATCGAGACGACGTCGACGCCCGTGGCGGCGTAGTCGGCGACAGTTTCGAGGGTGATCCCGCCGCTGGCCTCGGCGAGTGCGTCGTAGTCGGCGAGCAGGTCGACCGCCTTCTTCGTCTCCGCGGGACTCATGTTGTCCAGCAGGACGATATCGGCGCCCGCCGCGGCGGCCCGCGGTGCGTCGTCGACGGCCTCGACCTCGACGTCCAGTTTCGTGGCGAACGAGGTCCGCTCTCGGAAGTGCTCGATCGCGCCCTCGAGTCCCAGCTCGCCGGTAGCCGCTCGCGTATCCGAGGCGTCCTCAGAAGTGCTTTGCACTTCTGATGGGCTGCGAGAATCGCTTTGCGATTCTCGAACGCGTTGCGCCTCGCGAGCGCGTTCGACCGCCTCGTTCGTCCGCGTGGCGATCCCCGAGGCGTGGCCCGCGAGGTTGACGGCGACGCGCTCGCCCCGCAGGACCTCGCGTGCGGCCCCCTCGACGCGGAGCAATTCGTCACCGGGATCGACCGCGGTGCCGTTCTCGAGCGCCTCGTCGACCGCGACGCCGAGATAGTCGAAGACGGCCGTCGCGGCCTCGAGACCCGCCGCGATGCCCGGCTCCTTGGCGACGAGTCGTCCCGTGGTCTCGCCGGGCACCTGATTGGTCACGTCGTGGTGGCCGACGTCCTCGCGGAGCCAGCGTTCGACCTGTGCGTTCGTGATCATCGGTGGTCAGTCGTTCGCCGGGGATTCGGGCTCCGCCGTCGCCTCGTCGCCGTCGCTCACGACGTAGTGACAGCCCGTCGACTCCGCGTTCTCGCCGGCGGCGCGAGCGATCAACAGGGCGACGACGCACGCGTTGCGGAGTTCGTAGAGGTCCCGCGCCGTCCGCGTTCGAATGTACGCGTCGACCTCGCCCTTCAGCCGCCGGAGGACGGCGCTCGCGCGGGCGATCTCCTCGGGGTCGCGCTCGAGGCCGAGGTACTCGTCCATCGTCCGCTTCAGCCGGACGGATTTCTCGGCGGCGAACCGCTCGGGCAGGTCGGGATCGCTGTTTCGGAGGTCCGGCGCTTCGACGACCTCGGGGTCGGCGCCGGAATCCGCGGCGTCCTCGCCGGCCCGCAGCCCCCAGACGAGTCCCTCAAGCAGGCTCGTACTCGCCAGTCGGTTCGCGCCGTGAACGCCCGTGCGGGCGCACTCGCCGACGGCGTAGAGCCGATCGAGCGAGGTCCGCCCGCGGTCGTCGACCGCGATCCCGCCACAGCAGAAGTGCTCGCAGGGGGCGACCGGGATCTCGTCGCCCTCGATCCCGCGGTCGCGACACTTCTCGGCGATGGCGGGGTACTCGGCCTCGAAATCGAGAGGGCTGACGTCCAGCACGACCTCGCCGGTCTCCTCGCGCTCCGTTTCGACGGCGCGGGCGACGACGTCCCGCGGGGCGAGTTCGGCGTCGGGGTGGTAGTCGTCCATGAATCGCTCGCCGTCGCCGTTCCGCAGCACTGCACCCTCGCCGCGCAGGGCTTCCGAGAGCAGAAATGGATTCTCGCCAGCGTAGGCGGTCGGATGGAATTGTACGTACTCCATGTCCTCGACCTCGGCGCCCGCGAGCGCGGCCATGGCGATCCCGTCGCCGGTCGCGTCGTCGGGATTGGTCGAGCGCGCGTAGAGCGCGCCGATCCCGCCGGTCGCGAGGATCGTCGTCCCGGCGAAGACGGGGTGGCCGTCGGGTTCCTCGTCGGTCAGGACGCCGTGGACCCGTCCCTCGTGCGTGATCGGATCGAGCGCGGCGGTGTCCTGGCGGACCTCGATCCGGTCGTGGGCGTCGACGTGATTCAGGAACGGCCGGAGAATGTGCGTGCCCGTCGCGGCGTCGACGTGGAGGATGCGATGGTCGGAGTGGGCGGCCTCCCGGGTGTAATCGAACTCCCCGTCGTCGCCCTCGTCGAAGTCGACCCCGAGAGTGTCGACGAGCACGTCTTCGACGGCGTCGTCGGCGTGTTCGACGAGTACGTCGATCGCGTCGGGATCCGCGGTCCCGTCGCTGGCCTCGAGGATATCGCTTTTCAGGCTCTCGGGGTCGCCTCGCGTCGTCGAGATGCCGCCCTGGGCCCAGTCGGTGCTGGCGCCGTCGGGTTTCTCGGCTTTCGTCACCAGGAGTACCTCGGCGCCCTCCCGAGCGGCCGCGAGCGCGGCCGCACAGCCCGCGATCCCGCTGCCGACGACCAGAACGTCCGCGGTCTCCGGCGTTGCATCCCGCGTTGGGTGTTGTGTGTCGGTCATGGGTTCGGATTAGATCTCGAGCATGCGATCGAGCGCGACTTCGGCGAGTTCCTTCTCCTCGGGCGCGACCTCGATCACGTTGCGCTCGCGACCCTCGACGAGTTCCTCGAGCACCCAGGTGAGGTAGTTGGGGTCGATCTGGCGCATGGCGTTGCAGTCCATGCAGGCGTCGCCACAGAGCGGCAGGACGTTCACCTCGGGGTGCCAGCGCTGGAGGTGATTCGTGAGGTGGATCTCGGTGCCGATGGCCCACGTCTCGCCGGGGTCGGCGTTTGCGACGGTCTCGCAGATCGCTGCCGTCGAGCCCGCTTTGTCGGCGGCTTCGACGACCTCGCGGCGGCATTCGGGATGGACGATGACCTTCGCGTCGGGATTGTCCGCCCGGACCTGTTCGATGTGATCCTCGCGGAACCGTTCGTGAACCTGACAGTAGCCGTCCCAGAGGATGATGTCGCTCTCGGCGACCTCGTCGGCGTCCTTCCCCTCGGGATCCCACGGGTCCCACTCGGCGATCTCGTCTTCCATGTCGAGTCGGTGGGCCGTGTTCTCGCCGAGGTGCTTGTCGGGGAGGAAGAGGACCTTGTCGCCCTTATCGAAGGCGTATTCGAAGGCCTCGTGGGCGTTCGAGGAGGTACAGACGAGCCCGCCCTGGCTCGCACAGAAGGCCTTCAGGTCGGCGTAGGAGTTCATGTAGGTGATCGGAACGATGTCGGCGTCGGGCGCGGCCGCGGTGATCTCGGCCCACGCGCTGTCGACCTGCAGGGCTTCGGCCATCCCGGCCATGGGACACGAGGCCTCCATGCTCGGGAGGATCACCGTCTGCTCGTCGTCGGTGATGATGTCCGCGCTCTCGGCCATGAACGTCACGCCGCCGAAGATCACGTACTCGGCGTCCGCGTTCGCGGCCTCCTTCGAGAGTTGGTAGGAATCGCCGATGAAGTCGGCGTGCTCGACGATCTCCCGGCGCTGATAGTTGTGGCCCAAGATCACGACGTCGTCGCCGAGTTCCTCGAGCGCCGCCTCGATGCGCTCCGTGCGCTCGTCTTCTTCGAGCTCGCGGTATCGAGGCGGTAGTTGTTCGAGATTATCGTATTTGAACAGACTCAGATCGGTCTCCAGCTCCGCCGTTTCCATTTTGACCATTTCACGTCACCTGTGGGTAACTCCACGTCACACCGCTCTGTTGAAGAAGTTTTTCCTTCGATACTGCACACCGGCGGAATACCATCGAGGGATATCCGAGACGAAAACGGATCACCGGTGGTTCGCGCCGACCAATAGGTTGCTTCTGCTGACAGTCACCCGCTCTTGCAGTGGCGCCTTTCCGCTCGCGTCCCTAGAGACGGTATGGCACTCGAGGAGGTCTTTTCCCACTTCACCCGGCGGGACTGGGAGGAGGAATCGCCCGACGGAACGGTTCGCCTCGCCGTCGTCGGCGTCGGGGGCTTCGCTCGGAAGCGCGCGCTCCCGGCGATCGCGGAGGGGCGGTACTGCGAGACGACGGCATTGGTCTCCGGCTCGCCCGACCGCACGCGGACCGTCGCCGAGACGTTCGACGTTCCCCACGTTCTCGGCTACGACGCGTTCCTGGCCGGCGACCACGCCGACACCTACGACGCGATCTACGTCGCGACGCCGAACGCCACCCACGGCGAGTACGCCGTCGTCGCCGCGGAGCGGGGCGCCCACGTCCTCTGCGAGAAGCCCCTCGAGACGACCCGCGAGCGGGCCGTCGGCATCGTCGACGCCTGCGAGGCGGCCGACGTCACGCTGATGACGGCCTACCGGCTGCAGACCGAGCCGACGATCCGGCGGGCGCGGGAACTCGTCCGCAGCGACGTCATCGGCGACGTCGTACAGGTCCACGGCGGCTTCTCGCACCCCCTGCTCGAGGGCGCCGGCCCCGACACGTGGCGTCTCGATCCCGGCCTCGCGGGCGGCGGCGCCCTGGTCGATCTGGGCGTCTACCCGCTCAACACGATCCGCTTCGTCCTCGAGGACGATCCCGCGGGCGTCTACGCCACCACTCACTCGAGCGGCCCGCCCTTCGACGCGGTCGACGAACACGTCGCCTTCCAGCTCGAGTTCGCGAACGGCGCGACGGCCTCGTGTACGGCCAGCTTCGACGCCCACGCCAGCAGCCAGCTCGAGCTGGTCGGCACCGAAGGGAAGATCCACGTCGAGTCGCCGTTCGGCGGCGTCGTTCCCCAGGAGATGGTCGTCGAGAGCGGCGACGTCCGCATGGAGTACACGGGCCCGCGGGTCGACGAGGTCCGCGAGGAGTTCGACTACTTCGGCTACTGCGTGCTCACCGACACGGAACCGGAGCCCGACGGCGAGGACGGCCTCGTGGATCTCGAGGCGATCGAGGCCGCCTACGAATCGGCGGAAACGGGGTGTCGGGTAGGGCTCGAGTGACGGCTCGGACGGGAGCCGCTGAGCGATCGGGGGAGTCGGAACCGACGCTCGAGTTCGATCGCGGGTTTCGCACTTCGGCACGTCGAGAAGAAAACGGCCTGCAGCGGGTCAGGAGGACGCTTCCTCCCACGGCGTCGACTCGGCGTCGACCAGTTCGAACAGCTCGTCGAACTCGTCGGGGAACTGCGCCTCGACGTTGGCGATCTCGCCGCCGGGAACCGTCTCGGCGAGCAGGGCGGTCACCGCCTTGATCCGGAACACCGTTTCGGCTTCGTCGATTCCCGCGGGCTTCCCGTAGCCGGTATCGAGGTCGAGGTCGTCGTAGTTCAGCCGCTCGTGGACCCGTCCGACGAACTCGTCGAAGTCGTACTGTTTTCCGTGGTCGACCTGCAGCAGATAGCGGTCGACCTCCATGGGCAGCGGGCTGGCGATGTCCGTCGCGCCGCCCTCGTCGACGCGCTCGCCGATCGTCTCGAGGACGGCCCGCGTCGTCCGAACGGCTTCGGCCTGGGTTCCGGCCTCGATTCGATGCTGTACCTCGCCGATGAAGTCCGTGTAGTTGGTCTTCTCCTGGGACATGGGAACTCAGAGGACGGCTCCTCGCCCGGTACTGTGGAGAGAGCTTTCCAAAAACGTCATACCGGGATTGGCAAGGCCTGCGGGCGATCCTCGCCCGCCTCGACGCTGGCGATCACGCCACTCGCGTCGTCCCGCTCAGAGTCGGTCGGGCGCGAGCTCGTCGATCGTCGTCTCGACGACCTCCCTCGAGGCCGGCTCCGGGACCACGACGATGGGGTGGTCGACGCCCGTCTCGTCGACGAGCGTCCGAAGCTGCTCGCGCGCGTCGTCGGGCGTGCCGGCGACGCCGAGGTCGGCGAGCATCGAATCGGTCACCGCGTCGGCGGCCGCGCCCTTCTCCCCGTCGCGCCAGGCGTCGGCGATGCGATCCGCGCGCTCGGGGTACGCCGTCGCGACGGCTCGGCGGTATCCCTCGCCGCTGCCGACGTAGTACGCGATGTGCCGGCGCAGCGTCTTTCGGGCCTCCGCTGGGTCCTCGCTGACCGCCGACGGGACGTAGGGCGCGACGGTGATCTCGCTCGGATCGCGGTCGCGCTCGCGGGCCGCGTCCGCGACTTCCTCGAAGGCCTTCTCGAGGTGCGAGAACGGAATATTGTGGGGAATCCAGCCGTCGCAGAGCCGGCCGACGACCCGCCGGTTCGCCGGCCCGAGGCCGGCGTGGTAGATCGGTACGGGAGCCTCGAGCGACGGGAAGTCGGCGGCCGCGAGCACCTCGCCGTCGTAGTCGACGCGGCCCTCGCCGGCGGTGTACGCGCGGACGAGCTCGATCGTCTCGTGGGCCCGCCGGACGGGGCGATCGAACGCCGTCCCGTGGAGGTCCTCGACGGCCTTCGGCGTGCTGGTCCCGACGCCGAGCGTGAACCGGCCGTCCGAGGCCCGCTGCAGCGACGCGGCGGTCATCGCGAGCACGGCCGGCGACCGCGAGTAGACGTTCAAGATCGCGCTCCCGAGCCCGATCTCGTCGGTTCGACAGGCCATTTCGGTCAGCTGGACGACGCCGCTTTCGCCCCAGAGTTCGCCGACCCAGACGGCGTCGTAGGCCAGTTGCTCCGCGCGGACCGCGATGTCCGCGAGATCGAGGTCACCGAACGACGTTACCATGAGTCCGACGTCCATGCCCCCGACAACGGGAGCCAACGAGAAAAAATCGAGCTACCCGTCGAACGTGAACTCGAGGCCGTCATCGGACCCGTGGTCGCTGCTGTCGCCGTAGACGAGGATCTCTCCGCAGTCGGTGACGACCACGTCGAACTCGTCGACGCTGAACTCGAGGCCGACCGACGCCGCGGCCCCCCGTGCGGCCGCGTGGCCGAGCAGCCGCTCGAGGGCCTCCGGATCGATCGTCTCCCACAGCGGGTCGATATCCCGCGGCGAGCGATCCGCGACGGTCGAAACCGCACTGACGATCGCACTCGAGAGCTGCCCGGAATTGGTCGGGTCGAAATGGACTCGATGGACAGGTGAACAGTCGTGGTCTGAGAAAAGACTATTCATTACACGTTGTACGGTTGCCTGCCCGTTGAAGAAGCGGACGGTATATGCCCGGCTTTATAAGCGTCATCGGACGAGCGAGTTCTCTATCAGTGCCTTCAACCCGCGGCGGAGGCGACCGCTGACGGCCGACGAGGAGACGCCGAGCGCGTCCGCGAGGTCCTCGACCGAGGAATCCCGCGGATCCTCGAAGTAGCCGCGTTCGTAGCGGTGACGAGCGTCTTCCGCTGGACGGGCGTCAGGCCGTAGCCCTGTCCCGAGCTCCGGTCGCCGTCCTCGGCGTGGTAGAGCCGATCGACGGTGAAGTCGACGTCCTTGGATCGACAGTGATCGCGAAATTCCTGTAATCGGCTGATCTCGGGCACCTCGAGGGTCGCGATCCAGCCGCCGCGACCGCTCGTGGCGTGGAGGACTCGCATCCCGAGTTCGGCGGCGCGGGGCAACACCAGCCGCTCCGCCGAGGTCAGCCGCATCCGGTAGACGCGGAACTCGCCGCCGTCGATGACGACCGTCGGTTCCGAGACCGTCGGATCGTCGGCGACGACGCGGTCGAACGCGTCGAAATCGCCGCCGTAGGTCTCGAAGAAGAGGTAGTACTCCCCCGGCCCGGCGATCGTCTGGTACTCGAGTTCGGCGGTCATCTCGGGCAGCGCCTGAATCGTCGGGGTGAGCACTAGCTCGGGGTGGACGAGCGTGATCTCGGCGATGACCCGCGCCTCGCTCATGTTGGCTGATTTGTTACCATCACTCATGAAGCTTGGAGTCCCGGGTGGGAGGTCGACGGGACCCTTCCCCGTCCCGTTCGGACCGCCGACGCGCCGGCCGAGCGCGCCGTCAGCCGTCGAACCCGTCGAAGACGATCTCGCCGTCGACCACCGTCATCGCCACGTCGATCTCGTCGATTCGCTCCGCCCGTTCCCACGGCGACGCCTCGAGGACCACCAGATCCGCCCGCTTCCCGACCTCGACGGTTCCGAAACGATCCTCGTCGAAGCCGGCGTAGGCCCCGCCGCGCGTGTAGGCCCGCAGCGCCTCGGTGACCGACAGTCGCTGTGCTTCAGTCGGCGCGTTGACCGCGTGATGGACGCCGAGCAGCGGATCCAGCGGCATGCAGTCCGAGCCGAACGCGAGCGGGACGCCGGCCTCGAGCACCCGCCGGAATCGATTGGTACGATCCCGCCGCTCGCGTCCCAGCCGCCGATCGTAGAGGCCGCCCTCGTCCGCCCAGCGGTGGAAGTTCGGCTGCATCGACGCGACGATTCCGGCCTCGGCCATGCGCTCGAGCTGGTCGTCGGTCGCCAGCTCCGCGTGCTCGATCCGGTGGCGACGGCCGGCGGGGTCGGTCGTCGACTCGAGGGCCGACAGCGTCTCCTCGATCGCCGCGTCGCCGATGGCGTGGACGCAGACCTGATACCCGCCGCCGTCGGCGCGCTCGACCAGCGCGGCGAGGTCCTCGGGGGCGACGACCCACTGGCCGCGGTCGTCGCCCCCCTCCGCGTCGTGCGCTGCGTTCGCTCCGTCCGCACCGGCGTCGGCGTACGGCTCCCGGAGCCGCGCCGTTCGACTCCCGAAACTCCCGTCGGAGAAGGACTTGATCGCGCCCGTCCGGACGCGGTCGCTGCCCGCGTTCGTCGCCAGCCCGACTTCCTCGAGCGCCTCGAGGTGGTCGCTCCAGTAGTCGATCCGAACGCGAAGGGGCAGGTCGCCGTCGGCGGCCATGTCGCGGTAGACCCGGGGCGCGACCGAGCCGCGGACCTTGTCGTGGACGCCGGTGACGCCCGACTCGACCGCGCGGTCGGTCGCCGCGGCGAGGACCTCGCGCATCTCCTCTCGCCCGGCCGTCAGCTCCCGGCGGACGGCCTCGGCGGCGTCCTCGACGGCGACGCCGGTCGGCTCGCCGCCCGACCGCCGCAGATCGGACGCGGGGAGGTCGTCCGCGAGCCGCTCGAGGGCGACCGAGTTCAGCGAGGCGGTGTGCAGATCGACGCGCATCGCGACGACGGGCCGCTCCTCGCTGACGCGGTCGAGTTCCGCCCGCGTGAGCGGGCGGTTCCGCGACGCCTCCCACTCGCTCTCGTCGTAGCCGAAGCCGAGAATCCACTCCCGCTCCGGTTCGTCGTCGGCGTGGGCCGACAGCGTCTCGAGGCAGTCTCCGAGACTCGTCGCGGCCGAGAGATCGGCGTGGACGAGGTGCTGTCCGAACTGTTCCATGTGCGTGTGGGCGTCGATAAAGCCCGGCAGGACGGTCCGGCCCTCGCAGTCGATCACGTCGGTCTCGACCCCCTCGAGGAACGAGACCTCGTAGCTATCCCCGAGGCGGACGATCTCGCCGTCGCGGACGGCGACCGCCTCGTGGACGACGTCGGGCTCGCCGAGGGTGTGGACCGCCGCGTTCACGAGCAGGCGGTCGGCGGCGTCGGTCATGCTCGAGAGGGTGTCGGCGAGGGCCAAAACCGTTCGGGCGAAAGCCCCTACCGCGCTCGAGCTCCGCCTCGAGCGCAGCAGCCCCTTTCAGTCCCGCCCGAAAGCCCCGACTCGCTGGGCGCGCGCCCAGCGAGTCGCCCCTTTCAGTCCCGCCCGGGATCGGTTAACCGGCCGGCTGCTACCGTGGCAGTCCCGTTCCCGTTCGGACCTCTTCGGATCGTCTGCCCGGTGTGGCGAAGTCAGTCGACCGGCGTCCGCGGTTGGGTCGAGCATCGAACCTGCGGTGGCGCGTTCGATCGGCTGTGACAGGGCGAACGGAACGCGGGCGGCTCGAGCGGAACCGTCGACTCCGAACCGCTGCGCGTGCAGTCCGGCGCAAGCTTAACCTGCCGGCTCGTGGATCGGCCGGTATGATCGATCGTGACGGCCGCATCGTCTTCGGCTCGCTCTTGGCGTTGATCCTCGTGCTCACCGTATCGATCGTCGTCGAGGAGCAGTTCGGAGTCGGACTGCGAGAGTATCCGGTCCTGTCGTTTCTGGTCTTCGCCGGCCTCGCGCTGGCCGCCCCGCAGCTGTATCTCGCCGCGACCGACGACGAGACCGCGGACGACCATCCGACGCGGAGCCGCGTCCAGTTCGCCGCCGTCGCGACGGCGGTCTTCGCGCTCGCCTTCGCCGACGACGCGTCGGGGATCAGCTACCTCGCGATCGCGGGCATCGGCTCCGGTGCGGTCATCGCGCTGGTCTGCTACGAGGCGCTGCGCTGGCACCACGGCTCGAGCGAGGGGAGCCTCTCGCAGGTGCGGTGATCGGCCTCGCGTGCGAAATCAGCAATCCTTAGGACCGACCGCCGTTTTGGGCAACGCATGACAGACCCCGAGGACCTCGTCGAGCGAGTCCGCGACGGCGAGTTGCGCCTGCACGAACTCGAGGACCACGCCGACCACGACACCGCGGCCGAAGCGCGCCGGCTGCTCCTCGAGCGCGAGACCGACACGGAACTCGAGGCGATCGGCGACTACGCGTTCCCCGCCGAGGCCGCGGAGCCGAACATCGAGAACATGATCGGTGCCGCGCAGGTTCCGATGGGCGTCGTCGGTCCCGTGCCGGTTTCGGGCGGTGCGGCCACCGGCGATCACTACCTGCCGCTGGCGACGACCGAAGGGGCCCTGCTGGCGTCGGTCAACCGCGGGCTCGGCGTGATTCGCTCGGCGGGCGGCGCGGACGCCCGCGTGACGAAAAACGGAATGACCCGCGCGCCGGTGTTTCGGGTGGCCGGCGTCGCCGAGGCCGCCGAGACCGTCGAGTGGGTCAACGAGAACACCGAGGCGCTGGCCGAGGCCGCCGAGTCCACGACGAGCCACGGCGAACTGATCGACGTCGAACCGTACGTCGTCGGCGACTCCGTCTACCTGCGCTTCGCCTACGACACCAAGGACGCCATGGGGATGAACATGGCCACCATCGCGACCGGCGAGGCCTGCGAGATCGTCGAGGCCGAAACCCCGGCCGACCTCGTCGCGCTCTCGGGCAACCTCTGTTCGGACAAGAAACCCGCCGCGATCAACGCCGTCGAGGGCCGCGGGCGTTCGGTGACCGCCGACGCGGTGATTCCCGGCGAACTCGTCGAGGAACGCCTCCACACGACCCCCGAGGCCATCGCCGAGGCGAACACGCGAAAGAACCTCACCGGCAGCGCCAAGGCCGGCAGTCTCGGGTTCAACGCCCACGCGGCCAACGTCGTCGCCGCCGCCTTCCTCGCGACCGGTCAGGACGAGGCCCAGGTCGTCGAGGCCGCGAACGCGATTACCACCATGGACGCTCGTGAGCGTGACGACGGCACCACCGACCTCTACGCCAGCGTCTCGCTGGCCTCCCTCGAGGTCGGCACCGTCGGCGGCGGGACGAAACTGCCGACGCAGGCCGAAGCGCTCGAGGTGCTCGGCCTCCGCGGCGGCGGCGATCCGCCGGGCTCGAACGCCGACGCTCTGGCCGAGATCATCGCCGTCGGCGCGCTGGCCGGCGAACTCTCCCTGCTCGGCGCGCTGTCCTCGCGACATTTGGCGAGCGCCCACGAGGACCTCGGCCGGTGAACTGACTCCCGACTCCAGTCTCGTTTTCACTGCGGATAGCATTCGACCGTCGGGACGGTCCGGTTACGCGTTCTCCGGGGCGCCCTCGCGCTCCTCCTTCGCTTCGTTCCGAGCGCGAATCGTCGTTCGCGCGGTGTAACTGCCGGACCCGACGAGTAAAACGAGGCCGACGAGCATCGGTAGCAGGCTCGAGGCCAGCGCGACCAGCCCCAGCCCGACGGCCGAAGCCGCGTGCGAGACCGCGAAGTCACGCCGCCCGTACGCGCCGTGGATGAGGGCGACGGCGGCGAACGTCGCGGCGAAGGCACCCAGCCCCAGCGTCGTCGCGTCGACGCCGAACAGCGTTTCGTTGATGAACCGACCATATGCGACGAGCCCGAGCGCCGCTATCGATCCGGCGCCGATCGCCTGCTCCTGGACGTCTATCGTCTCCGCCATTCACTCGCCGTTGGCCCCCGCGGCCCAAAGCAGTGCCGTTCCGGCGCGTCGCTCGTCTCTGGGTCCTCGTCGCCCGAACGGCCGCTACAGCCGTCGATACCGACCGCGGCTCTCGCTCACCTCGCCGCGGCGGACGAGTTTCTCGAGTGCGTCCTGTACGTACTCCGCTGAGACGCCGCGTTCGCCGGCGTAGTCGACGATCTCGTCCTCGGTCGGCCGCTCCAGGTCCGCGAGCGCCCGTTCGACGATCTCCTTCTTGCTGCCGCTGCGAGTCGGGCCCCGCGGGTCGCGCTCGCCGGCGGCCGAGACCTCGTCGACGTCGAGGCCGGATTCCTCGAGGTACTCGTCGTCGTCGACGACGCCGTCGGCGACCTGGTCCTCGAGGGCGTTAAAGGAGTCCAGTTCGGCGAACGCCTCGCCCTCGCCCTGCCGGTTCGCGAGCATCGAGGCGCGGACGTCGCGGGCGTGGCCGGCGTCGTCGGTCTCGACGAACTTCTTGCGCTTCTCGTAGGCCTTCCGCGCGCCGCAGCGGGGACACTGGGTCGTCTCGGAGCGACCCTCGATGATCCAGAGGTTCGAACACTCGCTACAGCCGACGACGGCGTACATGGCTCGCAGTCGGGGCGCCCGGCAGTTCAAAGTTCGGCAAGCGCGGCGGAAGTGAAACGACGAGGCGGGCCGCGACCGTCTCGAGTCGACGAGCCGAACCGACGGGCGAAAGCGCCTCGAGTCCGCGACTGTGGTCGACCGGTCGGCAGTCGGCGGTCACCGGTCGTTCGCCGGGACCGGCGGATCTATGTGGATCGTCACCGGTTCCCTTCGTATGGAACGCGTTTCGATCGACGACTGCGAGCCGTCGGAAGCCGCCGACGGCGTCCACCTGGCGCTGCTGGCCGGCACCGACTCGATGAACGTCCAGCACTTCGAGATCGAACCCGGCGCGACCGTCGACGAGCACAGCCACCCCCACGACCAGACGGGCTACATCGCGCAGGGCGAACTCACGTTTCTCGTCGAGGGAGAGGAGACCGTCTGCGGGCCCGGCGACTCCTACGCAATTCCGGGCGATCAGCCCCACGCGGCCGAGAACCGCGGCGACGAGACCGTCCGCGGCGTCGACATCTTCAGCCCGCCGCGGGAAAATCCGAGCTGGCAGGAGGACTGATTCGCTCGAGGCCGCGCATCGTCGACCGCGGAGTCAGGCGATTACCACGGCGCTCGCCCGCCAGATCGCGTCGTCGAATCGCAACCGGAGGACGACCAGCGCGCAGCGGTAGCCGACCCGCAGCGGTAGCTCCGCGAGCGGCGCGACGGTCTCCGCGAGCCGCCGCCGTCGACTCTCGAGACCCTGTCCGAGCCCGACGGTGCGATCTAGTTGTTCCGCTTTCATTTCGGCGACGTACTCGAGCCGAACGGCTGTAGTAGTAACAGGCCGGTCCGCTCGACGACTGTGCCCTCTCTCCCGCCGACAATTCACTGCAGAATACCACGGAGTTATACAGTTGAAATCGCAAGGTGGGGCAATGGCAACCGAGTCGCAGTCATCGAACTCTCGGGGAATCGGACGCATCGGGACGCATCTCGAGCGATTGGGCCCGACGTGGCTCGCCGGCGCGATCGCGGCGGGGCCCGCGACGATGGGCAGCCTGCTGGTCGCGGGGGCGAGTTTCGAGTACGCGCTGCTGTGGGTCGTCGTCCTCTCGGCGATCCTCGGCACCGTCGGTCAGTACCTCGCGATGCGGCTGGGGCTGCTCACCGAGGCGGGGATCGTCTCGGTCGCCGAGCGACACCTCGGCTCGTTCTGGGCGTGGGCGCTCGTCGTCGACGCCGTGCTCGCCGCGGGGTTAGCCCAGATCGTGATCATGAAGACGCTCGCGTCGGTCAGCGCGACGATAGCCGCCGAAGCGGGCGTCGGCGTCGCCGCGCTGACCGATCCGCGCCTCTGGGGAGTCGCGTGGGCCGTCCTCCTCGCGCTGGGCCTCGCGGGCGGCGGCTACCGCTTCGCTGAGGTCGGGGCCAAGGTGCTCGTCTCGATCGTCGTCGTCGCGTTCCTCGCGGCCGCGTTCGTCGCGCCGATCGATCCCGGTGCGGCGGCGACCGGGCTCGTCCCCGCGATTCCGGCCGGCGTCGACGGCGCGCTCGTCGCTGCAGGGATCCTCGGCGGCGCGGTCCACATCACGCTGCTGACGATGCAGAGCTACACGATGCGCGCCCGCGGCTGGACCGTCCGCGACGCGGACACCGCGCTCGTCGACGTCGCGAGTTCGATGCTCCTCGCCTTCGGCGCCTTCAGCCTCGCAGTCTTTCTCGTCGCGGCGAGCGTCCTCCCCTCGGCCGGCGTCGATCCCGCGACGATCGACGGCGTGGGCGCCGCGCAGACGCTGGGTCCGGTCGCCGGCGAGTACGCCACCTGGGTGTTCCTCGCCGGCCTCCTCGGGGCCGCGGTGTCGACCCTCGGCGGGAACACGATCGTCCCGCCGTACCTGCTCGCGGACAAACTCGGCTGGGAGCGCTCCACCGACGACGGCCGCTACCGGGCCGCGATCGCCGGCTTCGCGCTCGTCTCCGCCGTCGGCGCCTTCCTCGGCGGGACGTTCTTCCAGCTGCTCGTGCTCACGCTGGCGTTCGGGCTCGTCGGGACGCCCTTCGCCATCGCCGTGCTCCTCGTGCTCCTGAACGACCCCGACGTCGTCCCCGAGACGAACTCGCTGCCAGCGAACGTCGGCGGACTCGCGCTGTTCGCCGTCGCCGCCGTCCTCGCGGGCGAGTTCGTCCAGGGCGAACTCGAGACGGTTACCGAACCGGCCTCGGCCTTCGTCGTCGTCTTCGCCGCCGCGATGGCGCTGGCGATCGTCGGCCTGGCCGGTAAGTACGGTCGCGAGCGACTCGCGGCGTAGGACGAATTCCCGTTCGCGTTCCGCGGACCAATTTTCAAGCCGTTCGGGATCGACACTCAGCGCATGCCAGCGTTAGCAGACGACGTCATCGTCGTCACGGGCGCGAGCCGCGGCCTCGGCCGCGCGATGGTCGAACGCTTTTCCGACGAGGGCGCACGCGTCGTCCTCACCGCCCGCGACGAGGAACGGATGGACGAGATCGCTACCGACCTGCCCGGCGAGTCGCTCGTCGTCCCCGCGGACGTTCGGGACGCCGACGCCGTCGAGCGGGCCGTCGCCCGCACGATCGAGGAATTCGACCGCGTCGACACGCTGGTCAACAACGCCGGCGTCAGTTTGCTCGGGATGTACGACGGGCGAAACCGGCTCGAGGAGATCAGCGAAGAGGATTGGGACACCGTCCTCGAGGTCAACTTGAAGGGCGTCTTTCTCTTCACCCGCGCGGTCCTTCCGCACATGTACGAGCGGGAGAGCGGCAATATCGTCAACGTCTCCTCGGGACTCGGCCGCCACTCCATCGCCGGCGCGGGCCCCTACGTCAGTTCGAAGTGGGGCCTCGAGGGACTTACGCGAACGACGGCACTCGAGGCCGAGGATCGCGGCGTCAACGCCAACGCCGTCGATCCGGGCGGTCGGGTCGACACCGCTATCTGGGACCACCTGCCCGACGACGAGCGCGAGGAGATCCTCGATCCCGACGTGATGAACGACGCCGCCGTGCTCCTCGCGGCGCAGGGGCCCGACGGCGTCAGCGGCGAGTCGATGCCCGCCGAGGAGTGGGAGCAGCGGCTCGGCTAGCGCGTTCGAGTCTCACTTCCGTCGATTCTGTCGGCGGTCCCACAACTACTATATCGACGGTCGGTTTCTTTCCGCACTATGAGCCGGGAATTAGGCGCGCTCGCTCGAGAGCTGTCGATTCCGTACTACGAAGCCGCCCTCCCCGCACACGATAGCTTCCACGCCAATCGCGTCCGCGATCTCTCGATTCGATTAGCGGACGAGTGCGAGGGCACCGTCGATCGAGACGTGCTGTCGGCGGCCGCGTGGCTGCACGACGTCGGGCGTCCGCTGGAGCGAACGGGCGAGATCGACGATCACGACGAATGGGGTGCGAACGAAGCGGCGGACCTGCTCGCGGCCGAAGACGTCTCGCCCGACCGAATCGCCGCGGTCGAACGCTGCGTTCGGGCGCACAGTATTCGGGCTAGCTCTCCGGAGCCCGAAACCCTCGAGGCGAAGTTGCTCTTCGACGCGGACAAGTTGGACGCGACCGGCGCGGTCGGGATCGTCCGGCTGGCCTGTATCGTCGGCGAGCGATCGGGTCGAACGGGCGAGAAACACGCAGTGATCGACGACTCGTCGGTCCAGCGGCCGGCGACGGCGGACCGTCCGGACGTTTCGCTCCTCCGCGAGTGGGCGAGAGAGCGGCTGGACGAGTTGTACACGGACCCCGGCCGTCGTCTCGGAGCGTCCCGCTGGGAGTTCACGGAGTCGTTTTTCGCCCGCTTCGCCGACGAACTCGGGGTCGAGGGAGAACGGTAACGGGCTCGAGCGAGACGGCGTCTACTCCGACTCTCCGAGCGATTTCCGCATCTCGACGTGGGGGATCCCGGCCTCCTCGAACTCCTCGCCGTACCGTTCGTAGCCCAGACTGCGGTAGAAGCCGGCCGCCCGCGTTTGCGAATGCAGTTTCAACGACTCGAGGCCGTCCGCTCGAGCCCGGTCTTCGACGGCGGTCATCACCGCGCGACCGACGCCGTCCTCCCGGCGGGACTCGAGGACGGCGACGCGTTCGATCTTGCCGACGCCGTCCGCGTACTCCCGGAGGCGGGCGGCGCCGACCGGCTCGTCGCCGTCGTAGGCGACGAAGTGCGTCGCGGTCTCGTCGTGTTCGTCGTACTCGAGTTCCTCGTCGACGCCCTGTTCCTCGACGAACACCGTCTGCCGGACGGTGAAGGCGTCCTCGCGCGTGCGTTCGGTGTCGGCGACGCGCACTTCGAGGTCGTCCGTGTCGTCCATGCGGGGGCCGTAAGCGATCCGTCCGTGAAACCGTTACCGTTACGCGCCACTCGTCGTCGAAATCGCCCCCGACTCGCGTTCGAGCGGATCCTCACCGGACACGCGACGCACACCGGACGGATGCCGGGCCGGGATCCCGGAGGCCCAGCGTACGGTGCCGTCGACCGATCAGTACCGCGTCTGGAAGTGATGCACCGCATCGAAGAACTCCCGGCGCTCGCGCTCGAGGAAGACGAAGTGCGTCCCGCCGGCGATCTCGACGTACCGCTTCCGGTCGTCGGTCGCGCCGACGGCGTCGTACAGGTTCAGCGCTCCCTCCCGGGAGATGATGCCGTCACTCGAGGCGCGGATCACGAGCGTCGGATCGTCGATCTGCCGCGGGTGGTACTCGCTTTCCTGGCGGACCAGCGGAGCGATGATCGTCTCCTCGTCGGCGGTTTCACCGCCCTCTCGAGGCGTCTCCGACGCCTCGCCGTCGTCGACCGCCTGGTTCGTCTCGTAGATCGCCCGCCAGACCGCGGCCTGGACCTCGTCGGCGGTGTACTCCGCGCCGCCGATCCAGTAGTCGCGGTCGGCGCCTTCGGGGAGTTCCGCGTTCCAGCGCTCGACGAACGCAGAGCGCTCCTGGGTCGCGTACGCGGGCCCCTCGGGATCGGCGCCGATCTCGAGCGTCCCGAACGAGCCGCCCGCGAGCGTGACCGTCGCGTAGTCGGGGTCGCCGACTTCGTACACCGCGCGGCCGCGCCAGGTCCCGCCGGAGAGGCCGACGTAGTGGACGCGATCGAAGCCCCGCTCGTCCCGGAGCCAGCGGGTCACCTCGAGGATGTCAAGCGCCTCGCGTTCGAACGACAGCGGCGGCGCGTTCGCCTCCGGCGGCTCGTCGTACTCGGCGGGCGGTTCGCTGTGGCCGTAGCCGCGCATGTCGGGGGCGAACGTGGCCTGACCCTGCGCCGCGGCGGAGGGAAGCCAGCCGAACTCGTCGCCGAGGGGCGGATCGAACATCGAGACGGCGCCGTAGGTCGAGCCGTGGACGAAGATGACGGCCTCCTCGGGGTCGTCGACGGTCGTCCGCTCCCAGACCCGAAGGCGGTGGCCGTCGTCCATCGTCAGATCGTGGGCGGTCGGCAGCCGCGCGTCGGCGCCGCTTCGCCGTCCGTTACAGCCGGTACGGTGCTTCCGTCCGTTCTTGCCGGCGTTTCCCTCGTCTCCGACTGCGCTCGCGGCGGTTCCGACCAGTGCCGTTCCCACGGTCCCCGCGAGAAACGCTCGTCTGGGCGTCGCCGATGGATCGCGATCGTCCGTCATGTGTCAATGAACCAATCTTCCGCGCCGGCGAATAAGGGTAGTTGATGGTTTCGGGAACGCCGATTTCGGGTTGTAGAACGGTATTCGACGGCGAACTGTCTCGGCCGTCGTAATCGATCTCGCGGGCCGACCGGTGATCGGGTCGTCCGCCGTTTCGACGCTACTCCGCCGACCGCTCGAGGACCGCCTCGATGTCGGTCGCGATCGCGCCGGACGCGTCCTCGGGGACGCGGTCGAGCCAGACGAGGTCCGTCACGTCCTCCCCGGCGACCGTCGGCTCGTCGGCGACCGGCCGGCCCGGAACCGACGCCGTCCGGGCGAGCACGTCGTAGGTCGTCCGCTGGCGATCCGCGTCGCCGTCCCGCTCGAACTCGACCCGCCGGACGCGCACGGGCTCGGCGATGCCGACGTCGACGCCGGTCAGCGACTCGAGGGCGCGACGGGCGACGGCGTCCCAGTCTTCGTCCGGACCGACCGGCGCGCCGGGCAGCGTCCAGCCGCGGACGCCGTCGGCGACCAGCAACACCTCGCCCGCGTCGTTCGCGACGCCGAGGGTCAGGTGGTTCGCTACGTCGCGGGCGGTCTCGAACTCCGTTCGAGTGAGCGTCCGCGTCTCGGTCTGCACGTCGACGTCGTCGCGCTCGCAGAGGGGTTCGGGCTCGAGGGTCGGACTCATGCGTAACACGCGTCGACACCGCCCCGAAAAGCTACTGATCCCGATCGCGACCGCCGCTTCCGGCTCCGTTCCGCGACGGTCTCGAGTCCGTCCGAGCGGACCCCACCGCCCGGCCCGTTGTCAACAGTGGTGGGGCGCAGGCCAGTGCGACTTTACCTCGGCGCCGTTTCGGTAGTGTACGCAGCGATGAGCGCCGAGCCACACGCCGACGTCTCCGATCCCTCGACCGTCGAGTCGGAACGCGGGTCGAGCGCGTCGTTCCGATTGAGTTCCCACCAGTTCCGACTGACGTGGATCGTCGCGGGACTGTTCGTCCTCGGATCGATCGGCTTGATGCGCCTGGCGGGCCCCCGTGGGACTCTCCTCTTCTCGAACGTCGTCCTCGTCGCCAGCGCGGCCGGGGCCGCCGTCGCGCTGGGGCTGCTGGCCCGCCGGAGCGAGCCGCCGGACGCGCTCGGCTGGGGACTCACCGCGGTCGGTACCGGCCTGTTCGCGACCGGCGAGTTCGCGTGGATGTGCTACGAACTGTGGCTGGGCGGCGTTCCGTTCCCCGGCGTGCCGGACCTCTTCTATCTCGCCGACTACCTCTTTCTCGGGGCCGGACTGCTGGTGCTCGCCGCGTCCCAACACCGCCTGGGTTCGATCCTCCGCATCGCCCTCGACGGGTTCCTCGTCGCGGCCGCCTTGCTCGCGATCAGTTGGCAGTTCGTGCTCGCTCCGATCCTGGCCCACGGCGCCGCTGGCGGCGCGACGCTGTGGTTGTCCGCCGCGTACCCGTCGCTCGACATCGTCCTCGCCGCGGTCGCGTTCGTCGTCGCGGCCCACGCCCGCGGATCGCGGCGCGTCCCGATCACGCTCTTCGCCGCGGGCAACCTCGTCTGGGCGTTCGCCGACAGCGCGTTCGCCTACCTGTCGATCACGGGCGGCTACATCTACAGCGAGTTCGACGTGATCTGGCTCGCCGGCAATCTGATCGTCGCGCTCGCCGCGCTCCACCCGTCGGCGGCGACGCCCCCGCCCGCGGTCGATCGACGACGGTACGCGTTCCGGGAGACGGTCGCCCCCTACGCCCCGTTCCTCCTCTCGATGGCCGTCACCGGCTACGCCGCCTTGACCGGGACGCTCGACCCGGTCGGGCTCGCGCTCGGCGCGCTCGTGTTGCTCGCGCTCGTCGCTCGGCAAACCTACGTCTTCTTCGACGCGGCGGCGTTGAGCCGATGCCTCGAGCGCAACGAGGAGACGCTGTCCCGCCGCAACGAGGAGTTGCTGCTCCTGAACCGGATCGTCCGCCACGACATCCGCAACGACATGGCGGTCGTCCTCGGCTGGGGTGAGGAACTGAACGGCCGCCTCGACGACGAAGACGAGCGCGCGATGCTCGAGCGAATGCTGGGCACGACGCGGCACACGATCGAACTCACCGAGACGCTCCAGGCGTTCACCGAACTCTGGGACGACGCCGGCGACCACGGCGCGGAACCGGTCTCGCTCGAGACGACGCTCACCGAGACGCTCGAGCGGCGACGCGAGGCGTACGCCGACGCCGAGTTCGTCGTCGACGGATCGATTCCGGCGGCGACCGTCAGCGCCGGGCCGCTCCTGTCGACCGTGTTCAGGAACCTCCTGAACAACGCGGTCCAGCACAACGACGCGGTCGAGCCGCGCGTCGTCATCACCGCCGACGTCGGGCCGGAGACGGCTACCGTCCGCATCGCCGATAACGGCCCGGGCGTTCCGCCCGACCGACGCGACGCCCTCTTCGGCCGCGGCGAGAAGGGCCTCGAGAGCGAGGGCTCGGGAGTCGGTCTCTACCTCGTCGACACGCTCGTCTCGCAGTACGGCGGCGACGTGTGGATCGGATCGAGCGAACTGGGCGGGGCCGCCTTCGTCGTCGAACTGCAGCGCTATCGGGAGTGAACGCGGGACGACGGACTCGGCGATCGCCGTGACCTCGAGTCAGTGACGGGGTCGGCGCGTCGCCGGTTCCGCACTCGATACAGAAGAAGATCGGAAGTGAGAGCCGCGAGAGGACGAGAAACTCGTTTATGCGAGTTTCTCGATGTCGTCAGAACGCGTAGCGTTCTGACCGCTCGAAAAGCTCTCTACGAGAGCTTTTCGATGTTGTCGACGACTTCCTGGGCGAACTCGCTGGTGGCGAGCTTCTCGGCGTCGTCGAGCTGACGCTCGAGGTCGTAGGTGACCTTGCCCGAGGAGATGGTCTCCTCGACGGCGTCGCGGACGAGGTCGGCGGCGTCGTTCCAACCGAGGTACTCGAGCATCATGCGGCCCGAGAGGATCATGGCGGTCGGGTTGACCTTGTCCTGGCCCTCGTACTTGGGCGCGGAGCCGTGGACGGGCTCGGCGAGCAGGCGGCCGTCGCCGAAGTTGGCGCCGGGCGCGATGCCGAGGCCGCCGATCTGGGCGCCGGCGGCGTCCGAGAGGTAGTCCCCGTTTAAGTTCATCGTCGCGATGACGTCGTAGTTGTCAGTGCGGGTGAGCAGCTGCTGAAGCATGTTGTCCGCGATGCGATCGTTGACGACGAGCGTGTCCTCGGGCGCCTCGCCGTCCTGCTCCTCCCAGAGGGTGTCCTCGGTGATGACTTCGTCGCCGTACTCCTCTTCGGCGACCTCGTAGCCCCAGTCGCGGAACTGCCCCTCGGTGAACTTCATGATGTTGCCCTTGTGGACCAGCGTGACCGAGTCCCGGTCGTGCTCGAGGGCGTAGTCGATGGCGCGGCGGACGAGTCGCTTCGTGCCGAACTCCGTGATCGGCTTGACGCCGATGCCGACGGGGCCGTCGTGGATGACGTCGTCCTGGCCCATCTCCTCCTCGACGAACTCCTTGACCTGCTGGACCTCGTCAGTGCCTTCCTCCCACTCGATGCCGGCGTAGACGTCCTCCGTGTTCTCACGGAAGGTGACCATGTCCATCTGCTCGGGCTCGGAGACGGGCGACGGAACGCCGTCGAGGTGATAGGTCGGTCGGACGTTCGCGTAGAGGTCGAGTAGCTTGCGCAGGCCGACGTTCAGCGAGCGGAAGCCGGCGCCGACGGGCGTCGTCAGCGGGCCCTTGATCGCGACGCGGTGTTCCTTGATGGCCTCGACGGTCTCGTCGGGCAGGTTCTCGTCGTACTTCTCCCGGGCGGACTCG
Organism: Haloterrigena gelatinilytica; assembly: GCF_013342145.1. Classification (NCBI taxonomy): domain Archaea; kingdom Methanobacteriati; phylum Methanobacteriota; class Halobacteria; order Halobacteriales; family Natrialbaceae; genus Haloterrigena; species Haloterrigena gelatinilytica. Next base: position 2,899,329 of record NZ_JABUQZ010000001.1, on the reverse strand, counting down.
CCGGCGTAGACCCGCATCCAGTTGATCTCGCGGCCGGTCGCTTCGGCGGCGGCCTCGAGGACCTTCTGTGCGGCCGGACCGACGTCGCTCCCGACGCCGTCGCCGTAGATAATCGGAATAATCGGGTTGTCAGGGACCTCGAGTTCGTCCTCGGTTCCCTCTTTCAGCGTGATCTTCTCCCCCGCGTCGGGGACCTCGATCTTGTCGTAGCTCATCTCGTCTGTACGGTTACTCGATAGGGGTAAAAGGCCTACCATTTCCATCGACGGCCGGCAAAAATTGAACGATTCCGGACAGGGGCTTTCGGCATATCGGCTCCGAGAGGCGCTGAACTGGAGGTATGTGTTCGAATCCGGAAATTCGGCGTATATAAACATTCGTCTTATGACGGGTCTGTGAGTGGACAAAACGCAATTTCGTCTCGACGGCAGGGGTGACGGGTATCGACGACTGTGGAACTCTCGAGGCGAGGGCATCGCGGCGTCGCGCGGATCACTCGCGGGCGGAAAATCGAGTCGCGAACGCCCTCGAGATCGACGGGTCCACCCGCCGAATCCGTCGCCGCCGCCTCGAGGGCGGTTCACGACGCTCGTCGACCGTTCGAGTCGACTCGCTCGGAGCTGGCGTCTCTCACGCCGGTAACCCGGACGCGAGCGAGGGATAAAACGCCGGTGACCGTTTCTGGCAACTCACGAATGTTATCGTCGACTTCCGTCGAAATGACGGCCGAGACGGTTCGAGTCGACGGTCGACGACCGACCGCCGGCCCGCGATCGGCGACGGAAGTTCGACGATCGACGTCGAGTAGTTTTATCATCGTCGTTGCCGTGGTCGAACGCATGCTGGAAACACCACACTACGCGGCGCGACACTGCCCCCACTGTGCGACGACGCTGTCGAACGTGCAGGGCGTCGCCGCCTGTCCGGAGTGTCAGTGGATCGATAGCGACTGACGCTCGGCGGTAGCGTCGAGTTCCGCCGTCGTCGCCTCCCGGTCGCGTTCCCGAGTCTCGCCGCCGAGGCGGAACCTCTTTTTGTCGACCGGTACAACCCCGGTGCATGGCCGAATCCGAGGTGGACTTAGAGTCCGAGCAGTACGAGAAGCACCGCGAGGCGGGGGAGATCCTCGCGCAGGTGCGCGAAGAGGCAGCCGAGCGCGTCGAGGTCGGCACGAGTCACCTCGAGGTCGCCGAGTTCGCCGAGGACCGCATTCGCGAACTCGGCGGCGAACCCGCCTTCCCGGTCAACATCTCGATCGACGAGGAGGCGGCCCACGCGACGCCCTCGATCGACGACGACACCACGTTCGGCGAGGAGATGGTCAACTTGGACATCGGCGTCCACGTCGACGGCTGGCTGGCCGACACCGCCATCACCGTCGACCTCTCGGGCAACCCCGAACTCGCCGAGGCCTCCGAGCAGGCCCTCGAGGCGGCCCTCGATATCATCGAACCGGGCGTCGACACGGGCGACATCGGCGCCGAGATCGAGGACGTCATCGACGGCTACGGCTACAACCCCGTCGTCAATCTGACCGGGCACGGACTGGGCCACTGGGAGCAACACACCAGCCCGAACATTCCCAACCGCGCCGTCTCGCAGGGGACGACGCTCGAGGTCGGCGACGTCGTCGCCATCGAGCCGTTCGCGACCGACGGCGGCGGCAAGGTCAGCGAGGGCGCCAGCGAGGAAATTTTCGCCCTCGAGCGCGAGGGCTCGGTGCGCAACCGGCAGGCCCGCGAGGCGCTGGAGCAGATCACCGAGGAGTTCCGCACGCTGCCGTTCGCGACGCGGTGGCTCGAGACCGACCGGCCGGAGATGGCGCTGCGCCGACTCAAGCGCAACGACATCGTCCACGGCTACCCGGTGTTGAAGGAGGACGACGGGTACCTCGTCAGCCAGAAGGAGCACACGATCATTATCACCGAGGACGGCTGCGAAGTCACGACGGCGTCGGACTGATCTCGCAGCGTCGACTCGAGCGGAGCGCTATCACTGACGAGCGGTCGCGTCGAAAAGAGGGGTGTAGGGGGGTCGCGGGAGACCGGCAACGAGGGCGGTTCGTAGCGCGGTCGTCGGTCGGTCGTTCTCAGGCGTTGTTCATCCGCTGGCTCGAGCGGTTGCCACACCGCTGACACTCGGCCACGCGGTAGGGTTCGCGCGAGAACTGAGCGTTTTCTTTCTTGAGACTTTCGGTTCGAATCTGGACGGACACTTCGTGGAGTGTCTCGAGATCGCAGTTCGTGCAGTGCTCGGTCATCCCGTTGAAGGAGTCGTCAGTCGTTGCCATTACCGAGACCTTTCCGTAGTACAAGCTTAAATCCCTGTTTCATTTCGAGAACTGAGTCGAAAAATCGCAAGACGGCGTTATGGTACTGATAAAACGCTTCGAGAGCGTTCTATATCGTTTATCGAACCCTCTCGTACGGTCGTACCGTTCAACGATCCTTCTTGAAACCGACACGAAGTGTTGGATTTGCAGATGATCCTGAATAATTGCCGGAGTGAAACTCTTTAGACTCTCCCGCTCTTGTGTCAGGTATGGATCAGGTGTTTGCACCGTGGCGGATCGACTGGATCAAGCGCGACGAGGGAAACCCCGAGGTCGAGGACTGCGTCTTCTGCGAACTGCCCGCCCTCGATACCGACAGGGAGAACCTGATCGTCGCCCGGAGCGAGCACGCGTTCGTGATGTTCAATAATTACCCGTACAACCCGGGTCACGCGATGGTTATCCCTCACGCTCATACCGGCGACTACACCGACCTCGACGGCGAGCAACTGCTCGATCACGCCCGCTTGAAACAGCGCACCTTCGACGCGCTCGAGGCCGGACTCGAACCGGACGGCTTCAACGCCGGCTTGAACCTCGGCGACGGGGCCGGCGGCTCCATCGACGACCACCTCCACACCCACGTCGTACCCCGCTGGGAGGGCGACACCAACTTCATGCCCGTCATCAGCGACACCACGGTGATCGTCGAGGCGCTCGAGGAGACCTACGAGCGCGTCCGCGACGCCTTCGCCGAGCAGGCGGGCGCGACCGTCCCCGACGAGGACAGCGCCGTCGTCTTCGAGTTCGAGTAGCGCCGTCCGGCCCGTTCTGTGACCCTCCGGCGCGACTGCCGGCCGAATCCTTGTGCGCGTTCCCGTCGAACGCCGAACGCGTGTATGTCCTGACCCGACTCGAGGAACTGATCGCGGCGTATCTCTCCCTGCTGGACAACGTCGCGACCTTCCTGCTGACGTTCGCGCTGGTGTACGCGATCGGTCGGTACGTCGTCCTTCCGCTCGTGAGCGCCGCGCTGGACTATCGAGACACGGAACGGACCCTCCAGCGGGGTCTCGAGCGCGTCGTGGCATTCGGCGTGATCGCCGCGGCGATCGTGGTCGGCCTCTCGATCGCCGGTCTCAGCTTCGTCCTCGATCGCGCGGCGATCCTCGTCGCGGCGCTGACGGTCGCGCTCGGTTTCGCCGCGCAGAACGTCGTCGGCAACTTCGTCAGCGGCGCGTTCATCGTCACCGATCCGAGCTTCAACATCGGCGATTGGATCCGGTGGTCGGATCAGGAAGGGATCATCGAGGACATCAGCTTCCGGTCGACGCGGGTCCGAACGCTCGACAACGAGACCATCACGGTGCCGAATTCGGAACTGACCGCGAACGCGGTCACCAACGCCGTCCTCAACGACCGACTCCGGTTGACCTTCCCGATCGCGGTCAGTTACGACGCCGATCTCGACGCCATCACCCGGATTTTGACCGACGCGGCTGTCGACCACCCCGATATCCTCGCGGACCCGCAACCGACCGCTCGGATTGCAGCCCTCGACGACGCGGTGCAGGTCGTCGCCTCGTTCTGGATCGCCGATCCCGACCGCAGTACCTACGCTCGCGTTCGCTCGGAGTACGCCCGCGAAATCGTCGATCGGCTCGAGCGCGAGGGGATCGATCTCGCCGCCGCGACCCCGCAGGCGCTCGAGCAGTCCGCCGCCGCGGGGCCGCGATCGGCGATTCACGCGAGGACGGACGATACCGACAGCGGAACCGACGAGTAACGGCTCGCACGGCGGGCGGACCGGACACTTTTAGTGGTCGTTGTCGTGCGGTTCGCTAGCATGGAGTACGAAGTCGTCCACGCCGACGACGTCCCGATGACGGATCTCTCCGAGAGCGACGAGGTCCCGCCAGACCTGCGGATCCGCGCGCTCGACGAGGTCCTCGAGGCCGATCACGTGCAACTCAAGCTCTGGTACTTCGACCCCGGCGAGGAGATTCGGTACCACGCCCACGCCGAACAGGAGGAGCTCTACTACGTCCTCGAGGGCGAGTTCTCGCTGAAACTCGGCCGCTCGGGCGAGGAGGAGTACGTCGAGGCCGGACCGGGAACGTTCTGGATCGCCAAACCCGAAATCGGCCACGGCCACCGCAACGTCGGCGACGAGGAGGGCGTCGTGCTCGCCATCGGCGCCCCCGCGGTCGAGGATCCGGGGTTGGATCCCCACGGACTCGACGAGAGCGAGGGATAGCGGGCGCCCGTATTCAGTCGACGGATCAGGCGTACGTCCGCTCGAGGTAGTCGACGATCCGTTCGGACTCGGCCATCGTGACGCCGTACTCGTCGTCGACGATGACCGGCACCTGCCGCTGGCCGGAGATCCGCTTGACTTCGTCGCGCTTCGAGTGTAGTCCCTCGACCCAGACGCTGTCGTAGTCGACGTCGAGCTCGTCGAGCCGGTCGGCGACGAGTTCGCAGTACGGACAGCCCTCGAGTTGGTACAGCGTGACCATGGGCGACGCTTCGGCGCGGATCGCCAAAAGGGTGGGTGACGCTCGCTCGCGGTCGTCCCGGGGTCGCTCGTCGGCGCCGTGCCGGGCACGGGGACTTTTGTCGCTGCCCGGACCATTCTGGGTATGCCACCGACCGAGGGCGAGGAACTCTCCGACTTCGAGGCGCTGCTGTGCGACGGCGAGACGTTTCGCTCGACGGCGCTGTCCGCGGCGCTCGCGGACCGCGGCGGCGTCGTGATCTGTACCGGGTTCGCGTTCAGCGCGATCGCGCGGAACTGGTGGACGCAGTTCGTCCGGGCCGGCTGGGACGAGTTCGAGGACGTCGCGGTGCTGGGCGTCAGCCGAGACGGTCCCTACGCGCAGAACGCGTTCCTGCGCTGGCTCGGGTCCCCCGGGTTTCGCTTCTTCGCGGACGTCGACGGCGAGGTGAGCGAGTCGCTCGACCTGCTGGCCGACCGCGATCACATGGCCGCCGTCTCGACGCCGTGGCGCTCGGCGTTCGTCGTCGACGCCGATCGGACGGTTCAGTACGCGTTCGTCGCGGACGACTGGATCTCGCCGCTGCCGCTCGAGGAGATCGAAGACGCGGTCGCGAGTCTCTAGACCGGACGGCGACGGGCGAAAAATCAGACCGGCTCGCCGAACGCGTACATCGTCTCGTGGGCCGTCACCTCGAGGTCGACGAAGTTGCCGGGCTCTATGCCGTACTCGCTCGCGTTTTGGACGATAACCTGCCGGTACGCCGAGTCGCGACACTTCACGGAGTCGGCGGTCCCCTCCTCGACGACGAGACAGTCCTCGCGGACCTCGCCGACCATGTCGGCGTAGGCCTCGCGGACGATCTCGCGCTTGGCTTCGCTCATCTCCTTGGACCGTTCCTTCTTGACCGTGCCGCCCAGGCCCTTCATCTCGGCGGCGTCCGTCCCGGGGCGCTTCGAGAAGCGGGTGACGTTGATCTTTTCGGGCCGGGTCTCGCGCAGCAGCGCCATCGACTGGGCGTGATCGCGGTCGGTTTCGGAGGGGAAGCCGACGATGAAGTCCGTCGAGAGCGTCCAGTAGTCCAGGGCGTCGTCGAAGGTCTCGACGACCTCGACGTACTCGTCGACCTGGTGTTGGCGGCGCATGTCCCCGAGCACGTCGTTCGATCCGGACTGGACGGGCGCGTGCAGGAAGTCGTAGAGCTCCTCGTTTTCGGCGAAGACGTCGGCCAGTTCCTCGCGGATGCCGTGGACGCCCTTCGGGTTGGCCATCCCCACGCGCACGCGGAAGTCGCCCTCGATCGCGCAGATCTCGGAGAGCAGTCGGTGGAGCTTCCGCTCGCCCTCGTCCCAGCCGTAGACGCCGGTGTCCTGGCCGGTGATGCGGATCTCCTTGGCGCCGGCGTGGATCAGCGCGCGGGCCTTCTCGACGTTCTCCTCGATCGGCGGGGAGTCGATCTTGCCGGTCGCCTGCTTCGTGATGCAGTACGAACAGTCGGACATGCAGCCCCGGGCGATGGGGAGGATGCCGACGACGCCGTCCAGAATCGGCTCGGCGTCGGGGGTCGTCGTCGGACACTCGCCGTTGGTGACCGCCTCCGGCACCTCGTCCCAGTGGAGCACCTGGCCGTCGACGTCGGTCGCGCGGAACTCCTCGCCCTGCGCGAGGGCCATGCAGCCGGTGATAAAGAGGTCCGCGGTCTCCTCCGAGAGCTCCTCGGCCCGCCGGAGCATGTTCCGCTCGGTCTTCTCGACGACGGTACAGGTGTTGAGGATGGCGACGTCGGCTTCGTCCGGTCCGTCGACCCGGTAGTGGCCCGCATCGCGGAGCCGGCGCTCGATCTCGCGGCTTTCCCCGCGGTTGGACGTACAGCCGTAGGTTTCGATGTGATACCGGGCCATTCGCTTGAACGTGTTTCGGGCCCGGGACGGCAAAAGCGCGACGGATCCGGCCCGTCCCGTTCGTGACAGTTTGTCTCGAGGATCGGTCGCGAACGGCGTCTCCCGGTAGCGCGGGGTGAATCGCGTCGTTTCCGAGGAGCGAGCGCCCGCCGTTTACAGCCGTCGGCGGCGCAGACCGTCGATCGCGAGTTCGACGTACTCGGTGAACGAGACGGTGGGCGTTCCGGGCAGGTAGACCGGGAGGTCGGGCTCCTCGAGTCGAACGTCGGTGATGGGGTCTCTGGGGTCGGTTGCGTCCATGTCTCGGTTTCGGGCCGGAGCGGTTTAACGAATTCGAAAATATTGTTCCCCCATCCGTGGATAACGATCGTTATTGAGTAAATATCGCACGGTAGCGAGCGCCACGGAATCTCAGGGCTCGTCCTCGGCGAGCGCCTCGAGCGCCTCCCGGCCGACGTGAATCGTCCGACGGCCGGTCGGCGCCGCCGTGATGAGGACGCCGGGAGAAAAGTCGGGCTCGCCGTTGTCGTCGTAGAGTCCGTCGGGAGCCGTCCCGATCCGGACCGACTCGCGGATCGCGAACATCGCCTCTCGGACGGCGTCGCTCCGATCGTCCGCGTCGGCGATGTCCAGGGATTCGAACTCCTCGTCGCGGGTCGCGAGTCGCTCGCGGACGCGGTCGACGTGATCGGCGGGAGCCGCGGAATCGTAGATGTAGGAGTGAACGCGCATACTCGCGGTACGGCCCGGACGGCCTTGAACGCTGGCGAACGCCCGGACGCAGCCGCGACGGTCGAGCCGACTCAGCCGCCGAACCGCTCTCTCTCGAGGCGTTCGTAATTGTCGTGGAAGACGGTCAGCGTGGCCCGGAGCGCGCCGAGGATCACCGGCCCGAAGAACAGCCCCATGAAGCCGAAGGCGTAGGCGCCGCCGAGGACGCCGACGATGATGACCGCGGGGTTCAGTTCGGCGTAGCGGTCGACGACGACCGGCCGCAGGTAGTCGTCCGAGAGGCCGACGATGACGGTGCTGTAGACGAACAGCCCCACGGCCAGTAGCGGCTCGCCGGTCGCCAACAGGAAGACGACGGCGGGCCCCCAGACGAGGAACGTGCCGATGATCGGAATCAGCGCGAGGACGACCATGATGACCGTCCAGAACGCGGCGTTCGGGATTCCGGTGGCGATCAGCCCGATCCCCGCGAGCAGTCCCTGCACGAGGGCGATGAGGACGTGGCCGATGAGGACGGCCTGCATGACCTCGTCGAGTTCTTCGTAGAGGTCGTCCTGCACGTCGTCCGGGAGCGGCGTCCGCTTCCGGATCCAGCCGATGAGATTGTTTCCGTCCTTGAGCAGGTAGTAGAGCAGGAACAGCGCCAGTCCGAAGCCGATCAGCGCGTGGGTGAGCGCGCTCAACCACGCGGTCGACTGCTCGAGTACCATCTGGCCGCCCTGCCGGGCCGCGTCCATCAGCGAGGACATCAGATCGACGCTCACCCCCGTCTGCTCCTGGATGAACGATTCGACTTCCGTGACGCTGACGGAGTCGGTGTTGAGGTTTTCCACGATCCTCGTGGCGTCTTGGATGACGATCGTGAGGACGATCGCGAGCGGGATCACGAAGCCGGTGATCGTCAGTAAGACGAGCGCCATCGCGGCGATCATCGGCGAGGTCCGCTGCTCGAGGCGGCGCTGGAGCGGGCGGAGAACGTACGCGAGGAGCACGGCGATGAGGGCGTACTGGAGAAACGGCGCGATGAGCAGCCACGAGAGGAAGGCCAAAACCGCGACGAGTGCCAGGAGAAACCCCTTGCTGATGTTCACACGAATAGTATCCGCGAACGCCGAAATAAAGGTGGGGGCAAATCACCGGCACGCGCGACGGATTCGGCCGTTCGCGCGAGGGACCGAGCCGACCTATTCGCGCCGCGGACAGTCGCGCTCGCTCTCACACGGCTTCAAGGTGCTGGTTCGCTTACGTCGGAGGGAATGTCGACCCAGCTCGATCCCCTCTCCCTCTCTGCCGATCTGCTCTACACGGTCAAGACCGAGGGCGATACCGACTGGTTGCGAGACCACCTCGCGACGCTCGAGCGATCGCGCCTCGACCGGGCCCTCGAGCGCCGGACCGCGAAATTGGCGTTCTGGCTCAACTGTTATAACGCCTACACACAGTTGCTCCTCGAGGAGGAGGCCGAACTCGACGGCGAGGCGGGTCGCCTCGAGCGCTGGAAGTTCGTCTCCCGGGATCGGATCCCGATCAGCGGCGTCCGTCTCAGTCTCGTCGACATCGAACACGGCATGCTTCGGCGGTCGAAACACCCCTGGGGGCTCGGCTACGTCCCGCGGCCGTTTCCCTCGTCGTTCGAACGGCGGTACCGCCTCCCCGAGTGCGACCCGCGGATCCACTTCGCCATCAGCCACTGCGCCGAGCCCTCGCCGCCGATTACGACCTACTCGCCGCCCGACGTGGACGCGGAACTGGACGTCGCCGTCGAGTGGTTCCTCGAGGAGACCGTCACGTACGACGCCGACGCTAACGCCGCCACCGTCCCGCGACTCTTCCGCCGCTACCGCGGCGATTTCGGCGGCAAACGCGGGATCGTCTCGTTTCTCCGGACCTACGACGCGATCCCGGCGGAGCGACGCCCGTCGCTCGAGTACGAATCGGCGACCCGGACGCCGGACGTCGACTTCGACGCCGATTCGGACGCGTTTCGGCCGTAGCCGCGACGCGACGGGCGGGCTCGAACTCAGTCCTCCCGATCCTCGACGGTCGCGGTCGGCGCCGCCCGCATGACGCTTCGGGCCGCCCGTTTCGCGTTCGACCGCGAGGTGTACCCTTCGCCGCTGTCGGCCACGATGTTCCCGTTCCAGTGGACGAGCCGCCAGCGCCACTCGCCGCCGCGGTCCTCGTAGACTTCGAACCGGCTGGTTCGGCCGTCCTGCTCTTGCCGAGCGTCCGGGTCGGCGTCCGCCGGCGCCGACTCCGACTCCGAGCGCGAGTCGGCTCCGTCCGTCGACGCGTCGTCAGCGTCCGGGCCGCCGGGAACGGCCTCCGGCGGCATCGTCGCCGCCGCGGGATCGGTCTCGGGTTCGCCTTCGGCGGCTGCGTCGGCGCCGACGACGCCGGGCGTCCCGCGCTCGCTGTCGCCGAGCCGTATCGTCGAGCCGTCCGGATCGTCCCACTCGAGTTCCAGCTCCAGTTCGGCGACGGGCGGCTCGTCGTCCTCGCGTTCGGCCTCTAACTCGGCGACGACCCGCTCCGGAATCGACACCGTCGCGGTCCGCTCGCCGTCGTCGATTTTCAGGGGTCGATCCTCGGCCAGCGCCGCCCCGAACTCCCGGAAGACGGCGGCGAGTTCCTCGCGGTCGTACGCGCGCTCGAGTTCGAACTCGACGTCGGTTGGTGAGTCGTCCATACTCCTCCTACGTCGTCCAGCGAGTTAGGGATTGGTCGGATTCCGACCGAGATCCGGGGAGCCGGTGCGTTTTTGTCGCCGCGCTGTCTTCGCTCGCCCGTGACTTCCCGCGACTGGCAGGCCGACCGGCGCGCCGTCTTCGACCGCGACGACCGCGCGTGTCGCCACTGCGAGACGACCGGCGACGACGCCGACCCGACCGCCCTTCGAACGTACCCCGTCGGCGCCGTCCCCCTCGAGGGAACGGTCCACGAGAGCTCCCTCGCGACCGTCTGTCCCGACTGTTTCGAGACACTCCGGTTCGCTTCCGACGGCGCCGCGTCGCCCGCCGAATCGGTCTCGAGCGAGGCGTTGTTCCGACTCGTCCGCGAGACGACCCGCGTGCAGGGCGGCGCCATCTCCGACATCGCCTCCTTCGCCTCGCTCGCGACGTCGCTGCCGACGACGCTCGCGGACGTCGGAACGACCGCCGACGCGGGGGACGACTCCGAGTCGACGGTCGACGAGACCGCCGCGGCGTACCGCGACGGCCGCCGCGAGGCCCTGCTCGCGCTCGACGTCGCCGACGCGCGCCTCGAGCGCGTCCCAGTCGACGGAACGGCGTTCGACGCCGACGTCCGCTCGTCGCTGTCGACGGTCGCCGAGACCGCGACCGACCTGCAGGCGACGCTGCGCGAGGCCGTCGCCCGTTCCGAGATCGTCCCCGTCTGCCTCGGGCGCTGCCACGGCTGTTTCGAGCCGCTCGAGGGCGAGGGCGCCTGTTCGACCTGCGGTCTCGAGGCCCGCGAAACTGCCGACTGGCGCGGCGATGGGGGCGAGATCGCGTTCGAACGGCTGTTCTCGTCGATCAACGACAGTCTCCAGGGCGCCTCGACGACGACGGAGACGCTGACCGATCGGACGATGACGTTGGCGAGTCAGTTGACCGAGTCCTGACTCACGCCGGGTCTCCCCCGCGGAACGCGTCGAGCGTCTCGTCGGCCACGCCGTCGCGGGCGAACAGCGTGACGATGTCGTCGGGGCGGATCACGGTGTCGCCGTGGGGCGTCACGACGGCGTCGTCCCGCTCGATCGCGACGACGAGGGAATCGTCGTCGAGCACGTCGCGCTGGGCCGCCTCCTGCAGGCTCATGCCGGCGATCCGGGCGTCCCGGTCGACCGTCACCTCGGCGACCTCGGCGTCGCCGGAGAGGCTGATGAAGTCCGTCAGCATCGCCTCGTGGGTTTCGTCCGTGGGACCGAACGGCGAGTACGGACGCGCGGTCTCGTTCTGGACTAACACTTCGTCCTCGATCTCGATGCCGAGATCCGAGAGCGCCCGCGCGATGCGCCGCAGATCGCCGGTGTCCTCGCCCACCGCGAGCACGTGCAGGTTCCGCCGGCCGGTCAGCAACTCGCGGACGTTGATGACGCCGGGGATCACCTGCGCCCGCTGGGCCATCGATTCGCGCTCCGAAACCGGCGCGTTGCACATGAAGAGATTCGCGAGGTGTCCCGCCGCCCGTTCGAAGTCCACGTTCGCGTGGTAGCCGGTGATGATTCCCCGCTCCTCGAGTTGGTCGATCCGGTTTCGAACCGTTCCGGGAGAAACGCTCACGTCCGCGGCGATCGTCGGAGCCGAAACGTTTCGGGCGTCGTCCATTAGCGCGTAGATGATTCGACGATCGATCTCGTCGAGCCGGTGATCCATGCGTCCCGGTATTACGTCATCGATATACACGGTTCTGATCTTCCGCGGGCAGAATACTAAATGAGATGTCATTTCTGCCGATACGGCAATTCTACCCCTCCCAAAATGAGCAATCAGCAATGGCTTCGGATCATTTATGGTCTAGTCGGGGAAAGGCGCCAGATAATGACCGAGCAATCGTTTGGGGAAGGGACGCACAGTTCCTGCGATCGACCGCCGACACGCGCGCGCCGGCGATCGCCGACGGAGGGACGCCCATGAGCGACGAAGAACTCGCCAAGGATCTCGGCCTGCTGTCGGCGCTGGCGATCGGCATGGGGACGATGATCGGTGCCGGCATCTTCGTGCTGCCCGGCGTCGCGGCCCAGGAGGCCGGACCGATCGTCGTCGCCTCGTTCGTCATCGGCGGCCTCATCGCGATGGTCAACGCCTTAGCGGTGAGCGAACTCGGGACGGCGATGCCGAAGGCCGGCGGCGGCTACTACTACATCAATCGCGGCCTCGGGCCGCTGTTCGGCTCGATCGCGGGGATGGGTGACTGGATGGGGCTGGCCTTCGCCTCCGCGTTCTACTGCATCGGGTTCGGCGGCTACCTCACCGAACTCCTCGCGGGGACGATGTTCGCGCTGCCGACACTCCAACTCGGCCTGTTCACGCTGACCGACATCCAGCTCGGCGCGCTGCTCGCCGGGCTGCTGTTCGTCGGCGTCAACTACGTGGGCGCGAAGGAGACCGGCGGCGTCCAGACGGTGATCGTCACGATCCTGCTGGGCATTCTGACCGTCTTCGCGGCCTCCGGCTTCCTCCACTTCGAGTGGTCGACGCTGACGACCGACGGCATCGCGCCGACCGACGCGGGCTACGGCGCGATCCTGCCGGGGACGGCCCTCGTCTTCGTCTCCTTCCTCGGCTACGCGAAGATCGCGACCGTCGCGGAGGAGCTGAAGAACCCCGGACGGAACCTGCCGATCGCGGTCATCGGCAGCGTCGGCGTCGTGACGGCGATCTACGCCGTGCTCGTCGGGACGATGGTCGGGATCGTCCCGTGGCACTCGCTGGACGACAGCGTCCCCGTCTCGCAGGTCGCCGAGATCACGTTCGCCGGCATCCCCGTTCTCGACGCCGTCGGCGTGACGCTGATCTCGCTGGCCGCGATGCTGGCGACCGCTTCCAGCGCCAACGCGTCGATCCTCTCCTCGGCCCGGATCAACTTCGCGATGGGCCGAGACAAGATCGTCACGGACGAACTCAACGAAATTCACCCCCGGTACGCGACGCCCTACCGATCGATCATGCTGACCGGCGCGGTCATCATCGTCTTCATCGCCGCGCTCGGGCAGGACCTCGAGATCCTCTCGAAGGCCGCCAGCGTCCTCCACCTGATCGTCTACGCGCTGATGAACGTCGCGCTGATCGCGTTTCGGGAGGCCGACGTCCCCGAGTACGAGCCCGACTTCCGGGTGCCGTTCTACCCGGTGACGCCGATCGTCGGCGCGATCCTCTCGTTCGGGCTCGTCGCTTTCATGGAGACGATCGAGATCGCGCTGAGCCTCGCGTTCGTCGCCGTCGCGGTGCTGTGGTACGCCCTCTACGCCCGCACGAAGACGCCGCGACAGGGCGTCCTCGGCGAGTACATCCTCGATCGCTCCGAGTCGATGCCCGACGTCGCGGTCTCGGCGGCCAGCGCGGCCCGACCCGACGGCTCGAGCGAGTACCGCGTCATGGTGCCGCTGGCCAATCCGCGCACCGAACAACACCTGATCGAACTGGCCAGCACGCTCGCCGCCGCAAACGACGGCGTCGTCCACGCGGTCCACATCGTCGAGGTCCCCGACCAGACGCCGCTGGATCGCGGCGCCGATCAGGTCGATCGGCTCGACGACGAGTCCGCGAAGCTGCTCGAGCGGGCCCGCGAACACGCCGAAGATCACGGCGCCGAGATCGAGACGACGACGATCGTCTCCCACCGCTCGTTCGAGGAGGTGTTCGACGCGGCCCGCCAGCGCGACGTCGATCAGGTCGTGATGGGCTGGGGCGGCGACCGGCCGTGGTCCGCGGGTCGGGCCGAGCGTCCGCTCGACGAACTCGCCCACGACCTCCCGTGTGACTTCCTGGTCCTGAAGGACCGCGACTACGACCCGTCCCGGCTCCTCCTGCCGACCGCCGGGGGCCCGGACTCCGATCTCAGTGCGGAGGTCGCGCGGACGCTTCGCTCGGCGACGGGCGCGTCGATCCGCCTGCTCCACGTCGTCGACGACGAGCGCGAGCGCGAGGCCGGCGAGGCCTTCCTCTCGGAGTGGGCGTCCGAGCACGACCTCGCGGACGCCGAGGCAAGCGTCGACGCGTCGGGCGACGTCGAGGGCGCCATCGCCCGCGCCGCCGACGATCGAACGCTCGTGATCATCGGGGCCACCGAGCGCGGCCTGCTGTCGCGGCTCGTTCGCGGCTCGCTGGTCTTCGACGTGGTCGACGAACTCGACTGCTCCGTCCTGCTCGCCGAACGGCCGACGAAGCGGTCGCTCCGCGAACGGCTGTTCGGATCGGGATCGGACGAACAGAACCGAGAGTGACGAACTGAACGCCCCTCGAGGCCGCTACAGTCGGGTCGCCGCCTCGAGCGAGATGTCGATCGCGCGACCGACGTTGTTCTTCGCTTTCTCCGGCAGTTCGTCGTCCTCGGTGTCGGTGCCCTTCTGGGTGCCCTCGACGAGGTTGCCGTCGACGGTGCAGATCGCGCCGGCGCGCAGGCCCTTGCGGCGGGCCAGCGAGAAGATGGCGGCGGCTTCCATCTCGACGGCGAGGAGGCCGGCGGCCTCCCAGTCGACGACGTGCTCGTCGGTCTCCGCGTAGTAGGCGTCGTCGGAGACGATCGGGCCGACGTGGACGTCTTCGTCGTTGGCTTCGGCCGAGTCGACCAGCGCCGACAGCACGTCGTAGTCCGGTACGGCGGGGTATTCGGCGGCTTCGTACCGTTTCGACGTCCCCTCCTCTTTCGCGGCGCCGGTCGCGACGACCATGTCGCCGATCTCGATGCCCGACTGGAGGGCGCCGGTCGTGCCGACGCGGATGATCGTCTCGACGCCGACGTTGGCCAGTTCCTCGACGGCGATCGCCGCCGACGGACAGCCGATACCGGTCGAGCAGATCGTCAGCTCCTGTCCCTCGTAGGTCGCGTTGACGACCTTGTACTCGCGGTTCTGGGCGACGGTCTCGGAGTCGTCGCAGTGGTCGGCGATGCGATCGACGCGACCGGGATCGCCCGGGACGAGCACGCGATCGGTCAGGTCGCCGTCGTCGACCAACAGGTGTGGCTGCGTTGCCATACCCGCCGATTCCAGTGGCGGTGAGAAAAAAGATTCGAGGACGGGTCCCGAGCGTCCGTCGGTTCGGCGACCTGCGACCGTCCCCCGTCCCCACCCCCCCGCCGAGTGCGATCGGCCGCGGGGTGTGTTCGACCCGGCCGTTCAGTCAGCAGTCGGGGAAACCTCCACCCGTTCGGGCGTAACCGTCACCGTCGCGTCCTCGACGCTGAATTCGACGGTCCCCTCGGCCCGACTCGTCCCTCGGTGCGTGTCCGCAAAGAGGGAGTCGAGTGCGTCCGGGTCGATGTAGTCGTACAGCCGGGTGCTGGTGGAACCGGTATCGTCGTCGAAGTACTGCGCTAGTGCGGTTGCAGTAGCTATGCTCGGCGGTTCGTCTGCGTCTCGCTCGTACTGAATGCAGCGTTTAAACTCGCATCCAGAGGACTCTCTGATCCTTCGTTCCGTCATATCTCTCCGTCACGTCTCCGTGACCGTCTAGCTGAGTGACCAACGTCCCAGCCCATATACTTACCGTCAGACAACACCGGGTGAAAACCGCACGGCGGCGGCCGGATCGACCGGTCACGATTCGCCCCGTTGGACCCACCTTTGGCGGGGCGATCGCCGCCACGTTCGAGCACCGAGCGCCGGCCGGACTCGAGCGCGAACCAGCGCCGGTCGCGGGTCCCCGATTCAATCCGCGCGCTCTTCTAGAAACCGTTCGACCTCGGTCGCCGTCGGCGCGCTGCGTGCACCCTCCCCACTCGCCGTCAGCGCGCCGCAGGCGTTGGCGTACTCGAGGGCGTCTTCGATCGGCGCGCCCTCGAGTCGGCTCGCGAGAAAGCCGGCCGCGAACGAGTCGCCGGCGCCGGCCGTGTCGACCGAGTCGACGTCGAACCCGAGGTGTGCGTAGCTGCCGTCGGGGGTCCGGATCTCGGCGCCGTCGCCGCCGGACGTGATCGCGACGATCCGATCGGTCGGCTCGGAATCGACGGCGGCCGCGTCGGCCAGCGCCGCGGCTTCGCGCTCGGTGACGAACAGGACGTCGGCCGCGGCGACGGTCTCGTCGTACGCGCGGTCGCCGAACCGACGCCCGGGATCGAAACTGACGGTGACGTCGGCCGCTGCGGCGATCGAGGCGATCCGCGCGGCGGTCTCCGGGCGCTGGCTCGTGAGGTGGACGTGATCGGCCGCCCGAACCCGATCGGCGTCGATATCCGCCGGCCGAACGGCCTCGTTGACGCCGTCGTTGCCCAGAATGGAGACCGCGCCGTCGTCGTCGACCAGCAGGTACTTGACCGCCGTCTCGGCGCCCTCGACGACTCGGATCCCCGACAGCGAGACGCCGGCCTCCTCGAGGCCGCGCCTGGCCAGCAGGCCGTTGTCGTCGTCGCCGACGCTGCCGATCAGTTCGGCGTCGACCTCGAGTCCGGCGAGCGCGGCGGCGACGTTGGCTGCGCTGCCGCCGCCGGACTGGCGCTGTGAGCGGATCGTCGCTTCGCCGTCGGCGGCGGGGAGTCGGTCGACGCGCAGCGTCACGTCCCAGTTGACGTGACCGGCGGTGAGTACGGTGGGGGACATCCGATACGACCGGGAAGAAGGTACCGTCGGAAAAAAACCTAGGTGGCGATGAAGAGCAAGACGTTGTGGACGCCGGGGCCGAGCCCGACCGCGGCGATCCCGGCGAGAACGATCCGCGCCTGCTGGGGAGCGTCCTCGACGTACTCCTCGAAGAGCCCGAGGATCACCAGCGCCAGCGCGGCCTTGACGAGGACGAACAGCCAGCCGGCGCCGACGTACTCGGCGGTCGGGAGCGACTCGCCGGCCTCGAGCAGCAGCGCCGACAGGGGAACCGTCTCCTCGACGCCGATGACGTCGTAGCCGACGGCCGTCGAGACGCCGTCCAAGGTGTGGCCGAAGACGACCAGCGCACCGGTGTAACTCGTCGTCTTCGCGACGTCGGTAACCCACAGGCTCAGCGCGACCCACGCGATCGCGGTGACGATCCCGGCGGCGATGACGGCGATGACCGGCCAGAAGAGGTTGAACGTCTCCTCGCCCCAGCTCACGTTGAGGATGATCGACGCGAAGACGGCGAAGAAGGCGGTCCCGGCGATGCCGAAGAACCGCGAAATCGTCGGTTGGAGCCCCCCGGCGTACAGGAAGACCGCGACGATCCAGGCGGCGCCCGCGACGGCCGCCGCGACCAGGTAGACGGTCGGCGTCGCGAACAGCGTCTCGACGTTCTCCGGATAGGCGCCGAGTTGATAGAGGACGTGCAGGGCGGAGCCGAACATCATCCACGGCGCGAACGCCAGCACGGTCCGATCGGTTACCGGCGGCTCGAGAACCCACAGCAATGCGACGATCCCCGCCAGTATCACTAGCAGCGGGACGAGGAGGTACCACGGTGGGAGCACGAACCCCTCGGGTAATACCATATCCGTACTCGCACACACCAGCGACAAACACTTTCCGATTACTAATCATTCGCGGAAATGACGGTTTCCCTTCGCCGTCTCGTTCGACGAGAAACGTCGCGGCGCTATCCCGTTATTTCCGACCGCTCCCAGGGTTCGTCGACCGTCTCGCCGAACAGCTCTCGCATCAGCGTGACGATAGTTTCCGGCGGGAACTGGCCGTGCTCCGTGACGATCGCGTCGACGTACCGCGGCGGGGTGACGTCGAAGGCCGGGTTTTCGGCCGTCAGTCCGTCGTCCGTGCCGTCGACGCCGTCGGTGATCGCGGCCCGCGCCTCCTCGTCGAGCACCTCCCGCTCGTCGCGGCGTTCGATCTCGACGGTGTGGCCCGTCATGGTGTCGGGGTGGAGCTTGATCGTCTGGGCGGCGACGGTCACCGGCACGCCGCGCTCGCGGGCGAGCACCGCCAGCCCGCTGGTGCCGATCTTGTTGATCACGCTCCCGTCGGCCGCGATGCTGTCGGCCCCGACCAAGACGTGGTCCGCCCGATCGAGGTACCGGCGGGCCGCCCCGTCGACGATCACCGTGACCGGGACGCCCCACTCGCGCAACTGGCCGGCCGTGATGTGGCCCTGCAGTCTGGGCCGGGTCTCCTTGACGATCGCCTCGATCTCGATGCCGTCCTCGACGGCGGCCTCGAGGCAGGCCAGCGCGTCCGTCGAGTGGCAGTGGGTCATCACGACGTCGCCGTCGCGCAACCGGTTCGCGCCGACCGATCCCAGCTTCGACTGCGCCCGGTCCAGATCGCGGCGGAACTCCTCGGCGCGGTCGACGATCGAGGCGCGCAGCTCCGCGACGGTCTCGCCGTCCATTCCGGCGAGGACGTACCGGAGCGCGTTGGGCAGGCTCACCGCCGTCGGGCGCGTCTCGTAGAGCGTCTTCGCGGCCGCTCGCAACTGCCGTTCGAACGCGTCGGGACGGTCCGCGTCGGAGCGTTCGGCCTGGATCGCCAGCGCCTCGGCAGCCGCGTCGGCGATCGTCGCGGCTCCGCGGATCTCCATCGCGGCGATCTCGTCGGCGGTCGTCTCGACGGCCGGCGCGACGTCGTGCCCACGGTCGTCCATGCTAACGCGTTGCCCGCCGGACGGCAAAAGTGATCGGGCGGGGTTTTTGCCCGTCGGGCGATTCCCTCCTCGTATGGACCGCAGCGAACTCGCCCCGCTGATCGATCACACCGTACTCGGCCCCGAGACGTCGATCGCCGACGTCCGCCGCGTCCTCGACGAGGCCCGGGAGTACGGCATGAACGCCTGTATCCCGCCGTTCGCGCTCGAGGCGGCCGCCGACTACGCGCCCGACGTGACCCTCGCGACGGTGATCGGCTTCCCACACGGCCAGCACAGCGCCGCGGCGAAGCGACGGGAGGGCGTCCTCGCCTGGAAGGCCGGCGCCGACGAACTCGACGTCGTGATCAACGTCGGTCGGCTGAAAGCCGGCGAGGACGACGTCGTCCGGGCCGAACTCGCGGAGCTAACGGCCGCGGTCCCGATCCCCGTCAAGGTGATCATCGAGACGGCGCTCCTGACCGACGAGGAGAAACACCGCGCCTGCGAGGCCGCGGACGCGGCCGACGCGGCGATGGTGAAGACCTCGACCGGGTTCGCCGACAGCGTTGTTTCGGAGAACCAACGTGCGAACGGCGATAGCGCGGAACGAAGTTCCGCGGACCGTTCGAGCGGGCAACGCCCGCGAGAAGAAGCCGTGAGCGGCGGCGCGACGGTAGCGGACGTCGAACTCATGAGCGACTACCTCCCCGTCAAGGCCAGCGGCGGCGTCGGCAGCTACGACGAGGCGATGGCCATGCTCGAGGCCGGCGCCGAGCGGATCGGCGCCTCGAGCGGCGTCGCGATCCTCGAGGGCGCGCCGGAGTAACGCGGCGCGCCGGGCTTCGTGAGAGCGGCGATCACCGTCACGAACGCGAACGCTTTTCGTCGGGGGTCGACCAACGGAGCCTATGCTCGAGTCGGTGCTGGCGCGGCTCCGCGCGACGCGACGGCGACTGCGGCGGCTGGAGCGACGCGAATTCGACGCCTTCGTTCGCTGGATCGAACGCACCGGGAACCTGATCCACCTCTCGGTGTTGCTCTTCGTCCCGCTGCTCATCGCCGCGGTGACCTGGCTGGCGAACGCGACGGCCGCCGTCTCCTTCCTCCTGTTTCCGCCGCTGGCCTCCGGCACGTACACCCTCTTCGCCGATCCCGAGGGCCGGTACTCGACGCCGACGAAGTTCGTCGGCGGGATGACCGCGGGAGCGCTCTGCGGCTGGCTCTCGATCGCCCTCGTCGACGCCGCGGGCGTCGACGGCGCCGCCGGCGTCAGCGCGGCCGGCGCGGCGCTCGGCATCTTCCTCACCGGCGCCGTCACCTGGGCGCTCGACCTGGAGGAGCCCACCGCGTTCTCGACCGCGCTGCTCGTCCTCGTCACCGGCAACGCGCAGGTCGTCTACGTGCTCGGAATCGTCGTTTCGAGCTCGTTCGTCGCGGCCGTCTTCGTCGTCTGGCGGGGCCGATTCTACGAGCGCCGGGCCCAGTACCTCTACCGGACGACGGACGGCGATGACAGCGTCCTCGTTCCGCTGGACGGCTGGGACGAGGACGGCGACGCGGGGACGGTCGCCCGCTTCGCCGCCGAACTCGCGAGCGCTCACGACGCCGGGAAGATCGTCCTCCTCGACACCGTCGACGACGCCGCCGACATCGCCGAGGACGAACCGGGGCCCGCGGCTCGCCGGCTCGAGTCCTTCGCGGCCGATCTCTCGTCGGAGTACGACACTCCCTGCGAGGTCGTCGTCGCGGCCGGCGACCGCACGTCGTCGCTGGCGCTCCGGACGGCCAGAGAGCACAACTGCGATCTGATCGTCACGCCGTACGCCGAGCGCGAGGGCGGCGGCCTCTCGCCGTTCATCGTCGGGCTGTTCGACAGCGAGATCGACGTCATCGCCTTCCGATCCGCCGGGAACCGCCAGAACTGGCAGCACGCGCTGGTCCCGGTTCGGGGCGCCGGCGACACCGCCCGCGCGATGGTCGACTTCGCCAAGCGGATCACCGGCTCCTGGACGCCGACCAGCGTCTGTACCTGTATCGACCGCGAGTCCGAGCGCCGCTCCGCGGAGACCACCGTCGCCGACCTCGTCGACGCCTTCGACGGCCGCTTCGAGACCCACGTCGTCACCGAACCCGTCGAGTCCTACCTCGAGCGCGTCTCGCCCCAGTACGACGTGATCTTCGTCGGCTCGAGCACCGACCGCTCCGCGGCCTCGCGGTTCGTCTCCCCGCCGACGTTCGAGCGGCTCAGCGACCTCGAGACCGACGTGGCGATCGTCCACCGCGGTCGCCATCAGTAGTACCCGACCTTCGCTGTCCCACCGGCTCAGGCGCTCCCGCGGAGCAGTACGACCGTCCCGATGCCGGCGACCAGCGCCAGCGGGAGCCGCTCCGTCTTCCGGGCGACGAGCGCGACCACGGCCGCTCCGAGCCACTCTTCCGGACCGCCCTCGACCAGTTCGCCGGCGACGATCGAAACGACGATAACGCCGGGGAGAACCTCGAGCGCGGTTTCGGCCCGTTCGGTGAGTTCGAGCCGTCCAACCAGCCACAGTCCGCCGGCCTTCGTCGCGTAGGTGACGACGGCCATCGCGAGGACGACGCCGACGGTCGTCGGCTCGAGCGCCGTCGCGGGGCTCGAACTCATCCGCCCACCTCGCGCGAGTCGACCTCGGCGTCGGCGCGGCGGACGCCGACCAGACCGCCCGCCAGCGCGCCGGCGAGCAGATACCAGCGCCCGGGCACGG
This sequence comes from Haloterrigena gelatinilytica, assembly GCF_013342145.1. Classification (NCBI taxonomy): domain Archaea; kingdom Methanobacteriati; phylum Methanobacteriota; class Halobacteria; order Halobacteriales; family Natrialbaceae; genus Haloterrigena; species Haloterrigena gelatinilytica. Next base: position 2,877,975 of record NZ_JABUQZ010000001.1, on the reverse strand, counting down.
CGACGGCGGTCGCCAGCGCAGCGACGAAGGCGGCCGTCCACGGCAGCAGATCGGTCCGCCCGTCCCAGAGGTCGACGGCGATCGCGACGAAGACGGCGAGAAACGCGGCGTCGAGGCCGTACCGTGCCGGATCGGCGACGCCGTCGCTCGCGACCGTCCCGACGACCGTCGCGGCGACCCACAGGAGCCAGATCGCGAGACCGCTTCCGAGGAGGTACGCGGCGTCAGTCGGTTCGCTTCCGTCCGCGCCGTCGGTAGCGCCGGCGTCGGCGAACGCGCGCATCGTCAGCGCCCAGTTCTCGTCGGCGGTGAAGAAGGCGCTCCCGTAGGTCTCGAGCGCGGAGCGGTCGGCGAACCACGGGCGGAGCGTCGCACCCAGGAGCAGGTAGCGGAGGTTGACCGCCGCCGTCGCGAGGACGATCGTCGCGACCGAGGCCGACGCCGCCCAGAGGTCGACCGCGAGCAACTGCGCGGCCCCGGCCAGCACCGTCGCGCTCATCAGCGTCGCCTCCGCGGCGCTCAACCCCGCCTGCGACGCGAGCACGCCGAAGGCGACGCCGTAGCCCGCCACGCCGACCGCGACCGGGAGGCAGTCCCGAAACCCCCGCCGCGCGCCCGATCGCGAGAAGGCTACCCGGCCCGTCGACGTCGCGTCCGCGGTCGGTCGGCCGTCGGCCTCGCTCTCGTCTCCGTCCGCGGTCGTGACGCTCCCGCCGCGGTCGCCGCTCGAGTCCGTTTCCGTCATCGTCAACTCGACAGCGCGGGCTCTAGACCCCTAAAATCTCGGAGAACGCGAGTTCTCTACGCTCGATGATACGACGAGACGACGGCGCGGTTAGCGGGTGCCGACGGGCTCGACTGCCGTCACGAGAGCGACAGTCGGTCCAGCAACCGCCGACCGCGAGGCGTCAGTTCGTAGCCGGCACCGCCATCGTTGCTGGCACCGCCATCGCCGCCGGCACCGTCGTTACCGCTACTGCCGTTCCCGTCGCCGCCGGAGACGTACGGCTCGAGTCGCCGCAGGTGATAATTGAGCGTGCCGTTGTCGTCGGTCGACGTCGCCGCCCGGAGGTCGGTGTAGCGCAGCGGCGTCTCCCGGTCGGCCAGCGCCAGCAGGATCTCGAGTCGGATCGAGTTCGCGAGCAGTTCGAACTCGTCGGCGGTCCGCGACGGATCCGTCGCGGTCTCGCGGTCGTCCGTCTGCTCGTCGGCGCCGGCGACGGCCAGCGCCCCCTCCCGCGCGCGTTCGGTCCACGTCCACGTCGGAATCGCCATCGCTGCCGACTTCACGTCGGCGATCTAAAACGATTCCGACGCTCGACTCCCGAGGTCAGTCGCCGCCCATGATGTGCTCGATCAGCGGACTCTCGTCCTTGCCGAGCGCCGACTGGACCAGCAGGTGTCCGCCGAGCACCGACGGGCTGATCACCGCGTCCGCGCCGGCGTGCTCGAGCTTTCGCGTGTTTTCGCGGTCGGTCGCGGCCGAGACGATGCGGGCCTCGGGCGCGAGTTGGCGCGCGGTGAGGATCGCCAGCGCGTCTTCGGCGTCGTGGTTCGTGGCGACGAGGACCGCGCGAGCGCGGTCGATCTTCGCCCGCTGGAGCGGCCCCTCGTCGCTGGGGTTGCCCCGTATCACCGACAGGCCGCGATCGGTTAGCGTCTCGGCGGCCTCGCGGTCGCCGGTCACGACGACGAACTCCCGGTTGTTGGCCGCGAGTTCGTCGACGATCGGTTCCGTCAGCTCGCCGTAGCCGAGCACGAGGACGTGGTCCTCGAGCAGCTCGAGTTGTGAGTCGGTCATCTTTCCGAGTGTCTTCGTGATGCGGGATTGGATCGCCGGGCCGACGAGCGCCCCGATGGCGATACCGAAACTGGCCACGCCGAGCACGAGCACGGACATGGTAAACAGCATCGCCTCCGTCGACGTCTGGTCCGGCGTGATGTCGCCGTAGCCGACCGTGCTCGAGGTGATCAGCGTGAAGTAGAACGCGTCGAGGATGTTCGTGATCCCCTCGAAGTCCTCGCGGAGCGCGTAGGCGCCGATGGTGCCGTACAGCTGGACCCCCAGCAGCGCGAAGCCGGCGGCGATCTGGGTCGTGCTCAGCGAGAGGGACTTGTCGAACCGCCGGCGGCTGAACAGCAGTACGGGAATCGTCAGCAGCGACACGGCGACCAGCGGCAGCGAGTACCGGCTCGACTGGAGCAGTCCTTGGGCGGCGGTCAGCGGGAGCAACAGCAGCGTCGCCCACCACCCCGCCCGCAGCCCCCGCCGAAGTGCGAGCGCGCTGCCGACCATCAGAAAGCCGGTGAGCGCGCCGGTGAAGCCGGCGGTATCCTGAACGGGCTCGGGGACGTACTCCGCGAGCGGCCCGCCGACGAAGTCGAACCCGATGTTGACGATCGCCGTCGCGACCGAGAGTCCGGCGACGATCAGTGCCAGCACGACGGCTGCCCGCATCGAGAGGACCCGATGCCAGTTGTCGGGCAGCCGCGATCGAAGCGACCGGTCCTCGGCCATACGCGTCGATGTGCGACCGCAGTAGTTAACGCCACCGTCTCGAGGAATCGTTGAACTCGGACGACTGACACCTGAGAGCCGTCCGTTCGCGCCGCGGTCGATCGATCCCGCTACTCGGTACGCGGACGCGAGTAATCGTCGCTGCGCTCGGAGATCCGGAGCGACCTCGGCGTGTCGGTACTCCTTTGTCGCTCCCGGCCCTGCGGCCACCAATGACGCCCGGCGGAAGTCTCCCGGTCGAAATCCTGCTCGGCATCTACCTCGGTCTCCTGACGGGCATCGTCCCCGCGTTCGTCGCCGGTTCGCTCGGCTTTCTCGTCCGCTACTTCACCGGCGTGACGCTGCCAGGCTTCGGTGTCGTCGTCCTCGCGCTCTCGATCGCCAGCGTGCAGGGCGGCCTGCTCGGTCTCATCGAGCCCACTATCGCCCAGTCGCCGCGGCTGCTGGTCGCCGTCCTCGTCGTCCTCATGCTCGCGCTCTACGCCCACAACCAGGGCGACAAGCTCGGCGCAGAACTCCCTCGACGCCTCTCGCTCACCTCGATCCGCCAGCGGACGCTGTCGACCGACGTCGTCGAACTCGTCGGCACCGTGGGCCGGGTCACGGTCCGTCCGACCGGCGAGATCCACGACATGGAGGGCTACCCGCTGCTGTCGCCGGACCTCCGCCGGTCGCTGAAGACCGACTCGTGGCGACTCCCCGCTGACCTGCCGCTGTCGGAACTCGAGTCCCGCCTCGAGGAGCGGCTGCGGACCGACCACGATCTGGCCGACGTCACCGTGACGATCGACGAACGGGCCCGCGCGACGATCACCGCGGCACCGCCTTCGGGCGGACTCTCGAAGCGGATTCCCGACGGCCGCCGCGCCGTCTCGATCGCGACGCTGGTCCCGACCGGCCTCGCGCGGGGCGACGAGGTGTCGATCCGCGCCGGCGATCGAACGGTCTCCGGAACGGTCCTGAGCGCCCGGACGGAGATCGACGACGAACGCGCGACCGCGGCCGACGAGCCTCCCGCCGACGACGAGACGCCGGTCCCCGACGGCGGCGATGCGGCGGCCGACGCCGTCCCCGCTCCCAAACCGAGCGCGGCCAGCGCCGGCGGCGTCGGCCGCGTCACCGTCGCCGTCGCCCGCCGAGACGTGAAGGCGCTGCTCGAGGCCGAGACGCCGAAGTTGGTCGTCCGGTCTCGGGGGACCAGCCGGGAGTTCGAGGCCTTCGCGCTGGTCAGGCGGGCCGGGCACGCGATCCGGCGGCTCACCGTCGGCTCGAGCGCGGACGCCGACGCCCGCGACGCGGCGAACGTGACGGTGCTGGCCGCCCGCCGACAGGGCAGCGAGACCGGCGGCCGTCGCAGCGGCTGGGTGTTCGCCCCCGGCATCGAACGGTCGCTCGAGCCCGGCGACGAGGTGTTCGTCGCGGGGCCGGAGGCGGCGACCGACGAGTTCGTGGAGGCGGTCGCCAGATGACGCTGGCAGCCGCCCCCGGACTCGAACCGATCCTCTCGCAGGCGGTTTCCACGGAGGCGCTGTTCGACGCGCTCGTCGGGATCGCGGGCTTCGCGCTGCTGGCGGGCGGAACCGCCGCCGGCGTCGCCTTCGTCTTCCGCTGGTACAGCGCCGACGGGATCCCCGAAGGGGTCGCGATCTTACTCGGCGTGTCGATGGTCGCGATCTGGCTCAACGCCCAGTCGGCGCTCCAGCAGGTGATCAGCGGCGACGCGGAACTGCTCGAGCTGAGTACGGTCGCATTCACCGTCGCCGCGTTCGTCGCGAGCGCGATCGCCGCCGACGGCGGCCGGCGGCTGGGCGATCACCTCGCGACGGACGTCTTCGCCGTCGCGACGCCGCGGACGATCACCGAGGTCGGACAGCTGGTCCGATCGGCCGGCCGCGTCGTCGCCGTCGAACTCCCGGAGGAAATCGCGGACGTCGACGGCTACGACTCCGTCGAGGAGTCGACCAAGACCGAACTGGCCGGCCACACGCTGCTGTTTCCGCGCCGGCTGTCGACCGACGACCTCCGCGAGCGACTGATCGCCCGCCTCGAGCGCGACTACGGGATCGGCCACGTCGACGTCGAGTTCGGGACCGATCGGACGATCGACTACCTGGCCCTCGGGAGCCGGCCGGCGGGAATCGGGTCGACGCTCGCGCCGGGCACCGTCGCCGTCGCGATCCGCGGCGATCCGGCGCCCGACGCCAGCCCCGGCGACGCCGTCCGGATCTGGCGTCGCGACGAGGACTCGCTCCGGCGGGCCGCGGGCGGGGAACTCCGCGGGGTCGCCGACGACGTGGCCACCGTCGCCGTCGACGCCGACGACGCGGGGACGCTCTCGACCGACGAGGAGTACCGACTCGTCACGCTCCCCCGCGACCCCGGCGCCGAGCGGGACCTCGTCTCGCTGCTCCGGGCGGCCGACGAGACCGTGACCACCCTCCCCGTCGACGCGGGCGATCCGCTCGAGGGTGCAGCCGTCGGCTCGCTGCCGGTGTTCGTCCTCGCGGTCGACCGCGGCGCGGCCGGCGCCGACCCGCTCGCGCTGCCGTCGAGCGAGACGCGACTCGAGGCCGGCGACGTCGCCTACGTGCTCGGCCGCCCGGACGCCCTGCGGCGGATCGGCGATCTCGAGCGGCCGCTGACGGCCGATCTCGAGTCGGACGCTGACGCGGAGGCAGGTGCGAGTTCCGACGCGGATTCGGACGCAGACTCGGATGCGGCGACCGATCCGACCGCGAACGACGACCCGGAGTCGGTCGACGGCACCCCGCCCGAACGCACCCGGGAGCGGTAGCTACTTGCCGTCGGCACCGATACCGCCACGTATGGCCACCGAGTGGAAGCTCTTCGCCGACCTCGCCGAACGCGCGGGCGACAAACACGTCACCGTCGACGCCGACGCCGGCGACACCGTCGGGGACGCCCTCGAGCAACTCGTCGCCGACCGGCCCGACCTCGAGGCGCGGGTCCTCGAGGACGGCGACCTGCGCTCGCAGATCAACGTGCTCCGCAACGGGACGAACGTCTTAGTCGAGGAGGAGGGCCTGGAGACGGTGCTCGAAGAGGGGGACGAGCTGGCGCTGTTCCCGCCGGTCAGCGGCGGCTAACGGACCGTCACGCGGTGCTCGGTGTTTTGCGATCCCCCTCGACGGGGTCCCGGCGCTCGTCGACGACGCGATACCGGTGGGCGACGGCCGCGTCTTCCGGGTGAATCAGCACGGTATCGTCGTCGCAGTAGGGTTCCTGGAACCACTCCGCGGCGACCGGATAGCACTCGAGCAGCGACGTGTCTTCGGTGACCGCGTCTACGGACCTCACGTGGCGGCGGACGTCCGGAGCGACGACGACGAGGACGTCCTCGAAGCCGACGTATCGCTCGGGCGTCTCGAGACCGTCGTCGGTGAACGCGAGGTCGCCGTCGTCGACGACCTCACCGGATTCGTACGAGGGAGTGTACATGAGTTCTTCACCTGACTATTCTCGGAGACGAATATGAACGGTCAGGAGGATGTTCTGATCCGGAAAACGCGCCGTCACTCGCCCGTCAGGTCGATCCCGAGCACGAAGTCCGGCTCCTCGGAGATGTCGGCACCGGCGTAGGGCACGTCGGTGACGTGACGGGGCGTCTCGGGGATCAGCACGCGCGTTTCGTCGGCCCCGAGATCGGCGGCGTCGCGGGCGATCGCCGCGAACAGCGCGCGGGCGGCGTCGACGCTCTCCCACGCGCCGACGCCGTATTCGGCCCACGTCTCGGATTCCGTTCCGGTCTCGTCGTCGCTCGAGTCGCCGTCGACTTCGCGCTCGTACGTCCGCGACCGATACGCCATTCCGGCCAGCCCGTCGGGACCCTCGACGGCGAAGACGGCCGTCTCGTCGGCTTCGAGGTCCGCGCGCGTCAGTTCCCGGACGGCCCACGACTCCTCGGGGGCCATCGCGAGGCCGTCGAGGTGCTCGCGCGCGTCGCTGTGAGTCCAGTAGCGCCACGCCGCGGTGGGATCGCTCGAGACGCGGTAGGCGTCGTCGACCGCGGCCTCGAGGTCCGCGGCGGCGTCGGGATCGGGGTCCGGATGCGCGAAGCGGAACTCGGTGAGCGGCTCGAAGCCGCTGGTCCGCGCGGCGCCGAAGGAGGCGGCGTTCCACGAGAAGATCATCACCCGGCCGACCGTCGCACCCCGCTCGCGGGCCCACTCGAAGGTCGCCTCGTTGAGTCGCCGGCTGACGCCTCGTCGCCGATAGTCAGCCGCGACGCGCAGGCTCTGGAACCAGGCCTCGTCGTCGGTGAGCATGACGCCCTGCACGATGCCCGCCGGTTCGCCGTCGACCTCCGCGAGGAACGTCTTCTTCCCCTGTCCGGGCTCGTCCTCGAGCCACTCGTGGTAGACCCGCGGGATGTAGTCGCCGCCGCGGTCCGGCCAGATATCGCCCGTGAAGTCGGCCACGGCCGCGTAGTCGTCGTGGGTCGCCCGTCGGATCTCGAGGCCGAAATCGGAGACTGAGTCGAGTACCATCGTCGATCGAACAGGGCTATCTCACGCGGTGGCGGGGGAAAGCGTTTCGCAGACGCCTCGCCTTGCGGTGGTATCCGACTCGGACTCGAGTCCGCGTCGGGCTACCGTCCGTAGCACCAGTACGAAAGCGCGAGGAACCCGAGCAGCGCGCCGCCGACCGTCCCGATACCCCCGCCGTACGGAACCGCGAGCAGCTGTAACGTCATCGCGCCGACCGTCCCCGCCAGCGAGAGGACGAAAAGCAGGGCGAGGCCGAGTTGCCACTGCTGGAAGCTATCGAGCATGGGGCCATCGGTCCGTTGGTTGGCAATGCAACCCAACCGGACAGCTATCTGATAAGCCCTCGGTCGAACTACTCGGCGCGCTATCGAACAGTCGAGCGCGTCGTGGCCTCACTCCCAGGGAACCGACCGCTCCTGAATCTCGCCGGCCAGCGACGTACCCATCGCCTCCTCGACGTCATCGCTGTGCTCGAGGGCCCACATCAGTTTCACCTTCGCCGTTCCCGGTAGCGTGTCGCCGGCCTCGACGACGCCGGCCTCGAGCAGGTCTCGACCCGTGTCGTAGACGCGGTCGCAGACCCGCCCCTCGAGACATTGACTCGTCATGACGGTCGTCGTCCCGTTTTCGATCAGTTCCTCGATGCGGGGGATCAGATCGGTGTGGACGTGGCCGAGCCCGGTCCCCTCGATGATCAGCCCCTCGCTGCCCTCGACGACGTCGAGGAATTCGGGGTCCATCCCGGGGGTGAACTTGAGCAGTTCGACGTCGTCCGCGAGGTCCTCGCGGAGCTCGAGGTCGGCCTCGCCGCGCTGCTGGTAGTCGCGGCGGAACTCGATCTCCTCGGTGTCGTAGTCGACGGTCCCCAGCGGCTCCGCGCCGACGGTCTCGAAGGCGTCCCGTCGCGAGGTGTGGTTCTTGCGGACGCGCGTGCCGCGGTGGAGCGCGCAGACGTCGTCCGATTCGGAGGCGTGCATGCAGACCAGCACCTCGGCGCAGTCGCTCTTGGCGGCCTCGACGGCCGAGACGGCGTTCATCACGTTATCGGAGGACGGCCGGTCCGCCGAGCGCTGGGAGCCGGTGAAGACGATCGGCACGGGCGTCTCGAGCATGAACGAGAGCGCCGACGCGGAGTACTGCATCGTGTCGGTGCCGTGCATGACGACGACGCCGTCGGCGCCGGCCTCGATCTCTTCGTACACGGCGCGGGCGAGGTCCTGCCACAGCGGCGGCTCCATGTTCTCGGAAAGGATGTTGGCGACGACGCGGCCACGGTAGTTCGCGCGACCGGCGAGGTCGGGGACCGCGCGCAGGACGTCCTCGGCGTCGAACTGCGCCGTCACCGCGCCCGTGCGGTAGTCGACCGTCGAGGCGATCGTTCCGCCCGTCGAGAGCAGCGAGATCGTCGGCAGGTCGTCGTCGAACTCGATCTCGGAGTCGGCGCCCTCGTCGCTGGCGTCGTCATCTTCCGGCCCCGTCGCGTCGGTGCCGTCGATCTCGTAGACGTCCTCCTCGAGCGTCTCGATCTCGGCTTCCGCTCGGTCGACGCCGACGTTGTAGCCGCCCTCGAGTTTCACTACGAGGTGGTCGTCCGTACTCGAGGGGAGCAACACGCCTTCGTACGTGCGATCCGCACGGTCGACGCGAACGCGATCGCCTGGATTCATGCGTGGGCGTTGCGCGGCGGCGGACTTGAAGGCACGCTTTCCGGGCTCGATCCGTCGTGGTCTCGTCGTCGAGGTCTGGTTTCGGGTTCGGCCTCAGGTAAACAGTCCGACCAGAACCAGTCCCAGTCCGGTCAACAGGAGCACGCCCGCGATCATCGCGGTCAGCAACTGTAGCGTCGATTCGGCGTCCTCGGGAACGTCGAGTCGCGGATAGAGCCGTCGGCCGGCTATCAGCACCCCGATCCCCAGGGCGAGCGCACTGACGCCGAACGCGACCAGCTCGGTGCTCATCCATCGGTGGTACCGCGGCCAGCGTGAAAAGGGAGGGCCCCGCGACTCGAGGGTCGAGAACGGCCGTTGCCGGCCCGACCAGCGGAGCCGATCGCTCGTTTCAGGCGACGTACGCGCCCGCAGCGGCCCGCAGGAAGACGGCGCCGATCGCGAGTCCACAGAGCGCGATCCCCAGCCCGAGCAGCCGGGCCAGATCGCTCATCAGCTCCGGGTACTCCGGCTGGGGTTCCAAGTTCGCGACGAGAACGTAACAGAAGACGCCGCCGCCGGCCGCGATGAGGCCGACCGTCGCGGGCGCGAGCCAGCTCATACCCCCGGTGGGCGGCCCGCGGTCGTATATCCTGTGGCCGATGGGAAAGACCCATGCTGTCGACTGCCCAAGGAGATCGCATGAGCGACCGCTCGGACGAGGTCACCGAGAGCCGGGACACCGACGACCTCTTAGAGGAGACCGAGAGCCTGCTCTCGGGGTCGGACGTCGAGGCCGATTCCGGGACCGGAGCGGCGTCGACGCCGGAAGACCGGCCGGGAGCGGGCGGGGACGTCGGGGCGATCGACGACCCGCTCGGATCCGGCACGCTGCAGTCGTCCGACGAGCCCGCGCCGTCGACGGCCGCGCCCGCGGAGTCGTCGCGCTCGCGGCTCGGACGGTTGCGCGACCGACTCACGCCGGGGCGCTCGCCCGGCGACTACTTCTCGCCGCGGGCGTTCCTCGAGCTGGTGCTCCTCGTCGGCGCCGGGCTGGTCGGCGGCGGAATGATGCTCCCGTTCGCCGGCCGAATGCTCGGCATGCTCGGCGTCGCCTTCGCCGTCGGCCTGCTCACCTCGAAACGGCGCTACCTCGAGATGGGCGCCGCCGGGACCGCCGTCGGCGGCGTGTCGGCCGTCCTCAGCAACGCCGTCCTCGCGATCGCCGGCTCCACGCAGGCCGTCCTCGCCGTCGGCGTCACGATCGGGCTGGTCGGCTGTCTGCTCGGCTACTACTTCGGACGCGATCTGCGAAACGGGCTCACCCAGGATATCGAATAATTGCGTCCGGCGGTCTAACCCGTCGTCAGCTCCCAGCCGCGTTCGGTGCGGCGGACGACCCCTTCGTCGGCCATCGACTCGAGGAGGTCGGCGACGACCTCGCGGGGCGCGTCGACGTCCTCGCTGAGTTCCCCGACGGATTTCGGTTCCGTTCGGATGCTCGCCAGTAGATCGGCGTAGATTCGGCTCTCGGGACCGGTGCCGACGGTCTCGGAGATCCGATCGAGGACGTCGCAGAGTCGCCCCTGCACCCACCGCTGGGCGAGCGAGAGCTCGTTCTCGAGCTGTTCTAAGTCCTCGAGGGCCCGCAGGAGGTCGTCGAGTTCGTCGGCGTCCTCCCAGGCGACGTCCAACGAGAGGTGGCGACAGGTCGTCAAGTCGAAGCTACTGCTGGCGGGATAGGCGCTCTTGCTCGCGAAGCCGTACGGCGAGACGTTCACCTCGAGGCGGACGTTGCGCGCGATATGAAAGTACTTCCGGCGCTGGTCGTCGACTCGGCTCTCGATCAGTCCCGCCTCCTCGAGTTTGCGCAAGTGTTCGATGACCGCCTTCGGACTCACGCCGAGGTAATCCGAGATTTCCGTGACGTAACAGGGTTTGCGGGCGAGCAACCGGAGAATACGTCTCCGATTTTCGTTCCCCAGCAAATCCAGTAATGCGGCGGAGTCCATCGAGCGATGATTGGGGGTCGCCGCTGAAAAGCGTGTCTGCTCGGTGCGACGATACCGATCGGATCCGTCCCCGCGCGGAACTGTGTCCCGTGTTCCCGGTCGCTACGCCGACTCCATCCCCGCGTCAGCGTCGCTTCCCGCTTCGTCGTTCGGCGGATCGGCGTCCGTATCCGAGCCGGCGTCTCCGGACCGGTCGGCCGGCGTGCCGCTCTCGCCCGGCGATCCGGGATCGGAATCCGAGCCGTCGGCCGCGTCGTCGGCCGGGCCGCGCTCGGTTTCGTCCGGCGCCTGCCCGTTACCGTGGCCCTGCCCGTTATCAGGCGTCTCGGCGTCGCGCTCGGCTGGCGGGCCGTTGCCGGGTCGGTCATCGGATCGCCCGTTCCCGGGGCGATCCTCGGGTGTTCCCCGCCCCGGGACGGTGTCGGGGCCGCCGAGTTGGCGGACGGTTTCCGCTACTTCGGGACCGTTGAGATTCTCGGCGTCGGTACGGAGTTCGTCGAGACGAGCGGCGTCGGCGCCGGTCTCGTTTGCCCGCTGTCGGGTCCGCTCGATCTCGCGCTCGAGGGAGCGGATTTCGACGCTGAACTTCGCCATCCGCGCCTGGTACGCTCCGCGATCGAGTTCGTCCTGGCGCTCGCGCAGTTCCTCGCGTTCGGCCTCGAGCGTCTCGAGGCGTTCGCCGAGGTCGTCCGTCCGATCGAGGACGAGCGCTTCGCGGCTCTCGTTGTCGGCCGCCTCGTACTGCTTGGTGAACAGTTCGGCGTCGACCGTGTTCTCGGTGTCGGCCGCATTGGATTGCATGTGCGTCGAAACCGAGGCGGTGCTGTTCGACTCGGCCCCGGTCTCGTCGGCGGCGAAGGAGGGGACGACGGCGCCGCTTGCGATCGGGGCGATCGTGAGCCCGAGGAGGGCGACCAGTGCGAAGAGCGCAACCGACCGGGAGGTCATCACTGCCTCCGTTCGAACGAATGTCCTAAAAAGACAGACCTTCGTTCGAACCGTTCAATCCCGTCCGTGACCGGCGGAGCAACGGCTCGAACGTTTACGCCCGACAGAAACGCTCTTAACACAGTTCAACTACCGTTTGAACTGCGTGAACTGTTGATTCCGGGCGGCGGACCCGAATCGCCGCCCGTCGGCGGGGAGTCAGACGAGCGCCGTGTTATCTCGCCGCGCGAGGATCGTTTTGCGTTCCGTAACCGAAACGGTTCCCGACGCTCACAACAGTTGATAGTTGTGCATTCAATGGAAAACATCTCTTACCGCGTACCGTCTGTTCACCTGCGGACGGGGCTGAGTTTGTATTCTTCACTGAAAGTCCGACGACTTAAATCTATCCGAAAATAGTTATATTCCGCCGGCCCTTGTGTATTAGTACCATGTTCGAGGTGTTTTCGCGGAGCTACTATCTCGGACGACTCTACGTGACCCCGACCGACGGGGACCGCGCACTCATGCACAGCGAGCAACACGAGCGGATCAACGAGGAGGTGTACGCGACCGGCGACGGTCTCGAGCGCCTCGACGCCCCGCTCGTGATGAAACTCGAGTCCAGTCACTTCCCGGTCCACGGCGACGACGCCGTGCCGACGAACACGCTCGCCGTGCCCGAACCGATGCTCGAGGACACCGACGTGCGCAACCCGCCCTCCCTGCGCGAGGTCCTGCTCGCCCGCCGCGAGCGCGCCGAGCAGTTGCTCGCGTGGACTACCGGCTTGCCCGGCTCCGACGCCGGTTCAGGCGACGACTACCCCACTGCCGGAACCTAGAAGTAGCCGCGCTGCCCCCTTCCGTTCGGACCAGATGTTCGACGCGTTACTCGGCCGCGCCTCGCTCAAGGAGCGCATCGACGAACTCGAGGAGAAAAACGAGCGGCTGCGAAACCGGTACGAGGCCGAATCCGAGCGCCGATCGGAGGCGGCCACCGCCCGACAGGACGCCGAGGAGCGGGTCAACCGCCTCGAGGACCGCATCGCCCAGCTCGAGGGCGAACTCGAGCAACTAGCGGGCGACGAGGCCGGCCTCTCCGTTCGCCGTCGCGACCGACTGCGGGGGAGGCGACTCGAGGCGGTCGTCGACCGCCTGACGTCGTTTCGCACCGGTCCGGAGGGCGCGCTGACGGCGATCCTCCGCGAGGACGAGGGCAGCGAGACGCTCGCCGAGGCGTTCGACGTCGACCTCGAGACGCCGCTCGGCGACCGCGCCGCGCTCGTCGACGAGGCCGCCCCGTGCGTGCTCTGTCTCGACGACACCGGGCTGATCGCCGCCGCGCTCGAACCGCCGGCGATGCCCGACCGCGCCCTCGAGGACGACTCGCGGATCGCCTGGGACGACCGCTTTCGCCTCGAGCGCGAGTGGTTCCTGCCGACCGGCCGGTACGCGCTCGCGCTCGTTCGGACCGACCTGTTCGCCCTCGGCACCTACGAGGACGGCGACCGCGTCGACTACCGCGGCTTCGAGAGCGACGTCAAGGGGAACCACTCGAAGGGCGGCTTCTCGCAGGCCCGCTTCGAGCGCATCCGCGACGACCAGATCGACGACCACCTCGAGCGCTGCCGGGAGACGCTGTCCGAGCGCGTCGACGACGGGAACCGATTGTTCCTCGCCGGCCAGCGCGGCGTCGTCGAGACGCTCGCCGAGGACGCGGGCCTCGAGCCGGCCGGGACCGCCGCCGTCGACGCGACCGGCGATCCGAAATCGGCCCTCGAGGACGCCCACCGGTCGTTCTGGACGGCCGAGTTTCGGGCCTTCTGAGGCGTCGCCGTCGTCGGTTTGCCTTTGAGCTGGTTTCGCGTCGACGTTCGAACTGCCGTCGCTCGAGCCGAACCGCGGACATTTTTGGTCGATGCGGACGACTCTTCGAACGAGCTATGTCCGACTTCGAAACCGTCAGCTGCAGCAGCTGTGGTGACGAATTCAAGGCGTATCCGGACGCGAACGCGGCCCAGCGCGGGTTCTGTTCGCCCGCGTGTGCACTCGAGGAGAACTGACAGACGCGACCCCCGATCGCGATCCGGACGTTGCGCTCGAGGGCGAAACTCGAGCGTGTTCGACGTAGTCCTTTTTCGGCCACGTGGGAGTTCGCTCTCGAATAGCGGTGTCTCCGTATCGGTCCGGTTTGGAGCCGAGCCGACGAATCGATTCGTCTCCTCATGCCGGCAACGAGGAATTGTCACTCCCTCCCCGGCCGATTCGCTCGCGTAGCTTCGACCTGCGCCACGCTCTCCGTTCGGCGCGGGACGGCGCGCGCCACCGCACGTCCTTGGACCGATTCGCTCGAGCGATCGAAATCGACCGCTTAAGTACTCCCTCGGCAATGGTCCGGTATGCGCGTTGCAATTCTCGCTCACGAGAAGTTTCCCGACCGAGCCAAGACCGCCCTCGGCGTCCTCCGGTACGCCGACTACGAGGCCGCGGCCGTCCTCGACCGCGAGTCGGCCGGCCGCCGCGTGAACGATTTCGTTCCGGACGTCCAGGACGCACCGATCGTCGACGGGATGGCCGACCTCGAGGCCGACGCCGTCGACGCCCTGCTGATCGGCATCTCCCCCATCGGCGGCGGCTTCGACGAGAGCTGGCGCGACGACGTCCGGACGGCCCTCGAGTACGGCTGCGACGTCGTCTCGGGACTGCACTACTTCCTCGCCGAGGACGAGGAGTTCGCCAGTCTCGCGGCCGAGAACGACTGCGAACTGCGGGACGTCCGCAAGCCGCCCGAAGACCTGACCGTCGCCGAAGGCGTCGCCGGCGAGGTCGACGCCGAGGTCGTCCTCACCGTCGGCACCGACTGTTCGACCGGCAAGATGACGACGACGATGGAACTCGCGCGGGCGGCCGAAGAAGCCGGCCACGACGCCGCCGTGATCCCGACCGGCCAGACGGGGATCATGATCGAGGGCTGGGGGAACCCGATCGACCGCGTCGTCAGCGATTTCACCGCGGGCGCGGTCGAGGAGATGATCGTAGAGAAGGGCGACGACCACGACTACCTCTTCGTCGAGGGCCAGGGCTGCATCGTCCACCCGGCGTACTCGGCGGTCACCTGCGGGATCCTCCACGGGTCGATGCCCGACAAACTCGTCCTCTGTCACAACGCCGGCCAGGAGGCGATCCACGGCTACGAATCGTTCGCGCTCCCCGACCGGCAGACGTACGTGGACCTCTACGAGTCGCTGGCGGCCCCCGTTTCGGGCGGCGAAATCGTCGCGGGCGCGCTGAACACCAGCGACCTCGAGACCGACGCCGACGCGCGCGAGGCCGTCGACGAGTACGCGACCGAGATCGACGCGCCCGCGACCGACGTGATTCGCTTCGGGGCCGACGACGTCCTCGAGGCCATCGTCGAGTGATCGCCGATGGCTCTCGAGACTAGTTTCGAACGCCGCTCGCTCCCCCTCGAGTACCCGTTCGGGATCGCCCGCGGGACGACGACCGAGACCGACGTCGTCACGGTTCGCGTCGAGGACGACGACGCCGTCGGCGTCGGCGGCGCCGCGCCGTCGAGCCACTACGGCGAGACCGTCGAGACGGTGACGGCCGTCCTGCCGGACCTGCTCGCGACCGTCGAGGAAACGGGCGATCCCCACCAGATCGAGCGTATCGAACGCGAAATGCGCGAGACCGTTCGTCGGAATCCGGCCGCCCGCTGTGCGGTTAGCATCGCGCTCCACGACCTCGCCGCAAAGCGGTTCGACGTGCCGCTCTACCGCTACTGGGGGCTCGATCCGGCGGCCTCGCTCGAGACCTCCTACACCATCGGGCTCGACGACACGGAGACCATGCGCGAGAAGACCGAGACCGCCCTCGAGCGCGGCTACGGCACGCTGAAGGTCAAACTCGGGACGGATCGGGACCTCGAGATCGTCGAGACGATTCGGTCGGTCGCGCCCGACGTCCGCCTGTTCGTCGACGCCAACGAGGCCTGGGAGCCGAAGGAAGCCGTCCGGAAGATCGAGCGACTGGCCGCGCACGACCTCGCGTTCGTCGAACAGCCGGTCCCCGCCGAGAACCCCGCGGGGCTTCGATACGTCTACGAGCGCTCGCCGCTGCCGATCGCCGCCGACGAGTCCTGCGTGACCCTTGAGGACATTCCACAGATTGCAGACCGCTGTGACATCGCGAACCTGAAGCTCATGAAGTGCGGCGGCCTGCTCGAGGCGAAACGGATGATCCACGCCGCCCGCGCTCACGGCCTCGAGGTCATGCTGGGCTGTATGACCGAGTCGAACGCCTCGATCGCGGCAGCCTGTCACCTCGCGCCGCTGCTCGACTACGCCGATCTGGACGGCTCGCTGCTGCTCGCCGACGACCCCTACGACGGCGTCCCGATGCCCGGCGGTCGGATCGATCTGGCGGGCCTCGAGCGGCCGGGGACGGGCGCGGTTCGCGAGTAGTCGTCCGGTCGGTTGATCGATCACGCGCGCCGACTGTCACGCCGGTCGGCAACGGGGGTTTACAACGGTCGTCGGTGGAGAACTGCTGGTATGTACGACGGTGACGATAACGTGACCGTCTCTCGGCGAACGCTCTTGCGAGCGTCGGCGGGGACGGCCGCGTTTTCGACGATCGGTGTCGGGTCGGCGGGAGCGAGCGGGAGCGACGCCGCGGGGACGCCGTGGTTCGACGACCGCTGTCCCGACGCGACCCTCGAGCCGAACATGGGCCACTGCGTCGAGGACGGGATGGAGGGCTGTGCGGACGACCACCCGACGACGGTCGAACTCCGATCGGGGGTGCAAGCGGCCCTCGAGGAGCACTACCCCGACGTCGGCGCGCTCGTCGACGCGGGATACCAGCCCTACTTCGACGCGCTCGAGCGGGAGGACGACAGCTACTCCCACTGGATCAACCCGGAGTACGTCGGGGACGACGCGGTGCTCGACCCCGAGCGACCCGAGTCGGTGCTGGTCGACGACGAGTCCTGGCGATCGATCGGCGTGATGTTCGTCGCGACGCGGAACGGCGAGGAGATCGATCCGCCGGCGGTCTACGGCGGCGAAGCGAGCGACGCCGAACCGGCGGACGACGCACCCATCGGCGCCACCGCGGATCCGGAGACGCCCTGTTCCCCCTGGCACTATCACTCCGGCCTCCCCGGACGGTTCGCGTGGTGGTACTACAAGCAGGCCTACGAACGCGACTTCGACGACGGGGATATCGACCTCCCCTGTCGGACGCCCTGCATGCTCCACGTCTGGGCGATCGACCACCCGGAAAGCGTCTACGCCCACGACGCGCCGCCGGCGGAGTCCCGCGAGCAGGAGCCGGCCGCCGAAGCCGGCTTCGAGACCGACGCCGAACCCGGGACCGACGAACTCGGCTGGGACGTGCTGCCCGACGACCTGCAACCGGAACAGCGGCCCGAGGATCTCGCGGCGCTGGTTCCAGGGTTATAGTATCGCGTTGGCGCGTCTACGCCGTCACTGACGGGGCTGATCTCACGACGCGCTCGCGGCCAGCCGCCGAAACGGGCGCCCGACTCGCCGCGGGAGCCAACCCAGAAACCGGACGACGGGAGTCAGTCGTCCCCATCGGGGCGGAATCGCGCGATATCGGTCCCCGACCCGTTCGACGCGGCCCTTGTGGGCCAAGTACTCGAGCGTGCTCTCGACGCGCGATTCGGTGAGATCGACCTCGGTAGCGAGCGCCGCGACCGTTCGGGGACCGGAAGCGTCTCGGAGCGCCTGAGACACCACGTGCATCGTCTGAATGCGGAGCATCGTCTCGCCGGCGTCGTCCTCGAGATCGGTCACGTACTCGTGGCGCGTTCGAGCCGGCCCGTATCGAACGGTCATCGCGCCGTCGAGGACGAACCAGAGGCCGGCGAGCACCATGACCGCTCCGAGCGACGCGCTCGAGAGGAACGCCAGACAGCCGCCTGCGGCGGCGAGTCCGGTTCCGTAGATGAGCCAGTTCGTCCCGGCTGGGAGGTCGTAGATGTCGTCCGCGATCTCGTGGACCATCGTGGACGCGAAGACGACGAACACCGGGGCGATCTCTCTGAGCGCCATTCCGCTGAGTCCGACGAATACAGCGAGTACGACGACAGTACCGACGATCGATCGGAGGGGCTTGCTCTCGCGGAGCGACGCGAGTCGGGGGCACATAGACGGTCGAACTGACGGTTCGTCTCCATATATCTGTTACGAGTGCGAAATTTCAACGGTCGCATCGCTCCTCGGAAAGGCGAGTGCTCGGTTCGGACTCACTCGGCGCGGTCGGTCAGCCAGTTCCACGACTCGAGCGCGCCGACGATCCGATCGACCGCGTCACCGACGCTCGCCTCGTCGGTATCGATCTCGAGGGCGTCCTCGGGCGCGTCGAACTCCCGGTAGACCACGTGGACGCCCTGCTCCTCGATCGGCTCTGCACGGGTCCGATTGCGCTCGAGGCAGGTCTCGAGGCTCGCGGTAACGGTGACGAAGCGGATCTCCTCGCGGAAGCCGAGCGTCCGGAACTGCGTCTGCCACTCGCGCTCGTAGAAGGTGCCGTCGACGATCGTGATCGCCTCGCGGGGATCGTCGCGGGCCCGCTCGAACAGCTGCTCGTAGGTGCGTCTCGAGAAGTCGTCGGAGTGGTGGATTCGGACGGGGACGGGGTCGTCGCGGGCCTCGAGGCGCCGGCGGAGGCGCCCGGCGATGGTGGTCTTGCCGGCTCCCGGCGGCCCGCAGATGACGAGGATCACCTCTCGATCACGGGTGACGGTACGGATCGAATCCCCTAACAGTCGTCGACTCCGCTCTCGCGGAGTCGGGTGACAGATCCCGACCTCAGAGCTTCTCGGCGGTCCGCGCCTGCTCGGTCCGTCGCTCGGCCTGCTCGAGTCTGTTTCGCGCCGCCTTCGAGAGCGGGTCCGGCAGCTCGCCGCTCGCTTCTGAGAGCCGCGTCTCGACCCGCTGGAGGCGCTCGGTGACGGTTTCGAGCCGCTTGTCGGCAGTCTCTCGCTCGCCGGCCCGGGCCTCGTCGGCGGCTCTTCGCGCGGCGTCGACGACGGCCTCGAGGGCGCGCTCGAGGCCGTTGACGGCGTTCTCCGAACTACGGCTATCGTCGTCACCGGTAGCGGTGGCGTCATCGCCGTCCGCGTCCGAATCGCCGTCGCGACCCGCCGCGACCGACGCTCTCGTTTCCGCGGCGATGTCCGCCACGAACGACGAGAGCGAGGCCGTGCCGGTCTCGGGGCGTTCGATGCGGATCGCTGACGCCGCGTCGGGGGACGGGTTGATTCGGTAGGCGCCGATAGCGTCGTCGCTGTCGCGAACCTCGGTCGTGTAGGCGCCGCCGGTGTGAACGTAGACCGCGTCGCCTCCGTCCACCGCCGACTCGTACAGCCGGCCGGCGAAGTCGTCCTCGACGGCCACTGCGGAGAGGTCCGCCTCTCCCGTCTCGTCCCCGATCTCGAGTTTCGTCGCCCGATCGCGGGCGACGAGCGGAATCTCACCGTCGACGCCGGCCGCCGTCGTTCCGTCGTTCGAAACGGTGACGCGTTCGCTGTGCGGCGCGCGACCGGCGCCGTTGACCGTCAGTCGGTGATCGCCGGCCGGGACGTCCTGCAGGACAGCGACGCCGCCGAACGTCGGGACCGCCTCCGGATCGCTCTCCAGCAGCGCGACCGCCTCGACGGCCGTCTCCGTCGTCGTCAGCCCCTCGTCCTCCGGTGCGTCGTCGGCCGTGACCGCCTCCGTGATGCGGCTCGCGACGGTGTTGATCGGCGCCGGTTCGCCGATGGCGTCGTAGCGGTCGGCCAGCGCCGCCCGGTGGTTGGGATCGGTGATGTCCGCGGCCGGGTTCTCGTAGCGGGGCTGGGCCCACGGCGTCTCCGTCGCCGTGATGTGGCCGGCGACGGCGTCCTCGACCGCGTCGGGGACGTCGAACTCGAAACTCAACTGGGGCCCGGTGAACGCCGCGATGTGTTCGATCTCCGCGCTCGGGACGAGGTCGTACTCGATGTCGGCGTCGCCCTCCCGCTCTCGGTGTCGAAAGACCAGTCCCGTCTCGCGGGTCGGTAGACCGGTCGGCGGCGCCGTCAGCGCGTCGTACGTCCGGATCGTCAGGTCGTCGTCGATCAGCGACTCGCGGGTGACCGACGGCAACCGCTCGTGTTCGTAGATCGGGGCGCCCTCGTACTCCGGGACGAGGTAGGGGAGCCGCGAGCCCTCGTCCCGGGGGAGTCCGTACGCGATCGGCAGTTCGACGTCCGCGAGGTCCGCGACGCCGTCGATCGCCGCGTTCGTGATGTCCGCCAGCAAACCGTCGATGGCGACCCGCTGGAAGCTGTCGGGAACGTCGTTGACCGAGAGCGCGCTCGAGTGCGAACCGAGTTCCGAGAGGACGCGCGGGATCATCTCCGGATCCGGGTCCAAAAACTCGTTGTTCGGTGCCTTCCGGGAGTGCGAACTGGCGACGTACAGTTGCGGATCGCCGGTCTCGGTGTCGACGAAGACGTGCAGCACTTCCCAGTCGTGCCAGTGGAAGTTCGTCGTAACTGGTCGAACGCCGAGTAGAACCAGAACTGGACCGCGACGAGCGGCGACCCCTCGTACTCGACCGCGCGGTAGAACACCGTCGGGTCCGGCGGCTCGTCCTCGCCGTACCGCTCGTGGTAGCCGTCGAGAGCGTCGAACCCGTCGACGACGGTCTCCCCGTCGCGCTCGCTGGCGTACGGCCGCGGATCCGTCGGAAACCACGGCTCGTGGACGTCGAAGTACAGCGTCGGGGCGAACTCAATCGCCAGTCCCCTGGCCGCGTCGTCGTCCAACCGACTGGTCTGCCCGTCGCTCTCTCGCGTCAACGCCGAACACCCGGCGACGGTCAGTCCGCCGACGCCGGCGAGCGCGCCGAGGACGGTCCGGCGATCGACGCTGGCCGCGGACTCGTCGGTCACGATCCACCCCGCCCCGTTCGAGAGAACGATGCGGATCTGCGTGCGACTGCTCTCGAGGTCATCATAGCGCTTGATGTCTGCAGTCGGTGTATAAGCCTTCTGTACTGACTACCGCGCTCGCGCCGTGACTCCCGCGAACGCGTCCGGTTTCCGCTTCCCCCATCGATTTACCGATCACGGACGATCGATCACGTATGGGCTACGACACTGCCAGCAAGACCGATCCGGAGTCAGTCATCGACGAGGAGTTGGGCGGCATGTGGTTCCTCAAGGACGAACTCGACAGCGACCACGTCGGCATCTCCGTCCTCGAGCTCGAGCCCGACGGCAAGGGGATGGAACACGACGAGGCCGACCGCGGTCAGGAGGAGATCTACTACGTGGTCAGCGGCACCGCCGAGGTCGAACTGACCGACCGGGACGAGACGGTCACCCTCGAGGAGGACGACGCGATCCGCCTCGACCCCGAGGAGACCCGCCAGATCTTCAACCGCAGCGACGAGCGCGTGAAGCTGGTTCTGGTCGGCGCGCCGCTGTAAGCCGGTCGCACCGTCTCGAGAGCGGCCGCCGTCGACCCGTCGTCAGATGACGTCGTCGGGGTCGTGAACCTCGGCCATCCGCCGGGCCTCGGCGGCGTACTGTTCTCGCAAGTCGGGATCGTCGACCGCGCCGAGATTGTCCGACTCGACGTCGACGGCCGCGGTCGTGTCGCGAACGTCCGTAAACGAGGTGAGCGCGCGCTCCTTCCGGAAGTAGCGCTCGCCGTCGGTCGTCGCGTAGGTGAGGATAATCAGGTTCTGTTCGTCGTCGGAATAGGTTCGCTCGACGAGCCAGACGCGAACCGTATCAGTGGCAGCGCTCGCCATAGCCGGTTCTTCGACGGCGAGATACAAGAAGCCCGGCGCGGCGAGCGCTCCTCGTCGAGGCTGTCGGAGCGCGGTCTCACTCCCAGTCGATCTCCTCGCCGCGACTCGAGTCCCGCAGGATGAACGGGCCGATCGCCAGCGTCCGCTTCGCCATCGTCGCGATCCGCAGGATGAAGGCGATCAACAGCAGGAACGGGGTGACGGCGACGGTCGCGGCCGCCGCGACGATCCAGACGAGCGCGTCGACCCCGAAGTAGGTCCCGACCACGGCGTCGGCGTCGAAAAAGAGCAACATTCCCATCGTGACGACCAGCGCGGGAACGGCGACGTACATCATCGCCCGTGAGAGGTTGATCAGCTCCCACTGGAAGTACAGCGTCTTGAAGTGCTCGCGGGCGAGGCCGAACAGCTTCAGCGACTCGAGGAGGTCGTCGTAGGCCTCGTTGGCCTCGTCGGTGAAGGAATCGGCGTGCGAGTTCTTGATCCGGCGGGCCCGGAAGATCTTCCAGGAGTAGTTGTAGTCGAGCGCGGCTTTCACCACCTCGTAGGTGCCGAACTGGGCCGTCTCGAGGTCGTCACGGATCGAGTCGGCGTGGGTCGTGACGTTGTCGACGAAGTCGTCGACGCGCTCTCTGAGTTCGTCGTCTTGGCTCTCCGAAACGGCCTCGCGGAAGTCGACCGCTCGCTCCTCGGAGGCCGCGATGATCGCCTGGACGAACGACGCCGGCTCCGGCGGACTGATCGGCGCGTCGATCGAACTCTCGACGTCCGTTCGGAACTCGAGGGCGCCGTCGAGCCGTTCGCGCTGGTCCTCGACGGCGCCGAGCTCCTGTGAGAGCACCAGCGAGTTGATCGTCACCACGAGCGTGACGCCGGTGATCAGCGCGGTCGTCAACGCCTGAAAGAGCGTTCCGGTCGGGTCCTTGATCCCCATCAGCGCCCGCAGCGAGACGGGGCTGACCCCGCCGAAGATCACCAATCCGACGAAGACGAACAGCATGAGCCCTGCGGTGACGAGCCACCGGTTCGCGTTCAACAGGAGCGCGTGCTTCAACGTCAGTGACTCGCTTCGCTCGGCCATCGTGTCGCTGGGCTGGGTGCCGTCGCCGCTCATCGCTCGATCCGGACGATACCAGCCCCGCTGGGAAATAGCTACGGCAGACGTCGGTGACCGATCGGGGGATCGATCGACTCAGCCCAGGTCCTCGTCCCGCTGGGACTCCCGGAGGATGAACGGCCCCATCGCGAGCGTCCGCTTCGCGACGGTGGCGATCCGCAGGATGTAGACGATGAAGACGACGAAGGGCGCGACGCCGACCACGAAGCCCGCGCTGGTCACCCAGACGAGGGTGTCGATCCCCAGGAACGTGCCGGGGAACGTGGTGCCGTCGACGTACATCATCAGCAGCCCCATGGCCGTGAGCGCGGGTACCGAGATGTACAGCAGCGCCCGCGAGAGATTGATCAGTTCCCACTGAAAGTACAGCGTCTTGAAGTGCTCTCTGGCCGGTCCGAAGAACTTCAGAATCTCGATCATCTCGTCGAGTTCGTCGTCGGCCTCGTCCGATAGCTCGTCGCCGTGATCCGCGCGGAGCTTGCGCGCGTCGTAGATCTTCCGGGAATAGTTGAAGTTCAGCGCGTTCCAGATCACGTCGAAGGTCCCGAACTGGGCGTCCTCGAGGTCGTCCTTGACGACCTGTGCGTTTTCGACTATGTCGTCGACGTAGTCGTCGATCTTCTCCTGGAGCTCGTCCCCGTGGTCGTCGGTCACCGTTTCCTCGAGGTCGTTCGCTTCCTCTTCGACGCCGTCGACGAGTTCGTAGAGGAAGGCCGCGGGTTCGGGCGGCGTCACGTCCTCCTTCTCGAGGGAGTCCTCGATGTCCTGGCGGAACTCCATCGCGTCCTGCATCCGATCCCGCTGTTCGCCGACCGCGCCGAGCTCCTGGGAGAGCACCAGCTGGTTGATCGTGACGACGATCGACGTGCCCGTGATGATCGCGCCGATAAAGCCCGAGAAGATCCAGAACGTCCCGTTGTGCTGTTCGACGATCATCCGGTGGGGCGCGAGCCCGAACAGACTCGTCCCGACGAGCACGCCGAACACGATCACCGACACGGCCGCCACGAAGAGCCAGCGGTTCAGGCGGAGCAACACCCACAGTCGCGGGCCGCCGACGCCGGCCCGTTGCCCCAACACGCCGCTCGAGTCCGAATCGCTCATTGACTGTGACGAAGGGACGACGCCGGCGGGTAAAATAGTCATCCGGGCGAAAGCAACCCCGTCGGCTGCGGAGCCGCCGGTGACGGCCAAAGGCTTGTAGGCGGGGCCATGGTACGACGGGCCGCATGAGCGAGTCCGACGGCAGTGCGAGCGAGGAGACGTCGAACACGATGGTCGACCGCGTTCGTGGCGGCCGAGCGATGCTGTGGTTTCTGGTCGAGGGGAATCGCGCTCTCGTCGCCGGCGTGATGCTCGCCGTTTCCTACACGCTCCTCGTCGTTCTCGGCACGTTCGGCCCGGGCTCCATCGCGAAGCTGTTCAACCCCGCGCCGATCGCGTCGACGTTCACCCCGACTATCATCGGGATCATCATGGGCGTCACGCTCGTGTTGACGTTCAACCAGTTCGTCCTCGCCGAGGAACTCGGCCCCGTCGCCGATCAGCGCGAGCGCATGGCCGGCGCGATGGAGTTCCGCCGAGACACCGAAGACGCCGTCGACCGAACTACCAGCCCGCCGGAACCCTCCGCGTTCCTCCGCGGGCTCGTCGAGGCGACCGGCGATCGGGCCGACGAACTCCTCGACGCGCTCGAGTCCGACCCCGACCTCGACGAGGCGGCTCGCGAGGACGTCCGCGAGTACGCCGAGGGGATCGCCGCCGACGCCGAGCGGGTCGCCGACAACCTCGAGGGCAAACAGTTCGGTCGGTTCGAGGTCGTCAAGGCCGCGCTGGAGTACAACTACTCCTGGAAGATCTACACCGGAAACCGGGTACGGAACCACCACGAGGAGGCGCTTCCCGACGCTATCGACGAGCAACTCGACGAGTTGCTCGAGGTCCTCAGCTTTTTCGGCCCCGCCCGCGAGCACTTCAAGACGCTGTACTTCCGGTGGGAGATCATCACCCTCTCGCGGTCGCTGGCGTACCTCTCCCTGCCGGCGCTGGCGGTGTCGGCGTACATGATCCTCGTCTTCGAGGTCGGCGACGTGGCCGGAGTGATCGCGGGGATCGATCAGGGGCTGCTGTTCGTCGCCCTCGCCTTCGCCGTCGGCGTGACGCCGTTCGCGATCTTCCTGTCGTACATTCTCCGGATCGTTACCGTCGCGAAGTGGACGCTCGCGATCGGGCCGTTCATCCTCCGGGAGACCGACAGAGGCGAGGACGTCGGCTGGGAGTGACGTCTTCGTCCGCCGTGAGACGGGACGCCAGTCAGGAGTCCTCGCCGTAGGAGACGTCGAACGGTCCCTCGTCGGGATCCTTCTGGGGGATCATCGGCCCGACCGAGGCGGTCCGGCGCGTGACGGTCGCGGTCCGAAGGATGTAGACCACGAGGAGAAACAGCGGCGAGAGGCCGACCGTAATCAGGCCGATCACGACGTACGGCATGACGGCGGTGCTGATACTCGGTCCGGTGAAATCGGCGTAGAGGAGGCCGATGAGGATCGCCGCCAGAATCGACGGCACCCCCGCGTAGATCGTCAGCTGCGAGAATCGGGTGAGTTCCCGCTGCAGATACGTCGTCTTGAACTGCTCGCGGGCCACGTTGAACAGTTTCAGGGACTCGATCAGGTCCTCGAGGGACTCCGCGGCCGCCGGCGACAGCGAGTCGGCGTACTCGTTTTGCAGGTGGGTCGCGGCGTACAGGTGCCAGGCCTCGTTGTAGTTGATCGCCGCGGAGACGGCGGAGAACGATCCGAACTCCGCGTGCTCGAGCACCTGCTCGATATCCTCGGTCCGCTGGTGGACGTCGTTCGTGTACCCCGCGACCGTCTCGCGGATCGCTTCGTCGTGGTCCGCGACGGCGTCGCCGAGAGCGGCGGCGTCATTGCGGATCGACTCGACGAGCAACTCGAGCACTCTCGTGGGCGCGGCCGGGGTCGCGGGAACGGCCGCGTCGTCGGCCACGTCCCGCCGGAACTCCACGACCCCCTGAAGTCGTTCGCGCGCCTTGCCGGCCGCGCTGAACTCCTGGGAGAGGATGAGCTGGTTGACCGAGACGACCAGCGTCACCAGCGAGAACGTCCCCGCGATCATGCCGCTGGCCACGCGCGTCACCGAGTTGGGTTCGACGAACGCGATGATTCCGGTCCAGCGAAGGGCGAGCAGCAACGCGAGGACGACGGCCGCCAGGAGGGCCGCGACGACGACGCGGTTCCCCTCGACGACGAACCACTCTCGAAACCGGGACAGCGGGCCGGATCCCGCGCCGACGTCGGCCCCGTACGACTCGAACGTCTCGTCGGTCTCGGCGCTCATAGATGGCGCTACGTTCCACGGACCCGACAATAAGGCCCTGCGTTGCACACCGCCGGCACCGCGCCCGAACCGGGGCGGTGACCACGAGAGCGCACGCGAACGTCCCGAACCGTCTTCGGTACCGACACGTCGATCGAGCGAACCGTCGGTCTCGAGAATTGCCCCTTCAGGGGCTACACTGAAATGCGTCGGCGGTGTCGATCGGATACATGCTCGGTGACGGAACCCACTCGCGGAGGGGGACGCGAGGACGATGACCCGGCGGGAGTCGACGAGCCGACGCCGCCTCCTCGCGGCGGTCGGTGCGGGCGTCTCGGCCGCGGCCGCCGGCTGTACTGGCGGCGGGGACCTCGGCGGCGAACCCTCCTACGAGGACGGCAA
The DNA here is from genome assembly GCF_013342145.1 of Haloterrigena gelatinilytica. NCBI lineage: Archaea > Methanobacteriati > Methanobacteriota > Halobacteria > Halobacteriales > Natrialbaceae > Haloterrigena > Haloterrigena gelatinilytica. Next base: position 2,851,687 of record NZ_JABUQZ010000001.1, on the reverse strand, counting down.
CGGCGTCGAGATCAACGCCAGCAACGCCACTAATCGGACGGCGACGGAGATGTCCGCGGCGGCGGCGCTCGCCAATCAGCAGCCCTCGCAGTCGGTAACGCCGCTGGACCCGCTCTCGCTGACCGATCACGAGTTCGTCGTCGAGGACGGCTATCTCGGCTCGACCGTCCAGGGCACCGTCGAGAACACGGGCGACGATCGGATCCAGGTCGTCGAAGTCCGAACTCGGATCTACAACGACGCCGGCAACGTGATCGGTCGGTATCTGGCCACGACGGGCGATCTCGAGGGCGGCGACATCTGGGAGTTTCAGGTGGTCGTCCTCGAGGCGCCGTCGGACGTCGCCGACTACGACATCGCGGTGTTGGGCACGCCGTCCTAGCGCCTCCCCGGCCGTCGATCCGGCATCCGCTCCCCTCAGTCGGTGGGCTCGAGGAGTTCGTCGGCGACGCCCTCCTCGACGATTTCGGGGTCGACGTCGAGCGCGTACGCGGGGCGACCCTTCCCGGTGGGCGACGTCCCTTCGGTTTCGATCTCCTCGACGAACCCCTCGTCCTCGAGTCGGTAGAGCGATCGCATCACGTCCGCCTCGGTGAGCGTCCCGATGACACCCACGTCGACGCCCTCGAGTTGCGTCCTGCAGACGCGTCGCAGCACGTGGGTCTGGACCGGCGTCTCGCCGCGTCGCTGCAGTTCGGCGACGCCGAGTAAGACGACTTGGTTGGTCAGCGAAATCTCGTCGAACGCGTCCGTATCGACCTCCGTATCCGTGGCCATACTCGGCGTTCAACGTCGACTGTGGTAGTCGTTACCCCACCGTCCACTGCGAGAAAACGATCGCGCGGGATCCGACAGGGACCGGTCACCGCTCGCTTCGTTATCGGGCGCTTCCGACGGCGAACTCAGGCGTTCTCCTCGTCCTGCAGCTCCGCGAGTTCGGCCTCGACTTCGCTGTCGTCGACCTCCGATTCCATCTCCGCGAGTTCCTCCTCGTCGACCTCGCCCTCCACGTCGCTGGCCGGTTCAGCGTCGGTCTCGCTGCTTCCCTCTCCCATCTCGGATTTCAACGTCTCGAGTTCGGCCTCGACGCCGCTGTCGGTCTCCAGTTGCTCGAGCTCGCGGTCGATGTCGTCCTTGTCCGAGAGGACGTCATCGAACGCGCCGGACTCGTGGAGTTCGTCCATCGCGGCGGCTCGGGCCTCCATGTCTTCGGTCTGCTCCTCGGCGCGCTCGATCGCTCGACCGACGTCCTCGAACTCCTCGCCGGTGGCCGTTATCGCTTCGGACACCGTCGAGCTCGCCTTCGCGGCCTCGTGGCGGGCCTTCATCGTCTCCTTCTTGGTGCGGAACTCCTCGATGCGGCTCTGAAGCTCGTTCTTCTGGTCGATCAGCTTGTCCTGTTGGCTCTGTAAGTTCGAGATCTGGCGCTCGAGATCCTCGATCTGGTTCATCTTCGTCTTCTTCTTCTCGAGCGCGCGCCGCGCCAGATCCTCCCGGCCCTGCTGGACCGCGGTCCGGGCCTGATCGTTGTGTTTGTCGACGTTCTCCTCGAGGCGCCGTTTCTGCATCTCGAGGCGCTTTTTCTGCGTGGTCAGATCCGCGATGCCCCGTTTGACGTCCTGGAGCTGGTCGCGCATCTGCTCGTAGGAGTAGTCGAGCGTCTCCGTCGGATCCTCGGCGCGGTTGAGCACCGAGTTGAGTTTCGACCGGATGATGTAGGAGGTCCGAGAGAGGATGCCCATAGTCGTACGTATCGCTCGTCGCCCTTAAAAACATCACATCGTCAACAGTCTGCGATGAACGCGGCCGCCACCGAGGCGACCGTTCGACGCCGGTTACCGGCCGCCTACTCGCTCGAGCGACCCGGCGTTGACGTGAGGATCGCGGGCCTCGAGGCGCTACGAATCGACGGTGACCGAGCGGACCGCGAACGCGTCGTCGACGACGGCCGTCACCGAGCCGTTCCCCTCGTCGTCGACCTCGAGCGCGATCCGCGTCGGCTCTCGGGACTCGACTCGCACCGTCGGAGCCGGCAACTCCCAGTCGTAGCGCTCGAGGTCGAAGCCGACATCGGCGAGCGCGCCCGCGGCCCGGGCGTCGGTCAGCAACACCGTGATCGGCCGCACGCCCGCGAGGAACGTGCAGTCATCGCAGGTGATTTCGACCCAGGGGTCGCGTCCGCGGTCTGCGATTTCGGCGCCGCCAGCGTCGCCGTTGCCGTTGCCGTCGCCGCCGTCGTTGTCGCTCTCGAGGGCCGCGAGACGGAGGGCGACGGTCGTCGCCCCCGCACAGAACGGACACTGACCGGCGCGGGCCAGTCCGATGTCGCGTCTGGCGCGACGGGCGACCGTGCGGGCGATCGCGTCCGCGTCCCGCTCCTCGAGGCCGTTCTTCGGGAACGGATAGGTGAACCCGTCCCACTCCTCGCACGCCGGGCAGTCGACGGTCGCGAATCCGCGCTCGTAGCGCAGGACCAGCGTCGCCTCACAGCGGGGACACGCCGACTCGATTTCGCTCGACTCGAACTCGCGGCGTTCGGTCGGCCGGTGAGCGAGCACGGTCCTGTAAAGCGCGGTCACGCTCGCCGTCGGCACGTAGCCGTCCTCGACCTCGCGGACGTAGACGCCCCTGAGCTTGTCGAGGTGGTAATTGAACTGCCCGCTGTCGCGCATCCCGACCGCGTCCATCAGCTCGGCGTAGGACTTCGGCTCCGTGTAGACGGCGTCCCAGTCCTCGAGCAACGCCAGCAGGATCTCGAGGCGAATTTCGTGGTTCAGCAGGGAGAAGGCCTCGCGAACGGCGGGATTCGGCGCGTCATCTGTCGTCATGGGCGGCCGTTCTCCCGACAGCGCATTGACCGTTCCGGACGCCGATCCCGCGGGACATGTCAGCGCGCGTTGTGAACTCGAGTTCGCAAAGCAGTTACGTTCCTCTCGGACCGATACGGTGTCATGACCGATCAGACGACGCCCGCCGAGCCGGCGTCCTTCGCGGCCCGGATCCGGAGGCGGCTCCGCTCGCTCGAACCGATACACGTCGCGCTGCTGGGGCTGCTGGCGATTCCCGGCCACCTCTTCGATTCGCTCGCCGCCCTGCAGGTCTTCTGGGTCTTCTTCCTCGCGCTCCTCTGGCCGCTCGTCGCGCCGCTAGTCGAACTGGCGCTGGGACGGGCCGCCGACGCGGAGGAGGCGGTCGGGCCGACCGACTGGATCGAGACGGGCGACTGGCGGACGTACGCGGCGTGGTACCTCATGCTGCCCCTGACGATCCTGAACCCGTTGGTGCTGGCGCAGGACACGATGCAGTTCCTCGGCGCCGCGGTCGCGTACGCTCGCCACCGCGGCTCGATGCCCGCCGCCGGGAGCTACGAGCAGCGCCGCTCCTACCGGCTCCCGTTCGACGGCCGCTGGACCGTCGTCAACGGGAGCTACGACCGCGACTACTCCCACTCGTGGTTCCCGGTAAACCAGCGCTACGCGTACGACTTCGTGATCACCGACGCCGACGGCCGGACGTCCCCCGAGGGGTCCGGCTCCCGCGTCGAGAGCTCCTACTGCTACGACGAACCGGTCCTCGCCCCCGCCGACGGAGCCGTGATCGACGTCTGCGACAGCGCGTTCGAGTCCTCGCGCGGCGGCGGGCTCTCGCACCTCCTGAAACGCGACATCCGCGGGAACTACGTGGTGATCCAGCACGCCCCCGACGAGTACAGCTGCCTCGCGCACCTCGTGCCCGGCAGCGTCGGCGTCGAGCCGGGGGACCGCGTGACCCGCGGCCAGCGGATCGGCCGCTGCGGCCACACGGGCAACTCCTCGGACCCCCACCTCCACTTCCAGCTTCAGGACCACCCCGACTTCGAGATCGCGGCGGGGCTTCCGGTCGCCTTCGACGACGTCGACGCCGAGTGGCCGGGCGCCGAGGCCCCGATCGACGATCCCTCGACCCGGAACGATGCCGACGGGGCTCGGACGTTCGTGACCGCCGGCCAGCGCGTCGCGCACGTCGACCGGGACGGCGACGCGTCGAGCCGGACCCGAGACATCACCGACGCCGCGTCCGAGGCCCACGACGCGGGCTCGGGGGGAGCGACGGACCGACGCCGCGCGGGGATCGAGTTCCTCCAGCGCGTCGCGTTCGGCGCCTGCGTCGGCGGCGTCGTCACCTACTTCGTCTCGATCGTCGCGTCCTGGCTCGTCGTCGCGGAGGTGCTCGCCGCGGGCGCGGCGCTCGGCGTGGCCTATCGCCTCGGGCTCTCGCTCCGCCGCGGGGACGGCTACGTGCGGCGCCCGGGTTCGATCGGCACCGTCGTCGGGGCCGGTCTCGTCGCCACCGTCGTCGCCTGGTACGGGACGAACGGGTTCGCTATCGGCGTCGGTCTCCTCGCGCTCGGCGCGTCGACCTTCCTCGCCGGCTTCGTCGTCTTCCTCGTCCTCGGCGAGTACGACGGGCGACGACTGCGAGCGTCGTTCGCCGACGCCGTCGTGCGCGCCTGAGGGCCGACTCCTCCCCCTCGAGGCCGGTCCGACCCGCGCCGGCGCCGTGACGGACCTTAATACCCGCCGCGCCGAACGATCGCCCATGAGCGACGTGCTGATTCCCGGCGGCCGCGACGTCCGCGGGACCCTCGAGGAGCCGACCGACGACCCCGACGCGATCGTCGTCGCCGCGCCGCCCCATCCCCGGCACGGGGGCTCGCGTAGCGATCCGCGACTCGCCGCGGTCGCGACGGCCCTCCGCGAAGCGGGCATTGCCTGTCTCCGGTTCGATTACGGCCCGTGGGACGAGGGTTACGGCGAGCGCGAGGACGTGCGCAACGCCGTCCGCTGGGCCCGCGAGGAATACGATTGCCCCGTCGGCGTCTTCGGCTACAGCTTCGGCGCCTCGCTGGCGCTGCTCGCGGCGGCCGACGTCGGTCCCGACGCCGTCGCCGTCCTCGCGCCGACCGCGCGGCTGGCCGACGACCTCGACGCGGTCGACGCGCTCGAGTCCCTCGAGGACGGGACGCCCGTTCGCGTCCTGTACGGCGAGCGGGACGAGACCGTCGACTGGGAGCCGGTGGTCGACCGCGCCCGCGAGCGCGGCGACGCCGTCACCGCGCTGACCGGCGACCACTTCTTCCTCGGGAAACACGACGCCATCGCGAGCGAGGTCGCGACGTTCTTCGCTGACGCTCTTCGGTCGTAACCGCGTCTGCGAGCGGCGCGTGTGCGTCGCTCGAGCGACTCGTTCCGGTTCTCGACGCGGATCGACGCTCCTCCCCCTACTGTCGCTCGCGGAGCCAGTCCTCGGCGTCGGGCCTGTTATCGAACATGTGCGACGTGACGTTCGAGCCGACCTCCTGGACGAGGTCATCGACGGAGAGGTTCGTAATGACGCTCGTCGGCTGAACGATGGCCATGTACGAGAGGTCGGTCTCGAACGCCCGCGGGTGCCAGTTCTCCTGCGTCCACTGCTGGTCCTCCTGCGAGACGGTCCCGAGGTCTCTGAGATCGGCGAGCCAGTAGCTGGCGTTTTTCTCTTTCACGAGCGCCAATCCCTCGTCCAGCCCTTCGCGATACTGCTCGCTCCGGGCGAAGTCGTGCCAGTTCATCGTGACCGCTTGCAGTTCTTCGTCCCACTCGATCGTGAGGACGGGAGATTCGTAGTACTTCATTGCCTCTTCGTGGTAAGTCACGCTATGTAATACTTTCCGCTCTTCGGAAATATGATTGGATATTTATATTATATCTCAGATGAAGAATTCGTTATTAAGTGAATTTCAGGATATGTGTGGTGAATCAGTGCACATATCTGTAGACGGGACGACGGCTTCGATAATGAAATTAGTCGAGGACCGAGTTGCGGTCGTTACGGGAGCGGCATCCGGAATCGGGCGGACGACGGCGAAGACGTTCGCCGAGCACGGCGCGTCGGTCGTCGTCGCCGACGTGGACGCCGACGCCGGTGAGGAAACGGTCGCGGAGATCACCGACGACGGCGGCGAGGCGACGTTCGTTCGGACGGACGTGTCCGACCCCGAGGACGCCAAAGCGATGATCGAGACCGCGGTCGACGAATTCGGCGGCATCGACGTCCTCTACAACAACGCCGCCATCGAAGGCCCCGTCGCGCGACTCGACGAGTACGAGAACGACGCCTTCGAACAGGTCATCGAGGTGAACCTGAAAGGCGTCTGGTACGGAATGAAGTACGGTATCGAGGCGATGCTGGCCGACGGCGGCGGATCGATCATCAGCGCCTCCTCGATCGGCGGCGAGGTCGCGGTTCCGCAGTACAGCGGCTACGGGGCGGCGAAAGCAGCCGTCAGCCACCTCACGAAGTACGCGGCCATCGAGTACGCCGAGGACGGCATCCGCGCTAACGCCGTGGCGCCGGGGATCGTCCGCACGGACATGATCGAGCGGACGATCGAGGAACACCCCGAGATGGAGGCACAGTTCCTCGAGACCGAGCCGATGCCCGGCCTCGCGGACCCCCAAGAGATCGCGAACGCCGTCCTCTTCCTCGGTTCGGACCTCTCGTCTCGAGTCACCGGGACCACGCTGCCCGTCGAGGGCGGCTACCTCGCCCAGTGACGCGACGACGGGTCGGATCGGCGCCGAAGACGGTCTCAAGCGAGCGGTCGTCGACCGCGGCGATGCGGATAATCGTTTTCCCCGCTCGCGGGTAAGCCATCGACGTGGCACTGATCCACGACCGAGGATGGCGCGGCCGCACGCATCGATGACCACCGACAACTCGCTGTCGACCGTCCGGGCCGAATCGTGGGCGGAACTGCAGGAACTGGTCACCGCGGAGATGTGGATGCCCGACATCGGCCGGCACCGCTCACCGTTCGTGTTTCGGGGAGTCCCCTCCCAGGACCACACCCTCGAGACCTCGATCAAGCGGTTCGTCGGGGAGTCGGGCGAGTGGAAACTCGAGTCGCTGCTGTTGCGGAACTTCCACCAGTACGCGGTCAACGAGATCGAGGAGCCCGAGTCGGTCTGGCACCTGCTCTCGATCGCCGAACACTACGGCCTGCCGACCCGGCTGCTGGACTGGTCGTTCTCGCCGCTGGTCGCGACCTACTTCGCGGTCCGAGACGGCGATACCGCCCACGACGGCGCCGTCTGGGCGGTCGACTACCGGCAACTCCACGACACGCTACCGGAGCACTACCACCGCGTCCTCGAGCGGACCGAGACGGACATGCTCGACGTGCATCTGCTCTCGAACGCGACCCTCGAGTCCGACGCGGAGGCGACCGACGCCGCCGCCGAGGCGCCGATGCGCGACCTGAACGACGTCTCCCGGCTGGACGACCTCTGGAGCGAGCGCTGGGGCGTCGACGCCGCCGAGGCGGCCGACGACCAGTACGTCGTCTTCTTCCGGCCGCCGGCGATCGACGACCGCATCGCTAACCAGTCGGCCGTCTTTTCGTTCCAGTCCGATCCACGACTCGCCCTCGACCGGTGGCTCGAGGATCGCCCGGACTGCTACCGAAAGATCGTGATTCCGGGCGAGCGCAAACTCGAGTTCCGCGACAAGCTCGATCAGATGAACGTCAACCACCGGACGCTGTTTCCCGACCTCGAGGGACTGACGACGTGGCTCAAGCAGTACTATCAGCCGCAGGGGTAAGTGAGCCGTCGTGTGTATATTTCGACACGCTCTCGAGACGTCCTCGGTCACCGTACCCGGTACTTTCGAGCCGTACGCGAATCGGGTCTGGTCGAAACCATCGCATACAGCGTACTTCGATGCGATCTCTATCGATACCGATTCTCGAGACGGACCCTTGCAGAATCCTGAAGCATCTTCTGTCCGGTAACTGGAGAATTACTATTTCTGCTAACCGTATGAAAGATATCGCGGATGAAATTACAATCGATAGCGACCGTCGCAGTCGTAGCACTACTCGCTCTGAGCATGGTCGGTGCGGGGGCCGCCGCGCCGCCGGCGAGTCCGATCGAGGACGCGTCGACCGAGGCCGATACGGCCGATATTTCGCAATCGCACGTCGTCACCCAGTCCGACGCGACCGCGGTCTCGTCGGTGACCGCGGCGGTCGACGACACCGTCGAGGTGGACACCGACGGCGTCGACAGCGACGTCGGGTCCCCGGTCGGGGATCTCGCCGGCGGTCAGAACGTCGACGCTAGTTCGCTGCTCGAGTCGCTGTTCGACGGCGACATTGCCGACGGTATCGGCGACGAGGACACGTCCGACGATGCCGGAGACGGGACGAACGGGACGGACGGTGGAGAGACCGACGAGACGGACGGCAACGATACGGAGCAAACGGACGACGAAGCTGACGAGACCGACGAAACTGCCGGCGACGGAACCGACGACACTACGAGCGACGACGCGGACGACGGTTCGGGCGACGAGATCGATCGCGCGGCCCTCGAGCGATACGTCCACGAGGCGGTCAACGAGGAACGCACCGCCCGCGGCCTCGAACCGCTCGAATTCGACACCGAGTTGCGGGACATCGCCCGTGCCCACAGCGAGGACATGGCCGAACGCGGCTACTTCTCGCACGTCGATCCGGAGGGCAACGACGTCACCGACCGGTACGAGCGGGCGGGATACGAGTGTAACGCGAACGGTTACACCGGCGGCGAGAACCTCGCCCAGACGTGGTACGACACGCCGGTCGTCGACGACGACGGCGAGACCGTCCGCTACGAGACCGAGCAGGAACTCGCGGACGGCATCGTCACGCAGTGGATGAACTCGCCGGGCCACCGCGAGAACCTCCTCGCGACCCAGTGGGAGAACGAGGGCATCGGCGTCTACGTCACCGACGATAACCGCGTGTTCGTCACGCAGAACTTCTGCTGAGACCGTCGGACGGCGACCCGCGACGCTCTTTTTTCAGTCCCGGCCGTGCCGAGTGAGACACTTCGGGAGCCCGATCAGTTCGACGGGTTCGGAGTTGTCCGGCGAGTAGACGACCATCTGCCCTTTCTCCATGTAGGGCACCTTCGACTCGAGGTTGCTCGGAATATTCACGCTCTTGATGGCGTCCTCGTCGCCGAGATTCAGGACGACGGTGGTGTTGATCTGCTTGAAGACGGCGTCGTGGATGTCCTGCGGGTCCTGGGTGATCAGGAAGAGCCCGAGCCGTTCCTTGCGGCCCTGTTTGGCGGCCTCGGTGAACTTGTTGATGACCTTCCCGGCTTGGACGCTGTCGGCGTCGGTCAGGAAGTTGTGGGCCTCGTCCATCCCGAGGACGATCGGCGTCTCCTTGATCCGGTCGTAGAACGGGTCGTTCGAGAGCTTCTGGTCGATGATCAGCGACGAGACGGCGAGGACGATCGCCTCCGTCGCGCGGCTGTCGTTGATGTGGTAGGTCGGAACGACGGTCAGTCCGCCGGGGCGGACGAACTCGTGGACGAGGTCGGTGATCGGCCGCGCGTCCTGATCGAAGACGTGGCCGAAGCCGAGCACGCGCCGGCGGACGGCGTCGAACGTCGCCTCGTGGACCCGGCCGGACTCGTCGAGTTCCTCGCGCAGCGCGGGATCGTCGAGGAACGTCGTGAACTCCTCGTAGGTCCCGTCGTCGCCGTACTGCTTGCGAAAGCGCGGGAGGAGGACGCTGACCAGCGCGCCGTACTGGTTGTCGTTCAGCCCGCTGCCCGCGACCAGCCACGGGTTGTCGTAGACCATCGAGAACGGGATCGTGAACTCGACCTGGCGCGCGCGGTGGTGGCCCGCGGCGTACGACGCCGACCCGACCTTGGGGACGAACGCCGTCGTGTCCTCGTGGCCGCCGTAGGCGATCCCCTCGCGCTCGAGGCGTCGCGCGAACTCGTCGTCCAGATCGGGGTTGTCGTCGTGCATCTGGGCGTACTCGTCCTGCGGGTCGAACTGGACGACGGCGGGCCGGACCTCGCGGCCGTCGTCCATGGGGTACGCCCGGTCCTCGGCGAGGTACTGGCGGAGGATGTTCTTCGCGCCGTGGGTCTTCCCCGACCCCGTCCCGCCGGCGATCAGCGTGTGCCGGAAGACGAGCGGATCGCCCGCGTCGTAGTCGTCTTTCAGCCGGTAGTCGATGGTGGGCGGCGACGCCGCGGTCCGGACCTTCTCGCCGCCGACCGAGAGGTGTCCGAGGAAGACGCCGTCGTCGGGCATCTTCAGCCCGGTCTTGATCTGTTCGGTGTCGTCGGCCTTCCTGACGACCGTCTGGGGTTTGGGGACGCGGTCGGTCATCCGCCGCTTCAGTTCGCCGTCATCGTCGTACAGGACGGCTACCGGCTCGAGCTCCGCGACGAACTTGTAGTCGGCCTCGTCGACCCCGTCGGTCCGCATCGCGCGCCGGGCGTGGATCTCCGTCGCGTCGTCGGCGTGGTACTGCTGGGCGTACTCGAGGCCGACGATACGGCAGAAGAGGGTCTCGCCGTCGGGGTAGGGGGCCAGCAGATAGCTCCCGATGCGGATGGAGGAACGGTTGCCGCGGGTGATGTACGCGCGCAGCGTCGTTTCGTCGCCGTCCTCGGCGACGCGCAGTCCCTGGGAGACGCAGATCGCGCCGATGCCGACGTCTTCGCCCTGCGGTTCGACGGGCGTCGGTTCGAAATCGTCGGTCGTTCCGCCGTCCGTACCTGTCGACCCGCCGGCACTCGACGGGGAGGTCCTCGTCCCGTCGGAACCGGCCGCAGTGTCGTCTCTCCCGCCGGAATCGGCGTCGGACTCGGCGTTGAAATCACCGAAGTCACCCAGATCGGTCATATCAGGTCCATCAGGCCGGCCCCACAACTACTTTTCGAGGCGACACACTCGAGCGTCGACGCGGGAACGCGCAACTGAGGACAGAACGGAACGGCCGAGAACCGCACAATCGATTCGATTCGGGCGGAGGACCGAGCGCGCCAGCGGAAGACGGCGGCGAGTTCGGCGGTGGCGGCGAGCGATCAGTGGAGGACCGACGTCGTCCGTTCGCCTCGCGTGACCAGATTGGCGTCGGCATCGAACTCCAGGGCGCCCGCGTCGGCCAGCACGGGGAGGTGAGCGTGGTAGAGGGAAATCTTCGCTCGCTCGCGGTCGTCCGCACCGACGTCGCTGGCGGCGAGTGCCGACGCGAGCTGCTCGACGGAGACGGTGTGTTCGACGCCCGACAGCATCCCGAGGACGCGCATCCGGACGGGGTGGACGATCGCCTCGAGCATCCGCTCACCCTCCGGGCCCTCACAGAGCTCGAGCAGGCCCGCGAGATCCGCGGGGTGGACCGGCGGTTCGTCGACCAGTTCGGCGCCGGTCTCGGCGTCGAACTCGACGAGGCCGTACTCGGCCAGTCGGGGCAGGTGGTTGTGGACGAGACTGACGCGGACGTCGTGACGAGCCTTGCCGGTCGGAACGTCCAGCTCTTCGTTCTCGACGATCGCCGTCGTTAGCTCCATCAGCGACAGCCGCGTGCGGCGGGCGCCGAGCGTCGCGAGGATGCGAATCCGGCGCGGGTGTCGGAGGACGTCGTAACACTCCTCCGGGACGTCTGTCAATGGGTCCCGCTCGCTGTCACCGCCGATGGACGCTTTCGAACTCATTACTAAGAGGCACTGGTGGAACGGGGTTAAGCCCATTTCCAAAACGATTTGGCTCGGGAACGAAAGCTTACTCTCGTAATATCCGGATTACTGGCTAATCCCCCTCGAAACCCCCTCGAGCGGCAAGAATACCTGCTACTTTACGGTAGGATAATCGTGAGATTCGCCGGCACTAACCGGTGCGTTCGACGCCGACCGCCGGGTCGATCGATTCGGGTGACCGCGCGGCGAATTCGATCCGATCTCGAGTCCGAATCCCGGGAAAATCCCACCGCTCGTCCCGCTGTCTTTTTGCGCGTACGCGCCGAAGGAACGGTATGATACTGATACGCGGTCGTGCCGGCGGCACCGAACTCACCGGCACGCTGTACGAACGGGGCGAACGAGCCCCCTCGTTTCGCGGCGCGCCGGACGAAGACGCCGCCTACGTCTGGGTCTGCGACGAGTTCTACGAGGTCGACAGCGGCGGCTCGACCCAGCTGGTCGACGGCCGCGAAGTGAACCTCGCCTTCGAATCGCCCATGCCCCGCGGCTTCGACACCCGCGAACAGGCCCTCGAGGGCGCCAAAGAACACGTCCGGACGCAGTTCGCCCGGATCGGGGTCGACCCGAGCGACGTCGAACTCGAAGTCGAGAAAGACGGCGAAGCTGACGAGTAACTGACGACTAATCCCGGTCCGAGCCGGCTCGAACGCCGGTCCCGTCGCGCAATCGGCGGGCGACGAGCACCGTTCCGACGACGATCCCCGCCGCGACGGGCGTCGGGAGTCCCGGGACGGCGTCCCCGTCATCTCGCTTCGTGCCGCCACCTCCGTTCTCGCCGTCGGTCTCCGCCGCTGCGTCGTCTTCTCCCGTCGATTCGGGTTCCGACCCCGGTTCGGCGTCGGTGGTTTCGTCGCCGTCGACGGGCGTCGTCTCGAGACCGTCCGGATCCGGGTGGTCGAACGCCGGCGCCTCGTCGCCGCCGCCGTCGATCGCGACGGTAGCGTTCATATCGAAGATCGGAATCGGCGTCTCGCGGAGGAGTTCGGCGCGGCTCTCCCCGAAGGAGATCGTCGCCTCCGACGGCGGGGCGTCTTCGGCGACCGCGACGGTGAGCGTCGCGAGTCTCGCGTTCCCGGTCGCGCCGTCGGCGGGCGGGTCGCGCCGCTGCTCGAGGACGGCGGTGCCGGTGTCGTGTGCGATCGCCCGTTCGGCGCGGACGTCCGTTTCCGCGCCCTGCTCGAGCCAGGGGCCTCGTTCAACGTCGGTAATCTCGAGATACTCGGGATTGTACCGAGCGACGAGGGTAACCGACTCGATGCCTTCGCCGCCGTACCCGCCGTCGCTCTGCATGACGACGTCGACGGTGACCTCCTCGCCGGGCTCCGCGTCGATCGTCTGCGTCGACGGGAAGACGGCCGCGGTCCGATCGCCGGCGGCGGCCGTCTCGGCGGCGAGGCCGAGCAGCGAGACCGATAGCAGCGCGAGGACGGCCGCTCCCAGCAACAGGTTGCGTCCGGCGGCGGCCGTCCGTCGTTCCGTCGCGGAGCTCATTTCGTGGTACTCGTAGCGCTCATCGATACTCGATCGTCGCGTGCGTGGGAAACGAAGGACATGGGGCGTGTCGTCCGATCAGTCGTCGTTGCCGTCGGTCGCGTTCTCGGTAGTCTCGGCCGGTTCGTCGCCGGCCGAGCGACGGCGCGAGTAGAGGTAGCCGCCGGCGCTCCCGCCGGCGAGCGCGCCGAGCGGACCGAAGCCGGGCATCCCGTCGTCCGAGCCGTCATCATCTGACTCGTTGCCGCCGTCCGACTCGTTGCCGTCGGAACCGTTCGAATCACCGTTGCCAGTGAGAGCGGCTGCGCTCACGTCGGCGCGGAGTTGGAAGTGATCGTAGCCGCTCGAGGTCGGCACGTCGAAGCCGTAGTCCCAGTGCTCCTGATCGGGATCGTAGCCGCCGAACAGCCGCAGCGCCGGCTCGTCGACGTCCGCGACGAGAGCGCGCAGGTCGTCGGTATCGAACGTCACGTCGACGCTGTCGCCGTCGGCGGTCGCCGCGTTCGCCTCGAGGTCGGCGCCGGTTCGGATCACGGCTCGGAAGGTGTCCGGCCGAATCGCCGCGGTGCCGTCCGGGACGTCGACGGTGAGCGTGGTCTCGCCGTCGCCGACGGCGACCGACGCCTCGCCGACCGTCTCGTCGACCCGGAGCATCCGGTTCTCGCGCTCGGGCGCGACGGTGTCTCGCTCCTCGAGGCGCTCGAGGACGTAGGGGCCCTGGAACTGGCCGGAGGCGAGGACGACCTCGGCCGTAGAGAGGACGTCGGAGTTCTCGATCGAGTAGTCGTTGTGCGCGAGGAAGTAGGTCTCGTCGGGGTCGACCGGCTCGCCGCCGACGAAGAGGTTCTCCACGCGACTCTCGCCGTCGTGGCCCCACCACTCGTAGGAGAGCCCCGAGACCTGGATCGCCGGCTGCGCGCCGTAGTTCTCCGCCGGATGGGGGCGGATCGCCTCCTCGAGGTACGCGACGACGTCCTCGCCGGTCAGTTCGACGACCTCGATCTCGTTGGGGAACGGCAGGATGTTCATCACGTCGGCGCCCGTGACCGGGCCGGGGCCGTAGGTCGACCCGCTGCGGATGCCGCCGGCGTTCTGGGCCGCGATGTCGACCTCGATGTCGCCGATCTCGCCGACGGTCCGCATCGCGTCGGTCATGAGGTTCCCCCAGTTGGTCTCGATCGCGTAGTTGTCGAACGTCGCGTTCAGTTCGACCTCGGTCTCGAAGGCCGTCTGCTCGAGCTCCGACTCGAGTTCGTCGGTCCACTCCTCGGCGATGGCGGCGAGGGTCTCGTCTTCCGGGATCTCGTCGGCGTAGCGAGCCTCGATCTCCGCGTACTCGTCGACGGCCGGCGCGGGATCCGCGTCGGGGGCCAGGAGGTCGGTCCGCCGCCAGTCGACGAGGGCGCCCTCGGCGTCGAGCGTGAGCGAGCCGACGTGGTCGAACTCGTCGCCGAACTCGCTGATGACCGTCCCGTCGACGACCTCGGGTTCGTCGAAGACGACGTTGGAGTGGGAGCCGACGATCGCGTCGAGGCCGTCGACGTCCTCGGCGAGCGTGTAGTGGACGCCCGTCGAGACGTGGGAGGCACAGACGACGACGTCGGCGCCCGCTTCGCGGAGCGCGTCGACGGCTTCCCGTGCGCTCGCGACGTAGCCCAGCACCTGCCACTCCGCGGGATAGTCGGTCAGCGAGTGGAAGTTCGTCGAGACGAGGCCGAAGACGCCGATCGTCAGTCCGCCTTCCTCGAACGTCGTCCACCGCTCGGTTCCGGGAACCGGCTCGCCAGCGTCGTCGAGCAGGTTCGCGACGACCCAGGGGAACTCGCTCTCTTCGAAGCGCTTCGTCGCCACGTCGGCGCCGAAATCGTACTCGTGGTTACCGACGCCGTCGACGTCGATGGCCGTCTCGTTCAGCGCCTCGATCGCGTGTTCGCCCTCGTACTCGAGGCCGAGCATCGACGGGGCGAGGTCGTCGCCGTTGCCGACGAACAGCGAGTTCGCGGCCGACTCGAGGTGCTCCTTGACGACCGCGTAGTAGCGGGCGAGGTTCAGTTCGGGCGCCTCGGCGTCCTCGAACCGCCCGTGGAAGTGCGTGTCGTGGACGATCGTCACCGTCTCGTCGTCGGATTCCGCGCCGACGCTCCCGGTCGTCGGAAGCACGGCGGCGGCCGACGCTCCCGCGGCCATACCGAGCACCCGACGGCGGCGCGAGTCGACGCCCGAGTCGGTCCCGTCACTGTCGTCACGTTCGAACGTTCGTGTCACAGTGACAGTCAGCGAAAGGAACCACCACTATCGTTGCTATGTGCTGCCCCATCCAGTACGTTTGTCACAGGAGCCGAGCGGATCGCCGGCGCTAGTACTCCTCGTCCCACCGGTGATCGTCGTAGGTCCGATCCTGCGACGTGTCGAACTGCGTCTCGAGCGTTTCGCGAAGCGACGACTTCTCCGAGCGGCTGATCTTGGCGAGTTCGTCGGCCTTCTCGACGATCGTCGGCGGGCCGTGGGCGACGGCGACGTCCTGCAGGACCTGCATCGTCAGCGCCCGCCGAGTCTCCGGCTCCCGCGTGAACGCGTAGGGGGCCTCGATCCGGTAGATGAGGTCGTCGCGCGGGTCGTAGACGACGAAGAACGTCACCTCGTAGGCCTCGAGCGACAGGTCGCGCTCGACGCCGAGGGCGTCGCCCTCGACCGAGAGCGGGCGATCGACGCCACCGCGGGAGCGAAACCAGTTCGTGTAGGTCAGCGCAGCGGTGTCGCGCTCCCAGCGCTGGCCGTCGATATCGTCGACGTACTCGCCGCGCTCCAGGAGCCGCGTGAACAGGGCCGAATCGTCGTTCCAGGGGGTGGCCACGTCGACGGCCCGCTTGTTCTTCAGCGTCCGCGTGATGACCCGCGTCGCCGGGTTCTTGACGAAGCCCACGAGCGGCACGTTCCGCTCGACGAAGCGCTCGACCAGTCGCACGTAGTTCTCGAGCACCGTCGTCGGCCGGGGATCCTCGAGCAGGAAGTCCGCGAGATCGGGGTGTTGGTCGGCCCAGCGGAGCAGTCCGCGAGGGTAGATCGGCCCGTCGAGGACGAGCAGGTCGTCGACCGCGTCGGCGTTCTCGAGGGCGTGCTTGCTCTCGGCGAGGTAGAGCGCCAGCGCGTGGACGACCCCCTCGGCGAAGCGGGGCAGCGGCGGGATCTTGACGGCGCGGCTCCGGCTGTAGCCCTCGTCGAACTTCCCCCACGACTCGTCGACGGTCATCGTCTCGTCGTTGGAGTGGACCGTCATCACCGTGGTTCGCGACCGGTGGAGGTCGAGGTCGCTCGGCGTGGCGGCCATCGCCGCCTGCGCGATGTCGATCACGAGGCCGTTTTTGAACGTCGTCGGGTTGATGGTTCCCGCGTCGAGCCCGTGCTCGCTCGCGAACGGTCGATCGTGGAGCGCGACGTCCTCGCAGTCGACGTGACGACGATGCTGCTCGCCGACCGGCTCGAGGACGGTTCGGCCGTCGTCGTCGACGAGCGGATCGAGGAACTCCGCCCAGACCGTCTCGGCGAAGGCGCGGCGATCGCGCTCGTCGGCCCCGTGATCGATCCGCCTCGCGAGTCGCGCGATGCCGTCGAAGTGGACCGGATCGAGAGTCACACTCGGTGGCTCCCGTCCCATTCGCAAAAAGACGACGGTCGGCTCGATCGCGCCGGTAGCAATGCATTAACTCGAGGCCGGGTAAAATATTATCAGAAAAATTATATGTGGGTGGAGGGTGAATCCGAATATCCCGATGTCCAAGCGAGGTCTGGAAGCGGTCGACACCGACGAGGACCCGATCAACTGGCGCCAGGACGGCGCCGACGTGACGCTGTACGACGAGACGAACCGCGACGCCTGGATTCAGGTCACGTTCGAGGCCGGCGTCCCGCCGGAACGCCGCCTCTTTATGATCTGCGACGACTGCGGCGCCGTTTTCGCACAGCGAACCAAACCCGGCCACGGCACGGTCTGTGGCGACTGCGGCGCGACCTTCGACCACTGACGCGCCTCGTCGCGACGCCGTCGTTGGGGGCTGCCGACTCGAGTTCGGTTCGGCGACGCGGGCCGCCGGGTCGGCCTCGAACATCGGCCGCCACTCGATTGTCAAAAACCATTCATAACGGCGACGTGGTTATATTTACCGCTGTCTTCGGGACCCTGTGGAGGAACAGCGTTGCGCCGGCGCCCACCACTCGCCGCACGTGTCAGCCCTCCCGCCAAGATACCATGGCATCCGATAGCGGACCCCCCGACTCCGACGTAACTGCGGCCTTCGAACGCGATCTCGAGGCGCTCGTGACGACTGCATTCGGTCGCGGAGCCGTCATCGACGGCGTCTGGGACGTTTCGTCGCCGGTCTCCGCCGCCCCCGAATGGACGATCACGATCGAGCGACGGGATCCCGATCCGGACTCCGAGTCGGCCTTCGAACCGGAGTTTCTCGAAGACTGACCGGTAAAAGATCCGTTCGGTTTCATTTCTAGCATAAGCAGATTACAACAAAGGTTATGTGGATCCCCTTCACACTGACACGTGTACTCTGCTGAAGTCGTCCCGCGAGACCCGGTCGGGGAGAGAGCGTAGGTACAGTACGCCCCATTATGACGCCGAAAACACGAAATTCCCAGGGAGCCGAGATCGACGACGCGGACGTTTCCTCGACGCGACTGTTCAGGGCCTTCGCGGAGACGCGACGACAGTACGCGCTCACCTATCTCGCCCAGAAACCCGCAGCGATCCATCTCGGCGATCTCGCCGAGTACATCGCGCTCAAAGAGGCCGCCCCGACGTACGACCGGTACCAGCGGATTCTCGTCGACCTGCACCACCAGCATCTTCCCCATCTCCAGGATGCGGGCCTCGTCCGGTACGACGAGGCGGCCGAACGCCTCGAGTTGGCGGTCGATCGCGACGTGATCGCGCCGTACTTGGACCTCGTCGAAACCGGGAAGTAAGGTCGCCGGTCAGATCGACACCTCGACCGGGAGCCCCGTCCCTACTCGAGAAACCGGTCCCGAACGTTCCCGGTCGGCAGCATGCACTGTTCTTTCTGCCCGAACAGCCGGTAGCGGTGGCGCGCGACGAGGTCGTACGCCCAGTCCCGAAACCGGCGGGGGAGGAACCGACACGGCCCGAGCAGTCGGTAGACGCCGCCCAGGAGCTGGGCGATCCGGATCACCGCGTCCGATTTGACGTACGCGTCGTCGCCCTCGAGCAACACGACCGAGTCGAGGTCGTGGTCCGCGAGGCCGTGCTCCGCCAGCAGCCGCTGGCCGACGTCGGACTGCAACGACGCGAAGTGAAACTGACCCTCGGTGTCCCGCGGGACGAGAAACTGCACGAACCCGTGACAGAGGTTGCAGACGCCGTCGAAGAGCACGATCGGATCCTCCCGCGGTACGTCCGTGGCCATCGTGATAGCTTCCGTTGGGTGCCCGACGTGTTCAGCATTCCGGTCGCACGCGGCCGCGGGTTCACGGCACGACGCCTCAGATCGCCGAACACGCCGTTTCGACTCGAGTGACGTTCCCCGTCGTCGGGTCGTCTCCCTCGGGTTCGATCGATCGGTAGTGGTAGGTGACTTCGATCCGCTCGACGGGCGCGTCGAACTGGTCGGCGGCGCGGTCGCACATGTACGCTCCGAACCGGTCGGCCCGGGCCTCCTCGTCGTCTAAGGAGTTCATGTACTTGCGCCAGCGGAAGCTCGGAAGCGTGTCCGACGCCTCCGCCGGCGGTCCGTCCCGGACCGCCTCGTTTCGCAGGACGTCCATCTCCTCGCCGGACTCGAGGTCGGCCTCGACCACGTACCAGCCGTAGCTCGTCGACGGGTTCGGGGCGTACATCGTCCACTGGTTGTCGTCGGGATCGACGGCGTCGACCGGTTCGAACGCGTCCGCGTAGCCCAACAATCCGACGGTCCAGAGGACGACGACGATCAATACGCCGCCGAGGAGGACCGACCGGAGCCGGTGCCGGCGGTTCCCGACCTGCGACGGGAGCGCCGAACGGAGGCTGCGGGGCGGACCGACCCGCGACGCGAGCGCGCCGATTCGCGTCCGCAGGCGCTCGAGCGGCCCGATTCGTTCACAGCACGCCGCGCCGAGTGCCTCGAGGCGATCCCAGACGAACGAGGGAAGGAAGAGCACCAGCACCGCCGTCAGCACCGCGGGGAACAGGCCCACGGCCACGCTCAGTCCCAGTCCGGCGACGGCGCCGAGGAACGCCCCGACGTAGGCGGTCCGGAGCCAGCCGGTCAGCACCAGCAACAGCGGGGCGCCGACGACCACGGCCAGCCAGCCGTAGGTCCCGGCCTCGAGGAGCAGCGGATAGTCGACGACGTAGTCGGCGGCCAGGATCGTCATGTGGTCCTGCCGGAGGGCGTACCCCAGCGCCTCGCCGGTGGTCCAGGTGTCGCCGAGTCGCTTGTGCTGGCCGTTGTTCGCGAAGAAGCCGACGACGTAGACGAGGACGGCCGCCGTCGCGGGCGTCACCACCCAGTTCTCGGCTCTCGTTCTCGTCCCGTTTCCGGGTTCACGGTTCTGATCGCCGCCACCGTCCCGGTCGTCGCCGAGCGCGTCGACGGCCCACCGCCGCCCGAGCGGCAGGAACAGCCCCAGCAACAGCACCTCGCGCAACAGCCTGTCGGCGCCGTTGAGGACCAGCGGGTTGCGGAAGTGGACGGAGACCAGCAGGACCAGCGAGAGGAAAGTGACGGGCCGCGTTCGGTAGCCGACGATCAGCGCGATCGCGAGCAGCGCCGCGAGGCCGAAGAGCGCGGCCTGCACCAGCGGCTCGCCCGACAGCATGTGCAGCGAGTACCGGCCGCTCGAGTCCCCGACCGCGAGGCGCAACGCCCGCGGGTACGCGCCGGCGTCGGCGTAGAACGCTACCAGGTCCCGCGACCGGTGGAGGACGTCGAACAGCAGCGTACAGCCGAGGAGGATCCGGAACGCCGCCAGCGCGCGGGCGTCGATGCCGAACCGGCGATCGAGCGCGTCGCGGAGCCGAGCGCGATCGGGCAGCGTCGTGAGGGAGGGGCGGCCGGTCATGATCGAGGGCGGGACGCCGCCGTCGCGGCGACCCGATAGCTGCGCCACATTCTCTAGTTGCGTTGTATATACTTTCCGTCTGCCACCGGCGTCGGGCCGCCGGCCCTCGAGCGGCAGGAGGCGGGAGCGGGGCGGGGACGGCTCGCGTTTCGGTATCGCCCGCCTGCGAGCCTGCGAGACAACGACAGCTAGTTACGAGAGGCCGGCGACCCGTCGCACATGGACGCTGCGCTGATCATCCTCGACGGGTGGGGACTCGGCGACGGGACGAGCAGAGACGCCGTGGAAGCCGCCGACACGCCGACCTTCGACCGGCTCGCCGACGCCGGCGCGTACGGGACGCTCGAGGTCGCGGGTCGGCGCGTCGGCCTCCCCGACGGGCAGATGGGCAACAGCGAGGTCGGCCACTTAAACATCGGCGCCGGCCGCGTGGTCTACCAGGAGTACACCCGGATCTCGGACTCCATCGCGGACGGCTCCTTCCGGGAAAACGACGCGATCAACACCGCGTTCGACAACGCCCGCGAAAACGACGGGAAGGTGCACTTCGTCGGCCTCGTCAGCGACGGCGGGGTCCACTCCGACCACGAGCACCTCCACGCGCTGATCGAACTGGCGGGCGACCGCGACGTCGAGGCCGTCACCCACGCGATCACGGACGGCCGGGACACCTCGCCGACCGGCGGTCGGGACTACCTCTCGACGCTCGAGGACGTCGTCGACGAGCACGGCACCGGCGACGTGGCGACGGTCACGGGCCGCTACTACGCGATGGACCGTGACCAGAACTGGGAGCGGACGAAGCGGGCCTACGACGCGATGGTCCACCGCGAGGCCGACCACGAAGCCGAGACGGCCGTCGAGGCGGTCGAGCAATCCTACGGTCGCGACGTGACCGACGAGTTCGTCGAGCCGACCGTCATTGCGGATCAGCCGGCCCTCGAGGACGGCGACTCGGTCGTCTGGTTCAACTTCCGCTCGGACCGCGCGCGCCAGCTCACGCGAATGCTGGCCGATATCCGATCCGAAGACTGGGCCGACCAGTTCGAGACCAGTCCGCCGGACGCGGCGGTCGTCATGCTGACCCAGTACGACAAGACCTTCGACCTCCCCGTCGCCTACCCGCCGAACCAGCCCGAGCAGGTGCTCGGCGAGGTGCTTTCCGACGCGGGCCGCACCCAGTTGCGGATCGCCGAGTCCGAGAAGTACGCCCACGTCACCTACTTCTTAAACGGCGGCCGCGAGGTCGAGTTCGACGGCGAGATCCGGGAGATCGTCGAGAGCCCCGACGTGCCGACCTACGACCTGCAGCCGGAGATGAGCGCGCCCGAGGTGACCGACACCGCGATCGACGTCATCGAGTCCGAGGATCCGGACACGCTCGTGCTCAACTACGCCAACCCCGACATGGTCGGCCACACGGGCGACTACGAGGCCGCCATCGAGGCCGTCGAGGCCGTCGATTCGCAACTCGGTCGACTCGCGGCGACGCTTCGGGACGCCGGCGCGCACGTCCTCGTCACCGCCGACCACGGCAACGCCGACGACATGGGCACCGAGGAGGATCCTCACACCGCACACACGTACAACCTCGTCCCGCTCGTCTACGTCGCCGACGATGGGACCGACGGCGGGCGGAGCGTTCGGGAGGGCGGCACCCTCGCCGACATCGCGCCGACGATCCTCGAGTTGATCGACCTCGAGCAGCCCCCGGAGATGACCGGCGAGTCGCTGCTCGAGTGAACTGATCGGGGCGGACCCCGCTCGCATCGCCTCGATCGGCGACGCGATCTCGAATCGGTTCGGACCGGAGCCGCCGGAACACGCCGCTACGAGCCATAACCGAAAAGTATCGATACGCGAATGTGTCGACAGTGTCACTCTCGCCGTGGCTCGTGATCGGCTCGCTGCTCACCGGCGCCTGTAGCGCGTTTCTGGCGTGGTACCTCCGGCGCCACTGCGGACAGCCGGGCGTGAACTGGGCGATCGTCACGGTCCTCGCGCTCGCCGTCTGGTCGGTCAGCGACGGCGTCTCGCTGCTGGTGTTCGAGCCGACGCTCCGGCTGGTCCTCGAGACGGTTTCCTGGACGGGGATGATCGGCGCCGGAATCGCCTATCTGGCGTTCGCCCTCGATTACACCGGCCGGGGGCCGCTCGTCCGTAGCACCGGGTTCGCGCTCCTGTCGGTCGTGCCGGCCGCGACGATCGGACTCGTCCTGACGAACCCGCTTCACGGGCTCGTCTGGTCCGGATTCCGGCTCGATCCCGTCTTCGGTGTTGCGACCGTCTCCTACGAGTTCGGTCCGATCGCGTACATCGGCCTGCTCTCCGGGATCCTCTACGCGACGGCCGGCACCGTCTTGGTGCTCGAGACGGCGGTCAGTTACGGTCCGGTGTACCGGACCGAGACGCTCTGGGTCGGGCTGAGCGCCGTCCTCCCGTGTCTCGCCCTCGCGACGTGGCTCTTCGAACTCGGCCCGTACCCGCAGTTACACCTGACGACGATCGTGTTCCTCCCGCACTTGGCACTCGACGCGTACGCCATCGTCGCCAGCGGGATGATCGAACTCAACCCGTCGACCAGGCGAACCGCCCAGCGGCGGGCGGTCGAGGACCTCTCGGATCCCGTCGTCGTCGTCAATACGGACGACCGTCTCGTCGAGTACAATCCGGCGGCCGGGTCGACCTTCGATCTCTCCGAAGCGCACCTCGGCGAGCCGTTCGAGACCGTCGCGACCGTCGACCTCGAGACGACGCCGACGAACCGGCTCGTGACCGACCACGAGGGCCCCGAAAGCGCGGAGTTCACGGCGTCGGTGTCGGAGCTGACGGATCCGTCCGGTGCGCGAGTCGGATACATCGTCGTCTTTCGAGACGTGACCGAGCGACGCCAGCGGAGACAGCAACAGACGGTCATGAATCGCGTCCTTCGGCACAATCTCCGGAACGATCTCAACGTCGTCTCGGGCTACGTCGACCTGTCGATCGAGCACACCGACGACGAGACGATCGAAGCGTACCTCAAGCGGGTGCAATCCGACGTCGACGACGTGTTGGAGTTAGGAGAGAAGTCCCGAGCGCTCGAGCGGACGATCGAGGCCCTCGATACGTCCCCGACAACCGTCTCGATCCGTCCGCTGTTGGCGAGCCTCGAACCCGGCGAGCGGGGACGGTCGCGCGTCCGAACCGACGGAGCGAGCCGACTCGAGATCGACGTGCCCGTGGACCTCGAGCTACGGACCCACGAGCGCGTGTTCCGGACGCTGTTCGCGAACCTGGTCGAGAACGGGTTCGAACACAACGACGGCGACTCTCCTCGAGTCGCGATCAGCTACGTCGGTCTCGCGGACGGGATGGCGGTGTTCGAGGTCGCCGACGACGGTCCCGGGATTCCCGAGCACGAACTCGCCGTGCTTGAGCGGGGCGAGGAGACGCCGCTCTCGCACGGGAGCGGTCTCGGCCTGTGGATCGCGACGTGGTGTGCGACCGCGCTGGGCGGCGAGATCGAGTTCGATTCCGGCGACGACGGAACGACGGTGACGGTGTGCGTTCCGGCGGCGACCGACGCCGCGTCGGGCTCTCGCCGCGCCGTCACGCGAGACTGAGCAACGGTACGACGCCGAACCAGACCAGATAGCCGAGCGAGACGGCCAGCAGCCCGTCGATACGGGCGGATTCAGTCCGCTCCCACAGTCGCGACCGCAGGAGCCAGACGAGCGCGAGCGCGTGGGGCACGGTGAGGGCGACGAGCGGGCCGTAGGCGCCGCCGGCGACGTCGAAGGCCGCCCAGCCGATCGCGGCGAGGCAGGCCAGAACCGCCGTCGCCGCAGCGATCCTCGCGGCGCCGTCGACGCCGAACCGGACGGCGATCGTCTCCTTGCCGGTGTCCCGGTCGGCCGCGCGGTCTGGAACGCCCGCGAGCGTGATCGCCGGCAGCACCGACAGCAGGTACGGCACCGAGAGCAGCCACGGGAGCGGATCGGTCAGGGCACCGCCGAGGAGGACGAAGCCACAGACCAGTACCCCGACGCTGTGTGTGACGGCGACGTCCAGTTCGCCGAGCGTCCGGTAGGAGAGTTCCAGCGGCGGGACCGTGTAGCCCAGCGCCAGCGCGCTCAGAACGCCCATGATGGCCGCCGCGGCAACGGCCGAGCCGGGACCGACCGCGAGCGCGCCCGCGCCGAACGCGACGGCCGCGAGGAGCGCGACGCCGATCCCCCGTCTGAGATCGTCGAACTCGAGGACGCCGTCGACCAGCACCTGCGAGCCACCGGTGAAGGGGCCGGCGAACGCGTTCTCGCGGTCGGTGGGGTAGTCGACGTACTCGTTCGACAGCACCGTCGCCGCCTCGAGGGCGAAAATGAAGGCGAAGCCCAGCCAGTAGGCGGTCGACGAGAGGACGTCGCTGGAGCCGACGGCCGCCAGCGCGCCGATGGTGTAGGCCACCCACGCCATCGGGTAGAACTGCAGCCGCAGCGCCTTCAGCCACGCCGTCGCCCGCCGGCGGACGCGCGTGGATCGCGAATCGGGCCCGCTGGCGAGACGCTCGCCGAGTCGAGTCGCCGTCTCGAGCCACTCCCCTCGCTCCTCGGGGGTCGACCCCTCGACGGGGCCGAGGTTGGTGATCCGCGTCGTCCGGATCCCCGCGTAGCCGAGCGTCGCGCGCTTGACGGCGTTGTTGCCCGGCTGGCGGTAGATCCAGCGGTAGACCCACGGCGGCATGTCCATCGTGACGATCAGCTCGGCGGTCTTGTCGTCCAGGAGTCCCTCGTGACCCGCGCCCTCGCCCTCGTCGTACTCGACGAACGCGAAGCCGGGCGTGAAGACGCGGTCGAAGAAACCCTTGAGCCGCGCCGGCATCGTCCCCCACCAGTTCGGGTAGACGAAGACGAGGTGGTCGGCCCACTCGATCGAGTCACGAGCCTCTCGCAGGTCGGGCTCCAGCGGTTGGTCGGTCGGCGAGACCTCGCGGACGTCGGGATCGAACGCGAGGTCGGCGACGGCGAGTTGTCGCACCTCGAGACCGGCCTCGAGCGCCCCGTCGCGGTAGGCGTCGGCGAGCGCGCCACAGAGGCTGTCGGTCCGGGGGTGGCCGAGGACGATCAGGACGTTCATCCGGAGTCGTGGACGGTCGTAACGACGACGGCGGCCTAAAAAGCCCGGCCTGAGGCCGGCGGATCGATCGCGGGGACAGCCGAGTCCGGCCGCCGGTATCCCAGTAGCCCTACCGACCGCTCACGAGCGGACAATAGCCCTCATATCAACGTTCAATACTGTTTCAGCCTCGAATGGATCCACGGAAATGTCCACGTCCGACCCCGCCCCCGAAACGGCCGATCGGGTCGTCGAGGAGTACGTTCTCGACGTCCGTATCGTCGACGACGACACCGACGAGCGCTACCGGTTCGAAGCGCCCGAACACACCGATATCGCCTTCGACAGCCTCACGGACGCCCGCCTGTACGCCGACGTCTACTTCGACGTGAACGGCTTCGTCGAGGAGGGCACCGGCGAGCGTGGCGTCCCGCCGGAGGTCGTCCAGGCGGGCAAGGACACCCTCGCCGCCTACCTCATGACGCTGCCGTGGGCCGACCGCGACTGGGTCGCCTCCTTCTTCGGATCGACGCCGACGGAGATCGAGCGCTACCTCACGTGGGTCCGCGACCGCGCCGACGAGGTCCGGACCGAAGTGAGGACACAAGGTCTCGACTGACGACCGCTCGGATCCCCGCCGCCGTTCGACGCCCTCGTTCCCCTTTCTTCGACAGTTCCGCCGTCCGTCGCCGGAGCCGCGCTGACGCCGCGACCGGCGCCCTCCAGTCTCGAATTACTCGACCCGCGCCCCGTCGGGTCTTCGACTCGCCCCGCGACGCCGGGTCGGCTATGTAACCTCCCTCTCGTCTTCGTATCGATCAATAGACGTCAGAGCGCTATGTTCGGTATATTCCCGCTAATTTCGCTCCGTTATCTACAATATCTCACTTCTATTTATTATAAATTCTCATTACTTCCTCGAATATTGATTCGGCTGCATGGTCGAATTTACCAGGCGGAAGCTGATGGCATCGTCGGCGGCAGCGGCAGTCGGCGCGGGGACAGTCGGTCTCGTGGGGGCGGACGAGGATCCCGAGGAACACGACACGCTCGAGGCGCCGTACGTCAAGGGGAACATCGATCGATTCTCGACGACGGCCTTCGGCGCCGAAGTAACGGGGCCGTTCGTCTTCGACACGGGGGAACTCCTCTACAGTCTCCAGGGTCCACACGACGACAACCTCGAGCCCTTCAACACGGGCGGGGTCGGCGTCTTCGACGACTTCCGGTTCACGTTCAACGGCAAGAACGACGAGTTCGACGAGCTCGAGCCGCCGCGAACGGACCGCGAGGAACAGCAGGTCCTCGGGGCGGCCGGCGACTACCGGCTGCTCGTCCAGACGGGCGACGAGATCAACGGCGGGACCGAGCGGTTCGGCCACCCGCAGACGCCGGACGGGCAGGAACTCGTCGAGGTTTCCGAAGAGGGGTACGACGGCATCGGCGACCAGGCCGACATGAACTTCTTCGTCTCGACGGACGAGGAGGGGCTTGAGGGCTACCTCTTTACCAACAACGAGATCCGACCGGGCGGGATCACGCGAACCCCCCTCTACCGGGACGAGGACGGCTACCTGCAGGCCGATCTCGAGAACGCGATGGAACTCGAGAACACCGAACCGTTCCGCGAGATCGGCGGGACGAAGGTCAACTGTTACGGCGACCTGAGTCCGTGGGAGACCCCGCTGTCGGCCGAAGAGGAGTACGGCCATCCGCGCGTCAACGGGCTCGCGACGGTCAGCGACATCGTCGAACAGGGGAGCGGCGTCGGTCTCCGCGGCGGCAGCGAGTTCTGGAATCGACCCAACATTCTCGAGGTCGACCCCTCGCTCCAGGAGCTATTCGGCGACGAGCACGAGTACCCGATGGGGCTGCACAACAACCGGAACACCGAGAAACACGCCTATCACCTCGGCGCCGAGCCGATCGATCAGAACGAGGTCGAGGTCGAGGGCGAGGACGGTCTCGAGACCGCGAACACGCCCCGTCCCATCGGCGACGAGGCGTTCCCGAACCGCTACCGCTACGGCAAGATCGTCGAGGTCACCGAGCCGACCGCCGACGTGCCGACCCCGGTCAAGCACCACGTCTTCGGTCGCGCCGCGTGGGAGTGCCCCGAGGTGCTGCCCGACGAACGGACGGTCTATCTCGCCTCCGACGGCGGCGCGAAGGGCATCTACAAGTTCGTCGCCGAGAAGCCGATTCCGGAGTGCGACGACCGGATGGACGTCCGCGGCACGCTGTACGCCATGAAGGCAACCGAGATCGGCGAGGGCACGGTCGCCGAGACCGATCTCGACGTCGAGTGGCTCCCGCTCGGAACGGCGAGCAACGCCGAAGTCGAGGCCTGGATCAGCGACTACGACGACGTCACGCAGGTCGACTACCTCGAGACTCACGCCGAGACGGACTGGGCCGACGACCTCGACCAGGCGCTGCTGGAAGCGGACGAGGAGGTCGCCATCAACGGCAACCAGGACTACATCACCGACGAGGAGGTCGTCGAGTGGGCCGAGCAGTACGAGGAACGCGGCCCCGACGGCGTCGACGAGGACCTGCGTCGCGTCCCATTCCTCGAGACCCGCGCGGCCGCCAAGGAAATCGGCGCCAGCGTCGAGTTCAACAAGGCCGAAGGGATCGACGCCCACGACGAGGCCGAACCCGGCGACTTCATCTACTTCGGCATCTCCTCGCTCGGCGGCGCCATGACCGACGAGCACGGCGACCTTCGGTTCGACGAGGTTCAGACCGGCGTCCTCTACCGAGCCGAACTCGAGGAGGGTTACGACGTCTCCCGACTCGAACCGGTCGTCGTCGGGCCGAACGAGAGCGATCCCCAGTCGATCCTCGACGAGTCGCTGATCAACGTCGACAACGTGATGGTCATGGACGACGGCCGAGTCCTCCTCTGTGAGGACAAGGGCACCTTCGGCCGCACGTACGAGAACGACGCGCTGTGGGTCTACGAGCCGCCGGCGGTTCTCCGGACCGACTCGGTCGCCGTCAGCCACGGCGCGACCGGCGAGGTCGACCTGACGCTCTCGTCGATCCCCGACGGCCTCGCGGGCGGTCGCGTCACGGTCTCCGTCGAGCACGCCGAGGTCGCCGAGATCACCGACGCCAGCTACCACGACGCGCTCGAGCTGACCTCGGAGCCGTCGATCGGCGACGGCTCGAGCGTCGAGTTCCGCTTCGCCGACCTCGAAGACGCGATCGGCGCGACCCTCGACGACGTCACGCTCGCGACGCTCGAACTCGAGGGCGTCGGGACCGGGACATCCGATATCACGATCGAGGTCCACTCGCTGGACGACGACGACGGGATGGCGATCGACACCCAGCCTCGCCCGGGCGTCGTGGTCGTCGGTCCGTCGCCGGTCGGCGAGGGCCGCGCCCCGACTGACCTCGACGGTGACGGGCGCTTCGAGGACGTCAACGGCAACGGCCGACTCGACTACCAGGACGTCACCCTGCTGTTCGAGAACCTCGAGGGTGACGCCGTCCAGCTCAACGAGGCGGCGTTCGACTTCAACGACAACGGCCGCATCGACTACGACGACGTCGTCGCCCTCTACGACGAACTGTAATCGAGGCGCCGTCCGCGTTCGGATTCGCGTCCGACTCGTGATTCGGCGCCGAGCCGTGCGGTCGATTCGCCCGCCTCGTCGCTGGCGCCCGATTCGACGTTTATCGCCGGAACGACCGCCGAGCCGGTCTCACCAGCGGTTTTTCGCCCGGACTATCTTTCGGCTCTCCGCTCGACTATATAGACTCTCGCTCGTTCAATTCGACTATCGAGACGTATGAACTTCACCGTTTGGTAACAGTATAGATTATAATAGTATTATAAAACCTGACCCTATCCCAAGGGATCAACCCGCTTGCATGGTCGAATTTACCAGGCGGAAGCTGATGGCATCGTCGGCGGCTGCGGCAGTCGGTGCGGGGACGGTCGGTCTCGTGGGGGCGGACGAGGATCCCGAGGAACACGACACGCTCGAGGCGCCGTACGTCAAGGGGAACATCGACCGGTTCTCGACGACGGCACTCGGCGCCGAGGTAACGGGGCCGTTCGTCTTCGAGACGGGGGAACTACTCTACAGCCTGCAGGCGCCCAGCGACGACAATATGGAGCCGTTCAACCGGGGCGGGGTCGGCGTCTTCGACGACTTCCGGTTCACGTTCAACGGCAAGAACGACGAGTTCGACGAACTCGAGCCGCCGCGAACGAAGGCCGAGGAGCAGCAGGTCCTCGGAGCGGCCGGCGACTACCGGCTGCTCGTTCAGGCGGGCGACCCGATCAACGGCGGGACCGAGCGGTTCGGTCACCCGCAGACGCCCGACGGCGAGAACGTCGCGGAGCTCGCCGGCGAGGACCTCGCGAGCGCCGGCGGCGTCACCGACATGAACTTCTTCGTCTCGACGAACGAGGAAGGCACCGAGGGCTACCTCTTCACCAACAACGAGACTCGTCCGGGTGCGATCACCCGGACGCCGCTCAGCCGCGAGTCGGGTCGCTGGGAGGCCGACCTCGAGAACGCGATGGAGCTCGAGAACACCGAGGCGTTCCGCGAGATCGGCGGCACGCGGATCAACTGTTACGGCGACCTGAGTCCGTGGGAGACGCCACTGTCGGCCGAAGAGGACTACGGCCATCCGCGCGTCAACGGGCTCGCGACGGTCAGCGACGTCCTCGAGGCGGGCAGCGGTGTCGGTATTCGCGGCGCCAGCACGTTCTGGAACCGACCGAACGTCGCCGGAATCGAGGACGCTCTCGCGGACATCTTCGGCGAGGACGCCTGGTATCCGATGGGACTGTGGGCGCTGACCGGCCTCGAGAAACACGCCTACCACCTCGGCGCCGAACCCGTCGACCTGCGCGAGTTCGAGAACGAGGACGGCGAGATTGAGATCGAGGACCGCCACCGTCCCATCGGCGACGAGGCGTTCCCGAACCGCTACCGCTACGGGAAGATCGTTGAAATCACCGATCCCGCGAGCGACGATCCCACCCCGGTCAAACACCACGTCTTCGGCCGCGCCGCGTGGGAGTGTCCCGAAGTGCTGCCCGACGAGCGGACCGTCTACCTGGCCTCCGACGGCGGCGCGAAGGGCATCTACAAGTTCGTCGCCGAAGAGCCGATTCCGGAGTACGACGACCGGATGGACGTCTGCGGTACGCTGTACGCCATGAAAGCCACCGAGATCGGCGAGGGACCGGTCGCCGAGACCGACCTCGATATCGAGTGGCTTCCGCTGGGCACCGCGAGTAACGCCGAAGTCGAAGCCTGGATCAGCGACTACGACGACGTCACGCAGGTCGACTACCTCGAGACTCACGCCGAGACGGACTGGGCCGACGACCTCGAGCAGGCCCTGCGCGAAGCAGACGAGGAGGTCGCGATCAACGGCAACCAGGACTACATCGCCGACGAGGAGATCGTCGAGTGGGCCGAACAGTACGCGGAACGCGGCCCAGACGGTGTCGACGAAGAACTCCGTCGCGTTCCCTTCCTCGAGACCCGCGCGGCCGCCAAGGAGATCGGCGCCAGCGTCGAGTTCAACAAGGCCGAGGGGATCGACTCCCACGACGAGGCCGAACCCGGCGACTTCATCTACTTCGGTATCTCCGCGCTCGGCGGCTCGATGACCGACGATCAGGGCGAACTCCGCTTCGACGAGGTCGAGACCGGCGTCCTCTACCGAGCCGAACTCGAGGAGGGTTACGACGTCTCCCGACTCGAGCCGGTCGTCGTCGGCCCGAACGGGAGCGATTCCGTCTCCCTGCTCGACGAGTCGCTGATCAACGTCGACAACGTGATGGTCATGGACGACGGTCGGGTGATCCTCTGTGAGGACAAGGGCTCCTTCGGCCGCACGTACGAGAACGACGCGATGTGGGTCTACGAGCCGCCGGCGGTTCTCCGGACCGACTCGATCGCGGTCAGCCACGGCGCGACCGGCGAGGTCGACCTGACGCTCTCGTCGATCCCCGACGGCCTCGCGGGCGGCCGGGTCACTATCTCGGTCGAGCACGCCGACGTCGCCGAGATCACCGACGTCAGCTACCACGACGCGCTCGAGTTGACCTCGGAGCCGTCGATCGGCGACGGCTCGAGCGTCGAGTTCCGCTTCGCCGACCTCGAAGACGCGATCGGCGCGACGCTCGACGACGTCACGCTCGCGACGCTCGAACTCGAGGGCGTCGGCACGGGGACGACCGACGTTACGATCGAGGTCCACTCGCTGGACGACGACGACGGGATGGCGATCGACACCCAGCCGCGTCCGGGTATCGTGGTCGTCGGTCCGCCGCCGATCGGCGAGGGTTCGGGGTCGGGTCAGGCCCCGACGGACCTCGACGGTGACGGACGCTTCGAGGACGTCAACGGCAACGGCCGACTCGACTACCAGGACGTCACCCTGCTGTTCGAGAACCTCGAGGGCGATGCCGTCCAACTCAACGAGGCGGCGTTCGACTTCAACGACAACGGCCGTATCGACTATGATGACGTCGTCGCCCTCTACGACGAGCTGTAACCGATGAGGCACGACGACACCGATACGCCGACGACCGGGTCCGAGTCTGCATCGCACCGCCGAGGTCGGGACCGCTCGCCTCTCCGCGGGCGCGCGTTCCGAACGCTCGCCGTCGCACTCGCGATCGCGACGGTCGTCGGAACGGTCGCGCTCGGTTCGGTCGGCGCCGCGGCGCTGGCCGGTGAGGAGCCGCCGACGACCGAACCGAGTCCGGCGATGACCGACGGGGCCGCATCGGCCGGCGGCGCCTCGAGCGGCGCCGAGCCCGCGTTGGTGATCTCCGACGCGACGGTCGGGCCCGATTCGACCGGGAGTCTCCGCGTCTCGCTGACCGACGTTCCCGACGGACTCGCCGGGTTCAAGATCGCGCTCGCCGTCGACGACGGCGACGTCGCAACCGTCACGAACGCCAGCTACCCGGATCACTTCGGGCTGACGACCGACCCCGCCGTGGGCGCCGACGGAGAGACCATCACCGTCGAGGCCGCCGACCTCGACGACGCGGTCACGGCCGGCGACGCGGACGTCACGCTGGCGACGATCGACGTGACCGGCGCCGACGCCGGTCAAACGGACCTGCGCGTTACGTCGATGCAGGTCGACGACGACGACGGCGGCGCCGTCGACCCGTCGCTCGAGGCGGGAACGCTGACCGTCGGCGACGACGCCGGTAACGAGGACTCGGGTTCCGACGGATCGGAATCCGACGATACCGGTTCCGAATCCGACGATAACGACTCCGAATCCGACGACGACGGCTCCCCGTCAGACGACGGGGCGGACGGCGACGGCTCGGACGACGGGATGCCCGGCTTCGCCGCCGGCTCCGCGCTCGCCGCGCTCGCCGTCCTCGTGGCCGCCGTGTTCGCGCACCGCCGCTAACCGCATCGACCCGGTTCGTTTTTTCGCTGCGCGGCTCGTGCGTCGGAATTCCGAACATGATCGTCTCCCAGTTTTACCTTCGCGGCTGCCAACGGGTCGGGTATGGGAGACACTCCCGACGAGAAGAAGTTCGCCACGAACAGCGTCCACGCCGGCCAGGTAGCCGATCCGACGACGGGTGCCCGAGCGCCGCCGCTGTACCAGACGACCTCCTACGAGTTCGAGGACACCGAACACGCCGCCGCCCTGTTCGGCTTAGAGGAGACCGGAAACATCTACTCGCGGATCATGAACCCGACGAACGCGATGCTCGAGGAGCGCATCGCGACGCTCGAGGGCGGCGTGGGCGCGCTCGCCACGTCCTCGGGGATGGCCGCGTTCGACCTCGCGACGTTCATCCTCGCGGACGTCGGCGACAACATCGTCTCCTCGTCGTCGCTGTACGGCGGCACGTACACCTACCTCACCCACACCGTCGCGAAGCGGGGCATCGAGACGAACTTCGTCGACACGCTCGATTACGAGGCCTACGCGGAGGCCATCGACGACGACACCGCGTTCGTCCACCTCGAGACGATCGGCAATCCGGCGCTGGTGACGCCCGACATCGAGCGCATCGCCGATATCGCCCACGACCACGACGTGCCGCTGTTCGTCGACAACACGTTCGCGACGCCGTACCTGTGCCGCCCGCTCGAGCACGGCGCCGACCTCGTCTGGAACTCCACGACCAAGTGGCTCCACGGCGCGGGATCGACGGTCGGCGGCGTGCTGGTCGACGGCGGCTCCTTCCCGTGGGAGCAAGGCGAGTACCCCGAAATAACTGAGCCCAATCCCGCGTACCACGGCGTCAACTTCCACGAGACCTTCGGCGAGGCGGCCTTCTCGGTCGTCGCGCGGACTCGCGGGCTGCGCGATCTGGGCAACCAGCAGTCGCCGTTCGACGCCTGGGTCACCCTGCAGAAACTCGAGTCCTTGCCGCTGCGCATGGAGAAACACTGCGAGAACGCGATGGCCGTCGCGGAGTACCTCGAGGACCACTCGAAGGTTTCGTGGGTCAACTACCCCGGCCTCGAGAGCCACGAGACCCACGAGAACGCCCGGAAGTATCTCGAGGGCGGTTACGGCGGCATGATCACCTTCGGCCTCGAGGACGGGTACGACGCCGCAGAAACGGTCTGCAACGAGGTCGACCTGACGAGTCTGCTGGCGAACGTCGGCGACGCGAAGACGCTGATCATCCACCCCGCGAGCACGACTCACCAACAGCTCACCGAGGAGGAGAAGCTGGCCAGCGGCGTCACCGACGACCTCGTGCGGCTCTCGATCGGCATCGAGGACGCCGACGACGTGATCGCGGATCTCGATCGGGCGATCGACGCGGTCTGATCGCTCGCCCTCGAGTCGCCGGCGACGATGCTCGACGGTGGCCCGACGCCGGGTCGGTGCTCGCCGGCGACGGCGTTCGACGGTGACCTGACGCCAGAACGGCACTCGGCAGCGACGGCGCTCGACGGCGACGAACGCCGTTTTCAATGAGTCGAACCAGCCCCTTGTCGTTAAGGTTACACGGTTCGATTCATTCGGTATGCCTACCGGGTTGCTCACGGACGAGGCTGCGGAACGGATCGTCACCACCTGTCGGACGGCGATCGGCGACAGTCTCCGTTCTGTCACCTACTTTACGCGCGACGACTTCGAGCAGGTCTACCTGCGCGAGGACTTAG
This sequence comes from Haloterrigena gelatinilytica, assembly GCF_013342145.1. Classification (NCBI taxonomy): domain Archaea; kingdom Methanobacteriati; phylum Methanobacteriota; class Halobacteria; order Halobacteriales; family Natrialbaceae; genus Haloterrigena; species Haloterrigena gelatinilytica. The sequence goes on along the minus strand of NZ_JABUQZ010000001.1, from coordinate 2,817,306 downwards.
AGCGCGACGCCGATCTGTCGACCTTTATCGGCCACGAGTGGCGCGGCTTCAAGACGGCCCAGACGGCCTACGACAACTCCGAACTCGGCGACTACAACTACACCATTCGCGTCTTCGACAACGGCTTTCTCGTCAGAGTAACCAGCGACAGCGACGGAATCTTCGTCACGACCGACGGACTCACAGTCAAGGATTTCGAAGAGGTCGCGACGGCGATCAACGCGTTCCTCAACGATCGCGAGATCGAGTAGCGGATACCTCGTCGGTCGATTCGGCGTCCCGGTCGCGATGATCGCGGTCGTTCTCCTCCTCGGTCCGACTCGAGGGCGTTCCGATCGGCAGTCCGGAGCCGAGTTCCCCGTCGATACCGAGAAGGCGTGCGAACCGGCGGCGTTCGGCGGCGTGTCTATCGAGACTCATGCCGTCGAAAAACGGCAATATCCGTTGTAGTAATGCATGCCATTTGTCGCGGAAATGGTCGATTACGTTCGTGAAACAATCCCGCTGCCGTCGGGCGATTACCCGCCTGTAACGGCGCCATTCAATGGTCAACGACCGTGACAGACTGCGCGACAGCGTAACACCCTTTTCGCTCACCGCCGTTCGAAGGGACGATGACCGATCTTCCCGACCCCGTCGCCCGCGAACTCGAGTCCCGCGACGCGTTCGTCCCGCTCGATGACGGCGCCGGATACGACCTCGAGACGACCGTCTTCGACGCGACCGTCACCGCCGACGACGCCGAGGGGAAACGGGACGGCGAGTTTCACGTCACCGTCACCCTCCCGACGCTCGACGCCGCCGTCGCCGACGAGACCGTCGCCTCGGTCGTCGAGGACGGCTGGTTCGAGACGTTGGAGCGCCGTCTCGAGGACACCTTCACGGTGGCCCACACGAGCACCCACGAGGACCCCGCCGTCGACCGCGGCGCCGACACCGTCACCGTCACGCTCGAGTACGTCGCCTGGGACGCCGCGGAGGGCGTCGACGACGCCAAGGCCCTCATCGAGTTCGTCGAGGGGACGTTCGCCCAGGGGATCATCCCCGGCTACGAGTACCAGGGCGCGGCCGCGACGCTGCTCGAGAACGCTCAGAACCGCGGCCAACAGGCCGCCGACGGCGACGGCAACAGCGGCGGAATGCCGATGTAAACCGAAGTTTTGCGCTGCGAAATTTTGCTCTGCGGGCCAGCGAAACTGGCCCTCGGCAAAATTTCGATTAAAAGCACTCCTCGCTCCCGATGGTCGCTCGTCGGCCCGAGCGCGTAGCGCTCGGTGAACGGCATCGCTCACGGGTCACTACGTTCCCTGTTCGCCTTTCGCGGTTCTCACTCGCTATGCTCGCTCCGAACCGCTCGTTCGCCGACGCCATATCGCTGAATGATTCGCCGGCATCAGATCGCCTACTCAAACGAACGTTCGAAACTGCGGGATGGCCGGGAGCGCGACTCGAGCAGACGCGAGAGTCGCGCGACCCGGGGAAAGGCAGGCCTTACCCGTTACCGACCGCGAGCGACTGAAAGGAGCGAGCGGGCCGACGACTGACCCGGTAAACGCGGCGCTTCGTGCCGCGTTGAGGCGAGCGGCAGCGCCGCGAGCCAGGGGAAGGAGGAGTGCTTTTAATCGAATTTTTGCCGAGGGCGCGCCGCAGGCGCGCCCGCAGAGCAAAACTTCGGTTCTCTAGTCCATCGCGATGTACGTCTGGGTGTTCTCGACGCCGTCGATACCCTGGATCTTGGTGGCCGCGATCTCCTTTACGGCGGCGGGAGTTTCGACCTGCGCTTTGGCGATGATGTCGACGTCGCCGGCGACGATGTAGGCCGACTGAACGCCGTCGATCGTCTCGATGCTGTCTCGGAGTCGATCCGCCTCGCCCGTGTTCGCCTTGATCATGATGAATGCCGTGACCATCAGTTGACACCTCCGGTATCAGTCTCCGACGACAGGTCCGTCGCCGCGGAACTCGAGCCCGTCCCCGCGTTCGCGGCCGCTTGGGCCGCCGATTCGCCGACCAGGAGCTGGCGGACCTCGCTCAGGACGTCGAAGTCCGCGAGGACGATGAGCCGGTCGCCGCCCTCGAGCGAGAGGTCCGCGTCGGGGAGCCCGAGGTCCCGGCCGCGCTTGCCGAACGCGAGGACGGTCGCGTCGGCGGGGAGTTGCAGTTCGCTGATCGTGTAGCCGTTGACGGGGGCCGCGTCGGTGATCGTGAGTTCGACGACCTGCAGGTGGGGAGCGATGTCCGCGATCGCGCGGATCGTCCCGCCCAGCAGGGCGTTCTTCGCGCCGATCGCGCCGAGGCGCTCCGGGTAGATCACCTCGTCGACCTGATCGGCGTACTTGCGGTAGATCCCCTCGCGGTAGGCCTCGTCGATGCGCATGATCGTCCGACAGTCGTAGTGGTTGGCGATCATGCAGGCGGTGAAGTTGACGTTCAGATCGCCCGTCAGCGCGCCCAACGCGTCGGCGTCGCGGATACCGGCGTCCTCGAGGATGTCCTCGCGAGAGCCGTCGCCCTCGACGACGGGGAACTCCTGGTCGCGAGCGCGGCGAACCCTCGCCTCGTCGCGTTCGATCATCGTTACCTCGTGGCCCTCGTCGCGCAAGACGCGCGCCGTGCGCAGGCCGACCCGTCCAGCCCCGATAATCACGAACCGCATGAACAGGGGTACGCTCGCCCCCGTGAATAAGTTTGCCCCCGAGTACCATGGTAGATGTTCCATCGTCGCAGCCGAGGGACTACGCGTTCGTCGCTCTCACACGGACACTCGACCGCGGCGAGCGATGGTCAGGAACGGCACGTCCCCGTGCGGAAACGGGCTGTCGTCCTGCCGGGTTCGAGTCGCCGTCGCGCGGCTCGGCCGCTCGTCTCACCCCATCGCGATGTACGTTTTCGTGTCGCTGACGCCGCCGAGTCCCTGAACGCTCGAGGAGACGGTCTCGAGAACGTCGTAGACCTCCTGCCCGTCGACCTCCGCGATGATGTCGTAGTTGCCGGCGACGATGTGGGCGTCGACCACCGACTCGAGGCCCCTGATCTCCGCGAGTAGCCCCTCGGACTCTCCGGCGGCCGTCTTCACCATGATGAACGCGTGGACCATCGATAGTGTGGTACTCTATGGCACGACTAAAGCCTTTGCCCGACGCCGGACTCGAGCTTCGTTCGCATCCGATGGACGGCAGAGGCGCGGTCGGCACCGGAGATGAAGACGGAATGACGGGAGGTTGCCGTCGTCGCTCGATTCGCTCCTCCGAATCGGGAGCTTCAAGCGGGGTCGGTCGAGAGTGGGGGACGTCAACCGTGTTCGGTCAGGTTCTCCGCAGCGACGGCGTCGTTGGACTGCCCGCTCAGACCGGCGGGCTCGGGGTGACGCCCGAGATGGTGGTCGTGTTCGGGATCATCCTGCTCGCGCTCGTGCTCTTCGTTACCGAACTGCTGCCGATCGACGTGACCGCGATCCTCGTCATGGTGCTGTTGATGGTGCTCGGCGCCGACGGCGTGGTGAACTTCACGCAGATCTCGACCGCGGAGGGGACCTCCGGGTTCTCGAACTCGGCGACGATCACCGTGCTGGCGATGTTGATCCTCAGTTCGGGGATCAGCCGCACCGGCGTCGTCCAGATCATCGGCCGGAAGATGTCGGCGTTCGCGGGCGAGGACCTCGACAAACAACTGCTCGCGACGATCGGCGTCAGCGGTCCCATCTCCGGGTTCATCAACAACACACCGGTCGTCGCCATCCTCGTCCCCGTCGTCTCGGACATCGCTCACAAGGGGAAGACGTCGCCCTCGAAACTCCTGATTCCGCTCTCCTACGCCTCGATGTTCGGCGGGATGCTCACCCTCATCGGCACCTCGACGAACATCCTCGCGAGCGACGTCTCCGCGCGGCTGCTCGACCACCCGTTCTCGATGTTCGAGTTCACCCAGCTCGGCGTCGTCGTCCTGCTGGTCGGCAGCCTCTACCTCGTGACCGTCGGTCACCGACTGCTGCCCGAGCGCGTTCCCGTCGAGGAGGACTACGTCCAGGAGTACGCGATCGAGGAGTACCTGACCGAGGTCGTCGTCAACGACGACTCGCCGATCGTCGGGACGACCGTCGAGGAGGCCATCGATCACGTCGAGTTCGACGCCGACATCCTGCAGGTCGTCCGCGACGACGAGGAGTTCATCGAACCCATCGGCCAGAAGACGATCCGAGCCGGCGATCTGCTCCGGCTGCGCGCCGACCGCGACACCGTCCAGCAGTTCGTCGACCGGGAGACGCTCACGCTCTCGGGCAGCCCCGAGACCGCCGCCGAGTTAGAGCCCGACGAAGCACCGGATCGGACCCTCGTCGAAGTGGTCGTCCCGCGCGGCTCGTTTCTCGTCGGCGAGTCCCTCGAGAGTTCGACGTTCCGACAGCGCTACGACGCGACCGTCCTGGCCTTCCGCAGTCGGGGCGAAACGGTCCGCGAGGACATGGACGAGCGGCGGATCCGCGTCGGCGACACGCTGCTGGTCCAGGCGGCGCCGGACAGCGTCGATCGCCTCTCGCAGAACGGCGACTTCATCGTCGCACACGAACCCGAGGAACCGGACTACCGGAGCGAGAAGATCCCGCACGCCGCGGCGATCATGGCGGGCGTCGTCGGCTTCGTCGCCGTCCCGTGGGGCGCGGTCGGCGCGGCGCTCGCCGGCGCGACCGGGATCGGCGCGTTCGAGGCGATGTCGGCGCTTTCCCTGCCGATTATGGTCACCGCGCTGGCCGGCGTCGTAGCGATGGTCGCGACGGGCGTCCTCAAGCCGACCGAGATCTACGACGCCGTCGAGTGGGACGTGATCTTCCTGCTCGCCGGCATCATCCCCCTCGGGATGGCCTTAGAGCAGACCGGGGGCGCGGACCTGCTCGGGAGTCTCGTCGCCGCGACGGGTGCTTATCTGCCGATTCTCGGCGTCCTCTGGGTGTTCTACCTCGCGACCGGACTCATCACAGGGGTCATCTCCAACAACGCGAGCGTCGTGTTGATGCTTCCCGTCGCCGTCGAGACCGCGACTCAGATCGGTGCGAACCCCTTCGCGTTCGTGCTCGCGGTGACCTTCGCGGCCTCGACGGCGTTTCTCACGCCCGTCGGCTACCAGACGAATCTCTTCGTCTACGGTCCGGGCGGCTACAAGTTCACCGACTTCGTCCGCGTCGGCGCGCCGCTGCAGTTGCTGCTCTCAGTGGTGACGGTGCTCGGCATCGAGTTCTTCTGGGGCGTCGCCTGAGGCGGTCGTCCGGTTCCGGACCGACGGACGCGGCCGAAACCGCCGACTTAGGGAGACTCGAGGTCGGACTCCTCGAGCGCCGACTCGAGCGCGGCTACTACCGCCTCGAGCACCGCGTCCGGCTCCGTTGTCGCGTCGACGCGGACGAACCGATCGGGCTCGCGCTCGAGGAGTCGCTCGTAGTTGTCGCGGACCGACTCGAGGTAGTCGGCGCGTTCGAACTTGTTCGTCGCGCCCGCGCGTTCGGCGGCCGTCTCGGGATCGACGTCGAGGTAGATCGTCAGGTCCGGCGGGATCGAGAACGGTTCGTGGACGTCGACGACGTACTCGAGGGGGTCGTCGACGGCGAGGCGGTCGGACGCCTCGAGGGTCGCCCCCTGATAGGCGAACCGGGAGTCGGAGTAGCGATCGGAGAGCACGAGGTCGCCCCGCTCGAGGGCGGGTTCGATCACCCGCGAGAGGTGGTCGGCGTGGTCGGCCGTGTAGAGGAACAGTTCCGCCAGCGAGTCGGCGTCGTCGTCGCGGATCGAGCGGTAGACCGCGTCGCCGTACCAGGAGTCGTTCGTGGGCTCCCGCGTGAAGACCGCGCCCGGATAGCGCTCCCGTAGCGCCTCCCAGACCGTCGTCTTGCCGCTCCCGTCCAGTCCCTCGAGCGTGACCAGCATACGTCCACGTCGTCGGGTGGGCTATTACAATCCATCGAGACCGACCGCCAAACCACGGAGGCGATCAGTTATTTATCGCTGCAGCGTCATCTTTCGGGCATGAAGATCCTCGTCGCCGGCGGTACCGGCTTCATCGGCACGCCCCTCTGTACGGAGCTCCACGAGCGGGGTCACGAGGTGACGGCGCTGTCCCGCGATCCCAGCGACGCCGATCTCCCCGCCGGCGTCGATCGGGTCGCGGGCGACGTCAGTGCTTACGACTCGATCGCCGAGACGGTCGCGGGTCACGACGCCGTCGTCAACCTCGTCTCGCTCTCGCCGCTGTACCAGCCCCCTGACGAGGACGCCCACGAGCGGATCCACCTCGGGGGTACGGCGAATCTCGTTCGCGCAGCCGAAGACGGCGGCGTCGATCGATTCCTCCAGATGAGCGCGCTCGGCGCCGATCCGGACGCCGACACCGAGTTCCTCCGTACCAAAGGCGAGGCCGAGGACGTCGTCACCGAGTCGCGGCTCGCGTGGACCATCGTCCGTCCCTCCGTCGTGTTCGGTGACGGCGCCGAGTTCCTCGAGTTCACGAAACAGTTGACGACGCCGTACGTGACGGGGCTTCCCGGCGGCGGAAAAACGCGGTTCCAGCCGATCTGGGTCGGCGATCTGGTTCCGATGCTCGCCGATGTCCTTGCGGATAGCGAGGCGCGACGCGCCTCGGATGCGAGCGGACAGGGCCCGCGAGCAGCGGATTCCCACGTCGGCGAGACCTACGAGATCGCCGGCCCCCAGATCGTCACCCTCGCGGACGCGACCGAACTGGCCTACGCGGCCGAGGGGAAGTCCGTCTCCATCGTCTCGATCCCGATGTCGCTGGCGAAGTTCGGACTCTCCGCGATCGATCCCGTCCCGTTCCTCCCGTTCGGCGCGGATCAGGCCCGGTCGCTCGAGATCAACAACACCGTCGTCACTAACGACGTCTCCGCGTTCGGCGTCTCCGAGGACGAACTGACGACGCTCGGGTCGTATCTCGGCGTCGGCGCGGACGGTCGACGGGAGGCGTCCCGACCGTCGCCGTGACCCGCGCCCGAGTCGGAATCGCCGCCCGGCGATTGCCCCCCTGATTTACGGCTGGACCAGTCGGCCCAAACATTTAATATAAAACACAGTCGCTTCATCGTTCACGATGAGTTTCTCTCGTGAAAATACACAGCCGAGACCGACGCCTGCTTGCGATTTTCGCGAACTCCGAAGGAGAAGAGAAATTCAGCTCAACAAAAGACTTATGTCCTTAATCACTCTGTACCAATTCAACGGAGCCCCCTGACAAACTATGAAGCTGGCGATGATCGGATTCGGACAGGCTGGTGGCAAGATCGTCGATCGATTCCTCGATTACGACGATCGGACGGGTAGCGGAATCGTCCGTGCGGCGATTGCCGTTAACTCCGCGAAAGCGGACCTCATGGGCCTGGAGAATATACCACAGGAGAATCGAGTACTCATCGGCCAGGCCCGGGTAAAGGGCCACGGCGTGGGTGCAGACAACGAGCTCGGCGCGGAAGTCGCCGAGGAAGACATCGACGAGGTGCAAAACGCCATCGACGCGATTCCGACCCACGAGGTCGACGCGTTTCTGGTCGTCGCCGGGATGGGCGGCGGGACCGGATCCGGCGGCGCCCCGGTGCTCGCGAAGCACCTCAAGCGGATCTACACGATCCCCGTCTACGGACTCGGCGTCCTGCCGGGCACGGACGAAGGCGGCATCTACACGCTCAACGCGGCCCGTTCGTTCCAGACGTTCGTCCGCGAGGTGGACAACCTCATGGTCTTCGACAACGACTCGTGGCGACAGACCGGCGAGTCCGTCGAAGGCGGCTACGAGCAGATCAACGAGGAAATCGTCCGTCGGTTCGGCATCCTCTTCGGCGCCGGCGAGGTCGGCGACGGCCAGGAGGTGGCCGAATCCGTGGTCGACTCCTCCGAGATCATTAACACGCTCTCGGGCGGGGGCGTCTCCACGGTCGGCTTCGCCAGCGAGGAGGTCGACATGAACACCGGCGGGGGACTGCTCTCCCGGTTTACCGGCGACGGCGGCGGCGACGACAATCTCGACGCCGCGAACACGACCAACCGCATCACGAGCCTCGTCCGCAAGGCCGCGCTCGGTCGCCTGACGCTGCCCTGCGAGATCGAAGGCACCGAGCGAGCGCTGCTCGTGCTCGCCGGCCCCTCGGAGTATCTCAACCGGAAAGGCATCGAACGCGGGCGGAAGTGGCTCGAAGAGGAAACCGGCAGCATGGAAGTCCGCGGCGGCGACTACCCCCGCGAGGAGCCGGAGGTCGCCGCGGCCATCTTGCTCTCGGGCGTGACGAACGTTCCGCGGATCAAGCGCCTCCAGCAGGTCGCCATCGAGGCCCAGGACAACATCGACGACATCCAGCAGGAAAGCGAGGAGAACTTAGAGGAACTCGTCGAGGACGACGAGGACGAACTCGAGCCGCTGTTCTAGGCTCGCTTTTCTTTCGGCACCCGGCGGCGCCAGCGATCGCACTCGTGTCGGGGGGCACGACGGGGGACTGGCCCCGTCGACGCGCTCGACCCGAGTCGGACTCGAGCCCGAGTTCGACGTGCTTTTGCCTCCGTCCGGTCTAGCGACCGTCGATGCAGGTCGTCGTCCCGTTCGCCGCGACGGAGCCGAAGACTCGGCTCGCCGACGTCCTCACGCCCCCGGAGCGGTCGGCGTTCGCGCGCGCCATGCTCGCGGACGTTCTGACCGCGGTCGTCGAGGCGGGCCACGAGCCGACGGTCCTCGCGACGGCGCCGCTCGACCCCGCGACGCTCGACCTCGAGGCCGACGTTCGGGACGCGGTTGCGGTCGCGGTCGACGAACGGCCGCTCACCGAGGCGGTCAACGCGCGGCTGCCCGGGCGCGGCGACGGCGGCGACGACGGCGACGACGGCACCGATATCGACCCCGTAGCCGTCGTCATGGCCGACCTCGCGCTGACGACCGCCGGCGCGCTCGAGGCGCTGTTCGCCGTCGCGGCCGACGTCGCGGTCGTCCCGGGTCGGGGCGGCGGCACGAACGCGCTGGTCGTTCGCCACCCCGCGTTCCGGGTGGACTACCACGGCGCGTCCTACCTCGATCACTGCGAGATCGCCCGCGACGTCGGGGCGAGCCTCGAGACGGTCGACTCCTTCCGGCTGGGGACCGACGTCGACGAGCCCGCGGACCTCGTCGAAGTACTGATTCACGGCCGCGAGACCGACCGCGCGCCCGCTCGGCTCCGCGAGTTCGGGTTCGAACTCGAGCGAACCGACGGCCGCGTGACCGTCGCGCGACTCGAGGAGTCCTCCCCGGAGTAACGCCGACGAGAGACAGCATTGTCACTCGACGATGTGTAAGAACCCGAAGCGCGACGGCCGGGCGGCCTCACTCGGTCGCCGGTTCGTTCTCGGGACGGGACCGCGCTCGGATCCGATCCGAGTACGCGCCGAGGCCGAGCCCCGAGATAAAGGTCAGGAGGCTGGGAACGAGGATCCACAGGAGGTCGGGATGTTCTGTACCGGTGTGAAGTGCGATATCGAGCATACGGATCTCCCGTTGCCGGACCACTGACGTAATACAATCGGTTGCCGCCCTTTTCGCCGCCTGCGACTGCGATCGGCCGACGTCGTCACCCTCGCCGCGCTCGGCGAGCCGTCCGGAAGTGAAGGGCTTATGTATCGAGCGCCGGGATTCGGAGATAATGTTCCCCGGGGCGAGCGAGTACGGCGTCGACATCGCGGTCGACGACGCGGCGGTCGAGGACCTCCTCGAGGTCACGCCCGCCGACGTCGACGCGCCGCCCGCGCTGACCTTCTCGCGAAACGTCTTCGTACCGCTGACGACGGCCTGCCGCTACACCTGTACCTACTGCACGTACTTCGATCCGCCCGGACAGGCCTCGCTGCTCTCTCTCGAGGAGGTTCGCGAGATTTGCCAACGGGGTGCCGACGCGGGCTGTACCGAGGCGCTGTTCACCTTCGGCGACGACCCCGACGACCGCTACACCGAAATCCACGCGCAACTCGAGGAGTGGGGCCACGACTCGATTCACGGCTACCTGCGCGAGGCCTGCGAGGTCGCCCTGGAGGAGGGGCTACTTCCCCACGCCAATCCGGGCGACCAGACCCGCGAGCAGATGGCCGAGGTGGCCGACGTCAACGCCAGCATGGGCGTGATGCTCGAGACGACCGCCGAGGTTCAGGCCCACGGCGGCCCGCGCAGCAAGGAACCGGGCCAGCGCCTGCGGACGATCGAGAACGCCGGGAAACTCGACGTCGCTTTTACTACTGGAATTCTCGTCGGGATCGGCGAATCGTGGCGCGACCGAGCCGAGAGCCTACTCGCGATCCGCGAGATGCACGAGCGCTACGACCACATCCAGGAAGTGATCGTCCAGCCCGTCGTCGACAACGAGCGCTGGTCGGACGGATCGCCCGACCTCGCGACGATGCGCCACGTGACGGCGATGGCCCGCGTCGCCCTCCCCGAGGAGATCTCGGTTCAGGTGCCGCCGAACCTCGCGCCCGCAAAGGAACTGATCGACTGCGGCGTCGACGATCTCGGCGGCGTCTCGCCGGTGACCGACGACCACATCAACCCCGAGTACGAGTGGCCCGCGCTGCGCGAACTCGAGGAGATCGCCGACTCGGCGGAGCTGCCGCTGGGGGAGCGACTCCCGGTCTACGAGCGGTTCCTTCCCGAGGACCTTCGAACCGACGGGTTCGACGGCGTCGCCGCCGACGGCACGGTCGGTGCGACCGGTCGTCGAGAGCCGAACGCGGACCGCGAGTGGATCTCGCCGACGATCCGCGACGCGCTCGAAGGAGACGGCGAGGCCGGACAGCGATATCGAGCGGTGCTCGAGTCGACCGGCTACTGACCGACCGTCGTCCGGGAAGTCGCGAACACCCCCGAGCGGATCCGCGACGGCCCTCGAGCCGACGGGACCGACAGCGGTATCGACGCGAATTCCGTCGAGAGTTACCCGCACATCGGTACAGTTCCGGCCGAGTACTATCGTTAGCGCCGGACGGCTTATGGTGTACTGGGCCAAAATCATGACATGGTGTACCACGACACTGATTGCCAGTCCGGACCGCAGTCCCTCGGAGGTGATCCCGGATGAGCGACGAGCGGTCGTCGGATGGAGACGACACGGCCGCCGAGGACGATGACGACGAGCGAGCGGACGCGACCGGCTTCCGTCTCGAGGCGGGCCTGCGGCCGCTAAAGGAGTTGCTCGGGGCCCTGATCGAAGTGACCGTCACCGACGCCCCGCCACCGACGACGGAAACGACCGACCGGTCGACCGTCGACGACGAAACGCGACGACCGTCGGACGAGCCCCGGCGGACGATCGAAGCAGATCGCACGCGAACGAAGCGCCACCGTCGGTCACCGGCCGACGAGTGTCTGGTCGATACCCGGCGCGAAGCACGGGAGTTCGTCGTCACCGCCGACGTTCTCGGCGCGAGCAGGGACGATCTCTCCGTCGGAATCGATCCCCGGACGAACGACCTCGTGATCGGCGTGAACGGAACCGTCGTCGAGCGCGTCGATCCGCCCTGGCGGTCGGTCGAGGCGACGACCGTCTGGTTCAACAACGGCATCCTCGAGGTTCGGCTGCGACCGGACGAGTCCTGATCGCGGCGTCCGTTCGGTTGCGCCGCTCGCCGGAACCCTCCTCACTGACGGTGCGACCGGAACCGATCGAGCGGATCCCGAACGAGTCTCGGTGGTCGGTCCTACGAACAGGAGAAGCCCCCGTCGACGACCAGCGCCTGGCCGGTGATCCAATCGGCCTCGTCGCTCGCCAGGAACAGCATCGCGTTGGCGATGTCCTCAGGTTTCCCGAGCCGTTTGAGCGGATAATAACGAGCCATCTCCTCTTTCGCGGTCTCCCACTCTTCTTCGGTGCGGTTCTTCCGGGGCATCGCCGTATCCGTCACGCCCGGACAGACCGCGTTCGCTCGGACGCCGGCCGGACCGACTCCCGCAGCGACGGTTCGCGTGAAGTTGACGACCGCGCCCTTCGACAGCGAGTAGGCGCCGAGCTCCGGCGCGCCGATGACGCCCGCCAGCGACGCGGTGTTGACGATCGCGCCCGATCCCTGCTCCTTGAAGTGCGGAATCGCGGCGTGGCAACCGTTCCAGACGCCCTTGACGTTGACGTCGATGACCCGATCGCGCTCGCCCTCGTCGATCTCCTCGATCTTCGTGCGCTGGTGGCTCACGCCCGCGTTGTTGACCACGATATCGAGGCCGAACTCCTCGACCGCCTCGTCGACGGCCGCGTGGACCGCGTCGGCGTCGCGGACGTCCAGTTCGACGGCGGCTCCGTCCCGGCCTGCTTCTTCCACTCGGTCGACCGTCTCCTCGGCGCTCTCGAGGTCGATATCGGCGGCGACGATCGTCGCTCCCTCCTCGGCGAACAGCGTCGCCGCTTCGCGGCCCAGGCCGGAGCCCGCTCCCGTGATAACCGCTGTCTTGTTATCTAGTCGCATACGAGCGCCACACCGAGGCGGAAAATAAGTGCTGTGCCGCGCGGTCGACGGTCGGCTTCGGACGACTCGGTCCTCAGTCGAGGGTCGGTTTCAGATAGCTCCGTCGTCAGTCGTCGGCCGGCAGCGCCCGCTCGGCGCGTTCGTCCGCGGTGAGCAGCGGCGTGCCGTCGGCGTTCGGACCCAGTTGCGGGCCGAACGGCGGATTCTCGGGGTCGATGACGCGCCGTTTCTCGTAGTCGGTCGAGCGCTCGACCGGGACGCGACCGATCGAGGAGATCATCTCGACGTAGTCCTCGAAGGATCGGAACTCGCCGTAGCCGCCGCCGGCGCGCTTGGTGATCTCCTCGGAGAGAATCGTCCCCATGTAGTCGTCGGCGCCACAGGAGAGCATCTTCAGGCCCTGCTCGTCGCCGTACTTGACCCACGAGGACTGGACGTGATCGACGTTGTCGAGGAAGAGCCGCGAGACGGCGATCATGAGTTCGTCCTCGTCGATGCTCGGGCCGCTCGAGACCACGTCGTGTTCGAACAGCGGCGTGTTCTGGTGGATAAAGGAGAGGGGGACGAACTCCGTGATGTTCCCGGTCCGGTCCTGCAGGTCGCGGATCCGTTTCAAGTGCAGCGCGCGGTGGGCCTCGTTCTCGACGTGGCCGTACATGATCGTCGCCGTCATTCCGAGGCCGACGTCGGCGGCGGCCTCCATCGCCTCGAGCCACTCCTCGGTACCGATCTTGCCGGGACAGATGACGTCGCGGACCTCCTCGACGAGGATCTCGGCCGCGGTGCCGGGAACGGTGTCCAGCCCCGCGTCCTTGAGCCGCCGGAAGACCTCCTCGTAGGACCAGTCGGTCCCGCGGCGGGCGTGGTAGGCCTCCTCGGGGGTCATCGAGTGGACGTGGACGCCGTCGACGCTCATCGCTGCGATCTGGTCGGTGTAGGTGCCGGGGCTCGTGTCGTAGCGTTCGGGCGGCTTGTAGTTGATCTCCTTGGGCTCGGGGTGGGCCTCGAGGATCTCGCGGTGCTCCGCGTCGAGCGCGAAAGCGGGGTGCAGACCGGAGACCGAGGTGACCTCGTAGATGCCCCGATCGACGGCGTCGGCGACGATCTCGCGGGACTCGTCGGGCGTCTTCGTGAAGCCGGCGGTCTCGACCTCGGCGTCGCTCTCGAAGGTGTGGGCGGCGTCCTTGAAGTTACAGAACAGACAGCCCACGTTACAGGCGGTCGTGACGTTGTTGTTCAGGTTGGCGACGAAGGTAACCTCCTCGCCGACGACCTCGGCGCGCCGGCGGTCGGCGGCCTCGAGGACCCGCTCCTTGCGTCGTTGGTCGATACCCTCGCCGTCGGTGCCCGTCGTGAACAGCTCGATGGCGTCGTCGACGGTGAGCCGGTCGCCGTCGCGGGCCTTCTCGAGTGCGTTCTCGAAGGACTGGTCGGTCTGGGGGACGTGGTCGAACGTGAGGTCGGCCTCGGTCACCGGTCGCTCCATCGGCGTATGAATGCCGGTACAGTGAGAAAAACATGGTGGATTCGCGAGTCGGTGGGAACTCGAACCGGCGCTCGCGTCGTCCCGCCACCGCCGGGAGTCGAGCCGGTCGTCGTCGGCTGCCGCGAGCCGGGCACTCACGCCGTTTCGTTCGGCATCGAGCCGGATGCCACTCCGTCCCGACTCTGTGTCCTTCGATATCGCCGCTTCGTCGGCCCCAGTCCGTCGAACGCAGGTCGCGTTCTTATCGGCGGCGACCGCGAAGGGAGTCCATGAGCTCACGGACACCGACGGAATGCGTCGAACTCGCCCTCGACGACGACGCCGACGAGGAGCGCCGCGCTGGCGCGATTCGCGAACTGAAAACGGCGAACGAGTGCGACGAACTCGCGGCGCTCGCCCGCACGGAGCGCATCGCCGATCGGTACCGACGGCAGGCGCTCGAGGCACTGGCGACGTCCCAGTGCGATTCGACCCTTCGCACCCTCGTCGAGGAGGAGGGCCTCGAGGAACCGCTCCAGCGGACCGCAACGGAGTTGCTCGCGACCGTCGACGGTGACTGAGCGGACCCCCGACTCCCGCTCCGGACGCCGGTTCGAGACCGCAGCGTCATCGACCGCGGATCTCCTGCCCGATACTGAAACCTTCTTAGGGGCCGACCACGGCAACTGGGATATGAACTGCGGCGGCGGACACGTCCTGAGGTGTCGCGTATGACTGCTCTCGCAGCGAAACCGTTCGAACGTCACGGCCGACACCGCCGGAGGTGTCGCACGTGACGAGCGTCAAGGAGTTCCGGATCGAGGAGGAAGCGACCGCCGAGGAACTCGGCGCGGGGTCGTTCGTCTTCACCGACGCCTACTCCGTCTTCGACTGGGGCCAGATGCCCGATCGCATCCCCGACAAGGGCGCCAGCCTCTGTGCGATGGGCGCCTTCAACTTCGAACTGCTCGAGTCCGAGGGCGTCCCGACTCACTACCGCGGGGTCGTCGAGTCGGGCGAGGTCGTCCCGCTCGCGGAGACCTCGAGCCCGCCCTGGGAGATGGCCATCGACCTCACGCAGGTCCCCGACCTCCCCCACGAGGGCCGGAGCTACGACTACGACAGCTACCACGACGCCGCGGGATCGAACTACCTCGTCCCGCTGGAGATCGTCTTCCGGAACCGCGTCCCCGTCGGCTCGAGCCTGCGCCGCCGGACCGAGCCCGCGGATCACGGCCTCGCGTTCGACGAGTGGCCCGACGAGGCCGTCGATCTCGAGGAGCCGATCGTCGAGTTCACGACGAAGTACGAGGAGAGCGACCGCCAACTCGACCGCGCCGAGGCCGACGACATCGCCGGCCGGGCCGATATCGAGGAGCTCGAGTCCCTCGCCCGCGAGGTCAACCGGATCGTCACCGAGCAGGCCGAATCGGCCGGACTGACCCACGAAGACGGGAAGATCGAGTGTCTCTACTACGACGGCGAGATCCGCGTGGGCGACGTCGTCGGTACGTTCGACGAGAACCGCTTCAGCTACGAGGGCACCCAGCTCTCGAAGGAGGTCCTCCGCCAGTACCACAAGCGCACCCAGCCCGACTGGGTCGAGGCCGTCGACGCCGCCAAGGCCGAGGCCAAACGAAACGACGTCGCCGACTGGAAGTCGCTGTGCGACGAGGAGCCCGAACCGCTCGACGACGGCGTCATCGAGACCGCTCGCGACCTCTACTGCGCCGGCGCGAACGCCTACACCGGGCGGGAACTGTTCGACGCGCCGCCGCTCTCGAGCGCGATCGGCGCGGTCAGGCGGCTCTGAGTCGCCGCCGTTCGGCGCGCCGCCGATCCGACCGCAACTCGGTACGCTCTCGACTGCGTCCCTCGATATCGTTTCACACTCGTCGGGTGACAGAGCAACCCTCATATGGCGGGGCGAGTAACCTCCGATTGTCCGTCAATGAGCCTCGCTACCAGCGGTATCGTCGCAAGTATCGTCCCATCCGGACTGACCGGTAGTATCGCGACCGTCGCGACCGGGATGCTGGCCGTCTTCGTGCTCGCGATCGTCGCCTTCGCCGTCGCATCGATCGTCTCCTCGTCGTGGACCGGCCAGTCGACCGCGACGTCGTCGACGCCCGCCGCCAGCGGCGCCGAACCCGGCGACGACTGATTTTCCGGCCGTCGCCCGTTCTGTTTCTTCGGCTCGAGTCGGTCCATCGTCCGCCAGCCGTTCGCAACTATCGAGCGGACGCGGCGGAAGCGGCTTTGTCGGTTCGCGTCCATGGTCGAACCATGGAGATCACGGTGTACGGACCGCTGCGGAGCGCGACCGGCGCGAAGACGGTCTCGATCGAGTTCGACGGCGGGACCGTCGCCGACGCCGTCGCGACGTTCGTCGACGCCTACCCGCGGGCGGAGCCGCACCTCTACGACGGCGATGACCGCAACGAACTACGCTCGAGCGTCCGGGTGACGGTCGACGGCGAGCGCGCTACGATGGACGATCGGGTTCCGGCGAACGCGTCGATGACGCTGATGCCCGCGGTACAGGGCGGAACTCGGTAGTCGCTAGCGAATCCGCGTCGAATTCGTCTCGGACCGGTCAGGGAACTCGATTTGCCACACCAAGTACGGAAGAATGCAGTGACAGCGGCCGATCACCGCACCTGGCGCACGATCACGTCGCGACCTGCTACGCCGCTCGTTCCACCTTACTCAGATGCCCGTTCTATGACGAGGTTGGTATCTTGCACCCGCACGGAGTACTGATGGCTGTTCTGAATCGTGAAATCGATAGTAACGCTGTCTTCGCTGTCCTTCCCTATGAGCTGATCGAGTGCTGACGGGTCGATGTGGTCGGAAAGCGTGATTCCGAGAGCCGAGGGGGATTTCACCGGATCAACGTTTTCAACGGCGGCGATCGCTCGCACGATAGCGAGACTCGGCGGCGTATCGCTGTCGAACTGCTGTTCAATGTGGATCGGGGGATCCGGATCGCCAGTGAAATTCGAATTTGAAGGGGACATACGTTCGCGTCACTCGAATCATCCTCACACTCGTAGCGGGGTGGTTCTGTCGGGTGCGTCTGCAGGCGTATCGATGCAAATCGGGGAGCACGACCCGTGAACGTGTATTTCCCATCGATTGATGACTCGCGCTCGATTGTCGTCCACCCCACCACACACCACTGCAGGGCGGTCGGTACTGCGGAGATTCGGACCTACAGCCCGTACTGGTCGCGCACCAGGTGGTCGATCCCCCGCTCCTCGAGCACGTCCAGCGGCGCGAGCATGTCGAGTTGGACGACGCCGGGCAGCCGACCGATCTGGACGCCGCCGGTGAACGTACACCGCGAGCGGACCTCGCCCTCACTCATGTCCAGCAGTTTCGTGGCGCGGTCGAAGGCGTTCTGCGTGGCGTCGTTGACCGTCGCGCCGGAGCCGATCACCTGGATCGGGCCCATGTCGGCCTCGATATCGACGCCGTGTTCGGCGCCGAGTTCGCGACCCGCCTCGCGTTCGTCCTCGCTGTAGGGTTTGCTGATAAAGGGCAGGTCCTCCTCGGGCGGCAGCAGGACGGGCCCGTCTAACTCGAGGTCCTCGATGACCTCGACGTCCATCGTGACGGTGCCGCTCACGTCGGTCGTGTGCAGGGAGAGTTCGCCGTCGCCCTGGTTGGCGTGGAGGTCGCCGACGTAGACGCCGGCGCCGTCGACCTTGACTGGACAGATCAGGGTCGCGCCCGGCCGCACTTGGGGGATGTCCATGTGACCGTCCGTGCGGGCCTCGAGTTCCGCCTCGCTCTCGACGCCGTAGTCGTGTTCGGCGCCGATGAGGTACTGGCCGAAGTCGCCCGCGTTGTGCGAGTCGGGCATCGTGATCGCCGGCGTCGTTCCGACGTTCCCGATGAACGGACGCAGGCGACCCAGCGTGCCGGGCATCTCGCCGGGTTCGTACAGCAGGATGGGGTGTTGTCGGGAGTTCTCGGGGATGTCCATCACCTCGTCGGCGTCCTCGGCGAGTTCGTGGGCGGCGTCCTCGTCGAGCGTGATCCCGACGCTGTGGTCGTCGTCGAAGGCGACGGTGTAGCCGTACTCGAAGCCGAAGGAGGAGGCGTTCGCGCCGCACTCGGCGCACTTGATCGCCTCCTCGCCGGTGCCCTCGACGACCGTTTCGGGCCACTCGGTGCCACACTCCGGACAGCGGTGGTCGACGAACGGGTCGTCGTAGAAGGCGTCCTCGCGTTCGGCCATCGACCCCGTGCTCGTGGCCATGCTCGTCACCTCGACGTCCCGGATGTGTAAGGCGACGGCGTCGCCGACCTCGGCGCCCTCGACGCGGATCGGTCGCGTGACCTCGTGGCCGCCGCGGAACTCGGGTGTCACCATGGGTCCCCAACAGCCCGGCGGCGTGTACGTCTCGATCGTCCCCCCGTCCGCGACGGTGCCCGCCCACTCCTGATCGGGCCCGACGAGACCGAGCGTGTACTGATCGACGGACAGTTCCTCTCGGACTTCTCGCTCGTCTTGCTGTGACATGGCACACCAAGATACGCCGTCGCCGTCGATAAGCCTACTGTCGCCGGAAGCCGCATTTCGGACCCGTTACTCCTTGATTTTGATAGTCTCGGTCCGCGCTTGCAATCGATGGCACCGGCGGTAGCGGCGGGGACCGCGTCACTAGCGGCCAGAGGTGACCGAGATGGACGACTCCGAGTTCCGCGAGCGCGTCGCGCAGTCCGGTGAGCTCGACGACCCCGAACCGATCGCCGAGACGCCCGCCCCCGGTTCGCTTCGCTCACCGGTCGCTGTCTCCGTGGCGCGTGGCGCCACGCTCTCGAGCGGCGTTCGTCGAGCGCGTCCGCGACCGCGCGGCCGGCTACGCGGGCGGCGGCGTGCCCGACGAGACCGACGACCTCGAGCCGCGCGTCGAGGCCGTCACGGAGGCGCTCCATGAGTCGATTCCCCGCGAGGAACGGCGCGGCCTCCGCTCGCAGCTCTCCGACGACGTCGAGCCGCTATTCACCGGCGCGTCCGGCCGATAGCCTTGTACCTGCGTGCCCAATCCCGAAACCGAATCCCGTCGAAGACGCGACCATGCAGGAAAACGAGTTCTACTCGCTCGTTCAGGAAGCCGGACACCTCGAGTCGATGGATCGCGCGCAGGCGGCCAGCGAGGCGGTCCTCGCGACGCTCGGCGAGACGCTGACCGGCGGCGAGGCCGAGGACGTCGCCGCCCAGTTGCCCGACGAACTGGCGCGGATCCTCGAGGACGCCGACCACGACGGCGCCGGCTACGACCGCGGGGCGTTCGTCGACCGCGTCGGCGAGCACCTCCGCGACACCGACGTCGAACCCGACGACGCCGAGCAGTTCGCCGAGGCGGTCACCGACGCCGTCGCCGCCGCGCTCACGGACGGCGAGATTCAGAACCTCAAGTCCCAGCTCGACGACGGCCTCCACCCGCTGTTCGAGGACGTGACGGTCGATCCCGACCAGCTCTGAGCGGCCGCGCCGACTCGCCGGCGAGCGGCGCCGGCGTCGGTCGGTCGCTGCGACGGCGGTATCCGCGACCGTCCGCGTCCGTAATCGCGAGCGGTATTTTCGCCGCCAGCTGGCCTCAGCGGGCGGATTTGTCGGCCGGTGGCCGTATCAGCCGCAATAGGTTCGTTGAAGTGGGTCTTGTCCCTTCAGTCACCTAATGGCTGATTCGACGGACGAGGACGCACAGGAGTGCCGAGTGTGCGGCGACACCGTTGCATCGTCTGCTAACCACCGCGTCGTGACCGCCGTCGAAGACGGCGAGACCGTCTACGAACACTTCTGTAGCGACGACTGCCTCGAGATCTGGGAGTCGTAGCTCGCGGACTCGAGAACGAAAACTGAATCGGACTGCGGACGGACGGGGGGTGGGGAACGTCCCGTCGACTCCCGGCCGATCCGACTCGCTACTGTTCTTTCGCGACGACGTCGCCGATACCGTCGACCGGTCGGTCCGGCGTGACCTCGTCGATCTCCTCGGGGAGGCCGAGCTGGTACTCGCTCCCGTTTTCTCGGACCGAGGTCCGGCCGCGGTGGACCGAGACGTCGCCGTTGAGGTGGAGTTTCACCGCCTCGAGCAGGGCGTCGGCTTCGAGGGGCTGGCCGCGGCGTTTCATCTCCTCGATGTCGGCGTCGTCGGGGACGTCGAACGCGCGCTGGGTGATGATCGGCCCCTGGTCTAAGTCGGTCGTCACGTAGTGGGCCGTGACGCCGGCGACGCGGACGCCCTCCTCGAGCGCCTGACGGTACGCTTCGGCGCCGGGGAAGGCGGGCAGCAGGGAGGGGTGGACGTTGATGATGCGGTCCTCGTAGCGGAAGACCACGTTGGGAGAGAGGATGCGCATGTACCGCGCGAGCACGATCAGGTCGACGTCGTACTCGGCGAGCAGGTCGAGCAGTTCGTCCTCGTTTTGCTGGCCCTTCTCGTCGCCGATGTCGTGGAAGGGGACGTCGTAGTGTTCGGCAAGCGGCTGGAGGTCGTCGTGGTTGCCGATGACGACGCCGATGTCGGCGCCGAGTTCGTCGTTTGCCCACGCCTCGAAGATGGCTTCGAGACAGTGGCTCTCCTTCGTGCCGAGAACGGCGATCTGCTGGGTCTCGCGGTCGGCGGGGAACCGGACCTGAACGTCGAGCCCGAGGTCGTTCCCGAGTTCGTGGAGGTCCTCGCGGAGCGTCTCCTGGGTACAGACCATCTCGGCGGTGTCGACGGCGAGATACATCCGGAAGACGCCGTCGCGAACCGCCTGGTCGAGATCCTCGATGTTGACTCCGCGCTCGAACAGGAGGCTGGTCACGTTGGCGACCAGTCCCGTATCGTCGTCTCCGATCACGGTGATTTCGGTAATGTCGGTCGTCATCGGGACCACCTCCGCTCGAGCGAAATTGGATTCATCACTACGTGCTTCAGTCTACCTGTCGCCAAAAGTCCTGCTTTCCGTGGATGTGTCTGAGAACGACTGCATAATATGACGTGTAGTATAATTATGACCAATTAGCAAATCTGGAACCAATATTATTAACACCGCGGCGGCGAGTACTAGGATCGCATGACGCTTCCACGAACGCTCGACGTCGCGATCGTCGGTGCCGGCCCCGCGGGGATCGGTACCGCAGTCGCGCTCGAGTCCCTCGAGATCGAGTACGCCGTCCTCGAGCGCGACTGCATCGGTTCGTCGTTCCGACAGTGGCCCGACGAGATGCGACTGCTGACGCCGTCGTTTCCCGCTACCGCCTTCGGTACCCGCGATCTGAACGCGGTCACGCCCGACACCTCGCCGGCACTGGCGCTGGACCGCGAGCATCCGACCGGCGAGCAGTACGCCGACTACCTCGAGGCCGTCGCCGCGTTTCACGAGGTGCCCGTCTACGGCGACGTCGACGTTGACCGCGTCGTCCCCGGCGACGGTACGGACACTGAGTCGGGCGAGACGGACGTCGAGGCCGACGGTTTCACTCTCGAAACCAGCGCGGGCCCGCTCGAGGCCGACTACGTCGTCTGGGCCGCGGGCGAGTACCAGTACCCGGCGGACGGCTCGTTTCCGGGCGCGGAGCACGCGGTCCACGTCTCGACGGTCGACTCGTGGGCGACCTACGCCGACCGGTGGTCGCCGGACGGTGCCGAGACGGCCTTCGACCGCGAATCTTCGGACTCCGACGCAGCGCCGTCCGCACGCGTCGCGGCCGACGGCGCCGGCGCGATCGGCCCCGCCACGGACGACGTCGTGATCGTCGGCGGCGCCGAGAGCGGCATCGACGCGGCGCTCGGTCTCGCCGACGCCGGCTGCTCGGTCGCCGTGCTCGACGCCGACGGCCCGTGGCAGTACCGCAGTCCCGACCCCAGCGAGGTGCTCTCGCCGCGGACGAGCGAGCGACTCGAGCGAGCGCTGACCGAGGGACGGCCGATCGATCTCGTCACCGACGCGCGCGTCGCGAGTATCGAGTGCGTGCAGGCGGGCCCGGTACGCGCCGACGACGGCTACGTACTCCGGACGACCGACGGCGATCGGTTCCGCTCGCGGGCGCCGCCGCTGCTCGCCACCGGGTTCGAGGGGAGTCTCGCCGTCGTCGACGACCCGTTCGCGTTCGACGGCGACGCGCCGGCGCTGACCGACCGCGACGAGTCGACCGAGACGCCGGGGCTCTTCCTGGTCGGCCCGCAGGTCGCCCACGACGGGCAGCAGTTCTGTTTCATCTACAAGTTCCGCCAGCGCTTCGCCGTCGTCGCCGAGACGATCGCCGACCGACTCGGCGTCGATACCGACCCGCTCGAGGCCTACCGGGAACGGGGGATGTTCCTCGACGATCTCGAGTGCTGCGAGCCGGAGTACTGCGACTGCTGAGAGGGAGACGGGCGGAAAAACGGACTCGGGCGGTTCCGAGTTCGCGTCAGTGGCTCGAGTGGACGTGTTCGCGGAGCTCGTCGGCCTCGTCGAACGACTCGTCGCAGACGGCACAGGTGTTGTGGTGGAGCGCGACGTGCTGGGTGACGCCGGCCGCGGACTGGAACGACTCGTCGCAGTTCGAACGGCTGTAGGACATGGTTCGGGCCGACGTCCCCCGGACAGTCATAACAATCGAGGGCGGGCGATCGCTGGCAACGAGACGACGGGGCCGACAGGGCACCTCGACCGCGTTTATCGGGCGTGGCTCGAGCGACGCCCCGTTTTGACGTGGTCGGCCGCGCGTCGGCGGAGCGAGGGATCGATCGCCGTGTCCTCGGCCAGTTCCTCGAGTTCGTCGGTCGCGTCGCAGTCGATCAACCCCTCGAGGGCCCGTCGGCGGAACTCCCCGCGGAGGCCACTCGTTCGGACGATGACCGAGAGGGCGGTTCGCTCGCTGCGTTCGATTAGTCGGTCGATCGCTTCGCGTCGATACTCGTAGTGAACATTCGTCTTGACGACGGTCTGGAACGCTTTCGACATCGGTGGGGCGGTGAACGCGGTACGGGTCGCCGGGCGTTCGGTGCGCTGTTCTATCGGCCGGATCGATCGGGACGATCGGTCACCGCACGTCGTCTCGAGAGACGAACGCCGAACCGATCGCGCGAACCCACGTCTCTTCGACGTCGCCCGACGTCACGTCCGAGTAGATCGTACAGACGTCCGGTCGGTCGTCGTTGTGCTCGACGTAGGCCTTGTAACACGGCGAGATTTCGCCGTCCGCCGGCTGCGGATCCGGCGACGTCGCTTCCTCGGAGACCGTCTCGGCGTCGGTGTCTGACTCTCGTTCGGTCACGGTAGTCAATCTGCGATCCCGAGTTCCGTCGCGTGATCGCGGTCCTCGTCGGCGTCGTTCGTCTCCTCGTCGTTCTCGAGTTCTTCTTCGGGCGGCTCGAACTGCGGGAACCGGTCCTCGAGCGTCGCGGGGTCGGCTTCGAGGTCGGCGTCGGTCGCCAGACACGACTTCAGGTCGCTCCGCAGCGACTCGCGGTCCATCTCGGTGCCGATCAGAACCAGCCGGACGTTCCGGTCGCCCCATCGGTCGTGCCAGACGGCCTCGAGTTCGGGATCTTCGGCGAGGTGCTCGCGGCGTTCGTCTTCGGGAAGCGCGGCGACCCACGTCCCGCCGGGGCCGACGCGAATCGACCGGCCGGCGACGTTGAGCGTGAACGCCTCGTCGCGGCGGGTGGCGATCCAGAAGTGGCCCTTCGCGCGGACGACGGCGTCGGGGAACTCGTCGAGCAGGTCGGCGAGCCGCTCCGGGTGAAACGGGCGGCGCGCCTCGAAGACGAACGAGGAGACGCCGTGTTCCTCCTCGGCCGACTCGTGGGGCTCCTGCAGTTCCCGAATCCAGCCCGCAGATCGGCTGGCCGCCTCGAAGTCGAACCGATCGGTGTCGACGATGTCGTCGGGATCGACCCGGCCGTGTTCGGTGCGGACGATCTCGGCGCGGGGCTGGAGCACCTCGAGCGTCGCCTCGATCTCCGCGAGGACGTCCTCCTCGACGAGGTCGCACTTGTTCAACAGGAGGACGTCGCAGAACTCGACCTGTTCGACGACGAGGTCGCCGAGGTGTTTCTCGGTGCCGTCGTCGTCGAGCAGTTCGTCGGACTCCATCGCCGTGCGGAACTGGTGGGCGTCGACGACCGTGACGGTCGTGTCGAGCCGACAGCCCTCGAGCGGTTCGATGCCGGTCTCCGCGTAGAACTCGGTGGGGTCGAGATCGGCCTGATCGAAGCCGAGCGTCAGCGTCTGGGCGACGGGCAGCGGCTCGGCGACGCCGGTCGACTCGACGACGATCGCGTCGAACTCCCGGTCCGACGCGGTGAGTTCGCCGACGGCGTCGAGCAGGTCGCCGCGCAGTTCACAGCAGATACAGCCGTTCGAGAGTTCGATCAACTCCTCGTCCTCGTCGGCGATATCGGAGGATTCGGCGACGAGTTCGGCGTCGACGTTCACCTCCCCCATATCGTTGACGAGCACGGCGAGATCGCGATCGTCGCTCTCGCGCAGCACGTGATTCAGCGTCGTTGTCTTGCCGGCGCCGAGGATGCCGGAGAGTACCGTGACGGGGATCGGGTTATCGGGCATTCGATTAACAATACGAACTCCAATCTAATAGAAGTTATTATTTCTATAGACAGAGTTATTAAACAGCGGCGATAACCGACTCGAGCATGCGAGCGTCATCGCCGTGGTCGAATCGAGGGGTACCGACCGCCGATCGAACCCCGAGTCGCGACGGAGTGATCGGCGCCGAATGACCGGTTCGTCCGTCGATCGCGTCGTCCTGATCGGCAAGGAGAGCGTCGGCAAGTCGGCGTTAGCCGCGGGACTCACCGGCGCGGCGCCGACCGCCGAGAACGTCGACGGCGCGACGGTCTCGAGGGAGGTCTACCGGAGCGGCGACCTCGAGGTCGTCGACACGCCCGGCATCACCCTCGAGGCGGACACCGAGACGACCCGCGAGGCGCTGGCCGCGCTCGAGGGCGCCGAAACGGTCGTCCTCGTCGTTCCGGCGACCGGCCTCGATCGGAACCTCGCCGACCTCCTGCCGCTCGTCCAGGGCCGGATCGGCGCGGTGGTCGTCACCCACTGGGACCGCGTCGACGCGACCGGTGAGGCGCGCGGAGCGATCGTCGACCTCGAGGCCGACCTCGGCGTCCCCGTCGTGCCGGTCGACGCGCGGACCCTCGATCGCGATCGAGTCGCGGCGGACGGCGGACGGAAGAGCGGTGCTCCCGCCGCGTCCGACGGCCGCGACGTCCGCGCCGCACTGGCCGACGCGGACGAGTTCCCCGGCGGGACCGCGGTGCGGGCCGGCTGGGAGATCGAACCGCCGGCGTGCGTCTTCGAGCGCCCGTACCTCGGCCCCGTCGCGAGCGCGCTCGTCCTCCTGTTGCCCGCCGCGGTCGCCGTCTGGTTCGCCAACGCCGTCGCGGCCGAACTCGATCCGCTCGTCGAGGCCGCCCTCGAGCCCGCGGTTTCGTGGGGGCAGACGTTGCCCGGGCCGCTGGCGACCGTTCTGGCCGGCGACTACGGCCTGCTCTCGATGGGGCCGTTCCTCTTCGTCTGGGCGCTGCCGACGCTGTTGATCTTCGCGCTGTTCACGGGCGCGTACGCGGCGAGCGGGCTGACGATGCGCGTGACGACGGCGCTCCATCCCGTCGTGCGCCGCGTCGGACTCACCGGCCGGGATCTCGTCCGGGTCGTCATGGGCTTTGGCTGTAACGTCCCCGCGGTCACGAGCACGCGCGCCTGCTCGGACTGCACCCGCTGTACGACGATCTCCGCGATCTCCTTCGGCGCGGCCTGCTCCTACCAGTTCCCCGCCACGCTGGCGGTGTTCGCCGCCGTCGGAATGCCGTGGCTCGTCGGCCCCTACCTCGCCGTCCTCGTCGCGACGACGCTGCTCTACGTCCGCCTGATCGCCCCTCCCGAAGCGCGAACGACCGATCTGGCGGTCGACCGACGGACGTTCCTCGAGCGACCCCGTCTTCGCCGGTATCTGCGTCGTCGCCGCGCTGCTCGACTATCTCGGCGCGCTCGAGCGCCTCGGCGCCGTTCTCGAACCGGCGATGGCCGCCTTCGCCCTCCCGGCGGAGGCGGCGCTGCCGATCGTCCTCGCGGCGATCCGGAAGGACGGGATCGCGCTCCTGACGGCCGAGTCGGCCGCGGTCGAGGCCCTCTCACCCGTCGAGGTGCTGGTCGCCGTCTACCTCGCCGGCGTCCTGCTGCCCTGTCTCGTCACGGCGATCACGGTCGCCCGCGAGGTTTCGGCGCGGTTCGTCGCCGGGATGCTCGCGCGACAGGCCGCCGCGGCGATCGGATTCGCGTTCGTCATCGCGTGGACGGGACGGCTTCTGTTCTGATCGCGGCCGTCCGGTTTTCGACGATCGCCCGAGAACCGGCCGCTCGAGTATCGGCGGCGGGCGCTGGTATGAAGGACACATTTCGAGATAGCACTTCTTAATAAGACATAGGACTAAAGTAATAACGCGACGTACCGCGGGTCGATGTACGACTGTGTCATCGTCGGCGGCGGCGTTCACGGCACCTACTGCTGTCAGCGGCTGCTCGAGGATACCGCCCTCGAGCGCGAGGACCTCCTGCTCGTCGATCCGCACGACCGACTGCTCGCGTCGTTTCGTCGGAAGGCGGCGGCCTGCGGGATGGACGAGCTTCGGTCGACGTTCGTCCAGCACGTCGGCACCGAACCGTTCGGTCTGGAGTCGTTCGCCGAGAGCCGCGGCCGCGAGAGCGAACTCCGGCCGACGCCGGGGTATCCGCCGCGGCCGACGCTGTCGCTGTTTCTGGACTTCGCCGACTACGTGATCGAACGCAAGGGACTCGCCGACCGCCACCGGCAAGTCGCCGTCGAGTCGATTCGACGTTCGGCCGCGGGCGACGGCTCGCTGGTCCTCGAGACGGACGCGGGCGACGAAGGCGGAACCGGAATCGAGAACGGGAACGGCGACTCGAGCGGAGGGCAAATCCGAACGCGGACCTGCGTGCTGGCGATCGGTCACGGCGGTCGCTACCGGTATCCGCCGTGGGCCGACGGCGTCGACGCGATCACGCACGCCTGGGACGGGTTCGATCCCGAGCGCCGCGCCGAGGAGACGGTCGTCGTCGGCGGCGGGATCACCGCGGTCCAGCTCGCGATCGCGCTGGCCGAGCGCGAGCGGGTGACGCTGTGTCCGCGCGACGACATAGCGGAAGCGACGATCGAGGCCGATCCGCGCTGGATCAACTGGAACCACATCGAAAAACACCTCCATCGCCACCCGCCCGGATCGCGAGCGCGCTCCGAGACCGTCCGCGAGGCGCGCAACGACGGCACCGTTCCGCCGCGACTGCTCGAACGCCTCGAGCGAGCCGTCGACGGCGGCGATCTGGCCGTTCGAACCGGCGACGTCCGCTCCGCCCGCGAGATCGACGATCGCGTTCGGCTGCTGCTCGAGAACGGCGGCTGTTGCTCGGCCGAGCGCGCCGTTCTGGCGACGGGGTTCGCTCCCGTCTTCGAGCACCCGTTCGTCGACCGCGTCGCCGCGTCGCTCGACCTCGAGCGCGGCCACCGCGGGATGCCGGTACTCGACGACGAGACGCTGGCCTGGCGCGACGCGACCGGGTCGGAGACGCCGCTGTTCGTTACGGGCGCGCTCGCGGCGGGAACCGTCGGTCCGCTGGCGGGCAACGTCGCCGGCGCGCGGCGCGCGGCCGACCGGATCGCACGCGCGATCGAGGCGCGTCGACCGACCGTTCCGGCCTGACGCGGGCGGGTATCCACAAACGTGTATTACGAATCGGAGTCGAAAGCGTTTTTGAGCACGGATACGGGGATTCAGGTAATGACCGCCTACACCGCGACGGTGACCGTTCGGCTCAAACACGGCGTCCTCGATCCCGAGGCCGAGACGACCCAGCAGGCCTTAGAGCGGCTGGGCTTCGACCTCGAGGACCTGCGTTCGGCGGACCGCTTCGAGGTCGATCTCGAGGCCGAATCGGCCGAGAGCGCCCGCGAACGCGCGAGCGAGATGGCAGAGCGACTGCTGGCGAACCCGACCATCCACGACTACGACGTGGAGGTCGACGAGCGGTAGATGACGGTTTCGATCATCAGATTCGGCGGCTCGAACTGCGACCGCGACGCCGAGCGCGCCTTCGAGCACCTCGAGATCGACGCCGAGATCGTCTGGCACGAGGACGGCCTGCCAGCGGACACCTCGGGGATCGTCCTGCCGGGCGGGTTCTCCTACGGGGACTACCTGCGCGCGGGAGCGATGGCCGCGCGCTCGCCGATCATGGCCGAGGTCCGCGAGGCCGCGGCCGAGGGCACGCCCGTCCTCGGCGTCTGCAACGGCGCCCAGATCGGCTGCGAGTCGGGGCTCACCGAGGGCGCCTTTACGACCAACGAGAGCGCCCGCTTCCAGTGCGAACACGTCTACCTGCGCGTCGAGCGCGACGACACGCCGTGGACGGCGGCCTACGACGAGGGCGACGTCATCGAGATCCCCATCGCCCACGGCGAGGGCCGCTACGAGATCGACGACGACCGCCTCGACGAACTCGAGGACGAGGATCGGATCCTCTTTCGCTACTGCGACGAGAACGGCGAGACCGGACCGGACGTGAATCCGAACGGCTCGAAACACAACGTCGCGGGCGTCCTCGGCGAGCGCGAGACCGTCGCCGTGTTGATGCCCCACCCCGAGCGGGCGACGCTGCCCGACGTCGGTCCGACCGACGGACGGGGGATCCTCCGCGGCTTCGAACTGGCCGAGACGGAAGCGTAGACGCCCGCTGACTCGTCTTCTCGTTTTCGCGACCGTCCCCGACGAACCGCCGATCGCGTCACGACTCAATTTCTGAGTCGAGTCGAACAGTAATGACATGGCAGTTCGTTGAAGCCGGTGTATCCAACTGGAGGGGACGAGCGCATGGGATCTGAAACGGGGGTCGTCTACGTCTGCCCCGCCGCCGACGGGACCGTCCGGGAACTGCGCGAACGCGTCGGTCGAGTCGCGGCCGGCGACAGCGTCGCGGACCTGACAGCCGCTCGCTCGAGCGCCGACTGCGTCGTCGTCGGCGACGGCTCGCCCGACGCCGATCCGGTCGAGTGCTGTCGCCGGCTCCGGGCCCGGTGGCCAGACCTTCCGGTGATCGTCTTTCCGGCCGACGGCAGCGAGTCGCTGGCCGGCGCGGTCGTCGCCGCCGGCGCCGACGGCTACGTTCCCCGCGCCGACGGCGTCGACGCGCTCGCGAGCCGCATCGACGCCCTCCTCGCGGACGACGGGATCGAGGCGCCGACCGCCGACTCCTCCGGGTCCGACTCGGCGACCGCGCTCTCGAGTCAACTCGAGTCGTTGATCGACCGATCGCCGTTCGCCGTGATCGAGTGGTCCCTCGAGTTCGACGTCGTGAGCTGGAATCCGGCGGCGACGGAGCTGTTCGGTTACGCGGCGTCGGAGGCCCGCGGTCGGTCCGCGACCGAACTGATCGTTCCCGCCGACATTCGAGACGAGATCCGCGAGCACTGGGAGCGCCTGCTCGACGGGGAGTTCGACGGAAACTCCGCGTGGCGGACCGACGAGAACGTTCGCAAGGACGGAACGACGATCACCTGCGAGTGGGTCAACACGCCGCTGACCGACGACGACGGCGCGGTCGTCAGCGTCCTCTCGTTCGTTCGAGACGTCACCG
This sequence comes from Haloterrigena gelatinilytica, assembly GCF_013342145.1. Classification (NCBI taxonomy): domain Archaea; kingdom Methanobacteriati; phylum Methanobacteriota; class Halobacteria; order Halobacteriales; family Natrialbaceae; genus Haloterrigena; species Haloterrigena gelatinilytica. The sequence continues at coordinate 2,787,708 of NZ_JABUQZ010000001.1, read as the reverse complement.
CCGAACGCAAGCGCGCGAACGCCCTCGAGGCGCTCCAGGAGACGACCCGCGAACTGATGCGCGCCGAGTCGCCCGACGAGATCGCCGCGATCGTGACCGACGCGACCGAACACGTCATCGACCGTCCGCTCGCCGCGGTCCGAATCTACGACGCGGACCGCGGGACGCTCGAACTCGCGGCGGTCAGCGAGTCCCTCGACGCGGCCACGAGCGACATCTCCTCGATCGCACCGGACGAGGGGGTGCTCTGGGAGAGCTACGAGGAGGGCGACCCGTCCGTCCTCGAGGACGTCAGGTCCGAGCGACTCCCCTACGATCTCGGGATCGACGTCGGGAACGCCGTCGTCCACCCGCTGGGCGACCACGGGTTGCTGACGGTGGCGTCGGCGGACGACGTCGACCTCGATATCGCGGAGATCCACCTCGTTCACGTCCTCGCCGCGACGGCCGAGGCCGCGCTCGACCGAGCGACCCGGCAGCGCGAACTCGAGCGGACCCAGACGATCGTCGAGACGGTCGGCGACTGCGTCTATCAGCTCGACGCCGAGGGCCGGTTCATCGCCGTCAACGACACGATGGCGAATACGTGTAACTACGGTCGCGACGAACTCGTCGGCGAGCACATCTCGACGGTCCTCACCGACGAGAGCGTCGAGCGCGGACGGCGCCGCGTTCGCCGCCTCCGCTCGGACGACCGACGCGTTGCGACCTACGAGGTGACGCTGGTGGGGCGCGACGGCGAGCGCACACCGGCCGAGGTCAACATGGCCCTGTTGCGCTCGGACGGCGAGATCGCGGGCTCGGTCGGCATCGTTCGCGATATCAGCGAGCGCAAGCGGATGGAACGGGAGCTGGTCGAACGGAAGGCGAAGATCGAGCGCCTCCACGAGGTCGCCTCCCGCCTCGAGAACTGCCGGAGTCGACGGGAGATCTACGACTGCGCCGTCGAGGCGGCCGAAGACGTCCTGAACTTCGACGCCTGCGTCGTCAAGCGCCTCGAGGGAGACCACCTCGTCACGGCGGCCCTCTCTTCGAAACTCGACGCCGAGTTCGACCGGCGGATGGGAATCGACGAGGGGATCGCCGCCAAGACGTATCGAACGGGGGAGACCTACCGGATCGACGATCTCCGGACGGCGCCCGACGCCGCGCCGGTCGACGGCGCGCTGCGCTCGGTGCTGTCCGTCCCGATCGGCGACCGCGGTGTGTTCCAGACGGTCTCGACGACGGTCGACTCGTTCAGTCGGGAGGACGAGGAGCTGGCGGAGCTCCTGTTGTCACACGTCACCGACGCGCTCGATCGGCTCGCGTTCGAGGAACAGCTGCGGGCGGAACGCGACCGGTTCGCGGCGCTGTTCGAGAACGTCCCCGACGCCGTCGTCAGCGCGCGCCAGACCGCCGGCGACGCGATCGTCGAGGCGGTCAATCCGGCCTTCGAACGGACGTTCGGCTACGAGGAGTCGGCGGTCGTCGGTCGGTCCCTCGATCGGATCATCGTCCCCGCGAACAGGAGCGCGGAGGCGGAATCGCTCACCCGCCGCGGCGGCGACGGCGAGACCGTCGAGACCGAGGTCAAGCGGCGGACCGACGACGGGTTGCGCGATTTCATGATGCGGATCGTTCCCGTCGACCGCGGCGAGTCGACCGACCACACGTTCGGCCTCTACACCGACATCACCGACCAGAAACAGCGCCAGAAGCGCGTCGAAATTCTGAACCGCGTCCTGCGCCACGACATGCGAAACGGCATGAACATCATCGACGGCTGCGCCGAGATGCTCGCCGACGCCGTCGAGGACGACGCTATCGAGTACGCGACGACCATTCAGCAGCGGGCCGGCGAACTCGTCTCGCTCGCCGAGAAGACCCGCACCGTCGAGCGCGTTCTGGAGCGCGAGCCGACGACCACGGGCCCGACCGACGTCGCTCGGACGATCGCGGAGACCGTCGACCGCCTCGAGGCCGAGTACCCCGCCGTCACCGTCTCCTGTTCGGTCCCCGACCGGCTGTTCGTCCGGATCGACGCCTCGCTCGAGACCGTCCTCTACCAGGTGCTCGAGAACGCCGTCGAACACCACGACGGGACGGCGCCGACGATCGAGGTGTCGGTCTGCGACCGGAGCGACGACGGAATGCTCTCGCTGTCGGTCGCCGACGACGGGCCCGGAATACCCGACGAGGAGCGGGAGCTACTCCAGGGCGACCGGGAGATCACGCAACTGCGCCACGCCAGCGGGCTCGGCCTCTGGCTCGTCAACCTCGTCGTCACGCAGGCCGGCGGCCAGCTGTCCTTCGACGCGAACGAGCCGCGAGGCACCGTCGTCACGCTCGAACTCCCGCGGGCCGACACCGAACCGGTCCGGTCGGCCGGGGACAGCACGGCGACCGGCGACTGACGGCGCGCCGGAACCGGTCGGTCCAGACGCTACGCTTTTTGACCCGGCGACGGATGGCTTCAGTGGGCCGTGTCCGGATCAGACCCGATACAGTGTCCGATCTGCGGTTGGACGGGGGAACAGTCCGAGCTCGAAAACGCAACTGACGGGGCCGCCTGCCCCGTTTGCAGCGAATCCGTGACGATCGAGTAATCTCGCAGAGCGCCTTCGCCGGGCTCTCGCAGTCCGGTAGTATTTTCAGTTCCGTCCTAATGCGCGGCGCGTTAGCTCCGATATTCCCGACCGATTCCGGTCGAGACGCGCGTGCAGTTCGCGAAGCGAGCGAGCAGCGGTCTCACGACGTTGTCGCGAGAGAACCGTCGTCCGCGCCCGCGGCGATCGTCGCTATCGCGTCAGCGGCTGATTGAACCCGCGCTCGCGCTCCATGACGGTCTCCCAGGTCAGTTCGCACTCGCAGGAGACCTGCTCGAACACGGAGGGATCCTGCCGCAGGTCGAAGTCCTTGATCGCCTTCTGGACGAGGTCGTCACACTCCGTGCAGTTGTGCGGCCCGCGATCGGAGCCGTGGCCGACCGGATCGGAGACGACGATGGCGTCGGTGTCGGCGGTCTCCTCGAGGACGTGGGCGACCGACCAGAGCCACGGCGGGCGGTAGCCGTCGTTGAAGTAGAGCTCGTCGACCATCGTGTAGCGCTGGACGTTACAGGGGTTCATCGAGACGGTGTGACAGCCCTCGACGTCGGCGCAGCGCTCGATCGAGGAGATCATGTCCGCGACGGCCTCGGACTCGGTGAGGAACGGCGGCTTCATCAGGAGGTAGGCCTTGATGCCGGCCTCGGCGTCGTCGGCCTCGGCGTCTGCCGTCGCGGCCTCGGCGCAGGCGTCCTCGAAGTCCGCGAAGTCGAAGTACTTGTTCACGCAGTCGTGGCGGACGCGGTCGGTCGCCGTCTCGAGGCCGATCGCGATGTCCGTGTCGATCCCGTGTCCGGTGAAGTCGCCGATCTTCTCCCGGTCGACGAAGTCGGGCAGGGACTCGAGGACGATCCGGTCGCGGTCGGCGAAGGTCTCGGCGATGGCGCGGCGGGTCTCGGCGCCGACCTCGCGCTCGTCGAGGAAGGAGCCGGAGGTGTAGATCTTGATGAGCTCGGCCGGCTCGTCGGCGTTCTCGTCTTCGTGTTCGAGACAGACGTCGATCTGGTCCATCAGGGCCTCGTGGGAGACGCTGCCGCCGTCGACGCTCTCGGCGACGTAGCCGCACATCGTACAGCCGCCGGCGCGGGCCCACCGGCAGCCCCCCGTGTTCAGAATGATCGTCAGACTCCGCTTGACGCCGCCGGGGGTGTTGTCCTCGTCGAGCCAGACGCGGGTGGGCTCGTGGGGATCGTAGCTGGCCTCCTTGCGCGAGCGGATCTCGCGCATGACCTGATTGTGGGCGTCCATGCCCTTGCCCTGCTCGTAGACATCGGGGCTCGGTTTGCTCATTACGAGGGGCAAGCAGTCCGGCGCGTAAAGCGCCTTCGTCTGGGGTGGGTCGTGACGGCGTTCGCACCGACGGTTTCGGAACGCGGTTAGGACTCGACGGCGATCTCGCCGTCCGCGTCGACGCGGACGTCGTAGCCGTAGTACGTGAACTGCACCGACCCCGTGGTCCGCGGGCCGTCGGTGCTCGAGGACTGAAAGAGCGAATCCAGCGCTTCGGGATCGACGGCGTCGTACAGCGGCGGCAGCGATAGCGGATCCGTTCCGTCGAGCGCGGCGACCCGTTCGACGATCGCCAGACTCGGCGTCTCGCTCGATAGCTCCGCGGAGTGGCTTGGTTTACTCATTACCGAATAGTTTCTTTCGATGGCCTCGTATCTACCGTCGTATTCTTCCACTATTTATATCGGGGCGGATAGGGAGATCGACTGCCCGTTCGGAGCCGGTTAGTCGTCGAACAGTTGGCGGAACACTTTGGCCATGATCCGCCGCAGATGCGTCGACAGCGTCGACGGCGAGATATCGAGTTCGTCGGCGACCTCGGCTGCACTCGCGCCCTCTGGTTCGTAATAGCCCATTCGGGTCGCGGTACGGGCGACCTCTCGCTGGCGTTCGGTGAGAGAGACCTCGGCGTGACCGCCGGAGGCCGCGTTCGCTTGCGGTCCGGTGCTGTAGAGCTTCTCGAGTTCGAATTGAATATTCTCCTCGCGACAGAACTTCCAGTAGTCGCCGAGCCGTTCTCGATCGGGCGCGTGTAATCGCAATTCCCAACCTCGGCCGACGGTCCAACTGGAGAGCACCTGTAACCCGAGATCGGCGATTTCGGGGGTCGTGAACTTCGCTTCTTGGGTGTGATAGATCTGGTAGACGCGGTGGTCTTGAAAATCCATCGTCACCTCCCATTCGTCTACCGTGTGATCGGTCTCGAGCGCGGAGTCGAACGCTCGAAAGTCGCAGTTCGTTACCGAATAGAAGAGGATCGATCCGGACTGATCGGGATAGGTCAACGGTTCCGATTCCACCGCTATTTCCACGCCGTCGACGGTTCGGATCGTCGGCGTCAACGGGAGATCCGCGTGGGAGATGGTCATCTCGGCGATGAAGCTCCGTGTCATCGGCCTCACCCCGACGTAGCGGGTGTGGAACGGGCTGGGCTATCACGTCGAGATGCGGTGACGTCACTCGAACTCCCTCGAAGCGGGGCCGACAGCCGTTCGTCTCCGACCGTCTTAGTCGAGCCGCATCTCACGGGTTTCGATGGCGTCGCAGGTCGGACAGACGAACTGGTAAGTGACGCGGCTCCCGGTCGTCTGTACGCGCCAGCTCCCGTCGGTATCGACGTAGCCACACGACGGACATTTGGGGTCCGATTTCTCGAATTTCGCCTTGAGTTGTTCGAAGGGTGATCGATAGGTAGACATGTGTCTAGCTATGCTATGGCAACACATAACAATCTAGGGTACCAGTCCGACCGTTGAACCGTCCGGCCGACCACCGCGGTTCTTACGGCGTTGCCGCTCGAAGGAGGGCTATGGAGAACGCCGATGCGGCGGAGGACGAGGGCCGGGCCACGCCCGCGGCCACCGCACTCGAGGCCGTCGTCGACCCCGTCGTCGCCGTCGTCGACGAGACGATCACGTACGCGAACGACGCGGCGCGGACGGCGCTCGACTTGCCGTCGACCGAGGGCGGACGCGGGGCCGGCGAGTGGGACGCGGCGAGCGCGCTCGAGTCGTGGCCGCGACTCGAGGCGGCCGTCGACGAGACGACCGTCGGGACGGTCCGCCGGGTCCCGCTCGAGGACGAGCCGTACGACGCGCGCGTCCACCGGGACGCCGATGTGGCCACGATCACGTTCGACCGCGGGCGGGAGGACGCCGCAACCGGCGAGTCGGAGGGGGAGACCGACGGGGCGGCGCTGGGCGAGCGCGACCGGACCGTCAAGGACCGCGCGATCAACGAGGCGCCGGTGGGGATCACCATCTCCGACCCGGACCGCGAGGACAACCCGCTCGTCTACGTCAACGACGCCTACCAGGAGATCACCGGCTACGGCTACGACGAGGTCGTCGGCCGGAACTGCCGGTTTCTGCAGGGCGAGGACTCCCAGGAAGTGGCCATCGCCGAGATGGCCGCGGCCATCGACGAGGAGCGGCCGATCACCGTCGAACTGAAGAACTACCGCAAGGACGGCACCGAGTTCTGGAACGAAGTGACGATCGCTCCCGTCCGCGACGCGGACGGGACGGTCACCAACTACGTCGGCTTCCAGAACGACGTCACGGCGCGCAAGGAGGCCGAACTCGCCCTCGAGCGCCGCACCGAGGAGCTCGACGACCTCCTGGAGCGCGTGGAGGGGCTGATCCAGGACGTCACGGACGTCGTCGCGAGCTCGACGAACCGTTCGGAACTCGAGGCCGCGGTCTGCGAGCGGATCGTCGCGGAGGCGGGCTACGACGGCGCGTGGATCGGCGAGCGCAACCCCGCGACGGGGTCGATCGACGTCCGAGCGAGCGCCGGCGCGTGCGACGATCCGGACGGCCCGCCGATCGACGTCGACCACCCCGCCGCCGCGGCGCTGGAGGAGCGCGCCGCCACGACCGACGCGCACGAGGAACGGACTCGCGCCGCGTTCCCCCTGTCGTACAACGGGATCGAGTACGGCGTGCTCACCGTCCGCACCGACCGCGACCGCGAGATCGACGAGCGCGAGCGGGTGATCCTCTCGGCGCTGGCCCGAGCGGTCGCCAGCGGCGTCAACGCCCGCGAGACCAGCCGCGTGCTCGAGACCGACGCCGTCGTCGCCGTCGAACTCGCGCTGACCGATCGCTCGGTCGCGCCCGTCGCGCTCACCGCGGCGGCCGACTGCCGACTCGAGTACCGCCACTCGGTCCACCGGACCGACGACGAGACCGCGTCGCTGTGTACCGTTACTGGCCCCGAGGCCACCGCGTCAGACCTCGTCGCGGCGGCCGACGCCGCCGACTTGGACTGCCGGGTCGTCCTCGAGCGCGAGGGGGAGTGTCTGGTCGAACTCGCCGGCGGCGACGACCTCGTCGGCTGGCTCTCCGAGCGGGGCGTTCGCCTCCAGTCGATCGAGAGCGAGGACGGCCGGGCCCGCGTCACCCTCGAGATCCCGCGCTCGGCCAACGTCCGGTCGATCGTGGAGGCCCTCGAGGACCGCTACCGCGGCACCGACGTCATCTCGTTCCGGCAGCGCGAACGCGAGGGCGAGACCCGCCAGGAGTTCGCGGCCCGCCTCGAGCGGGACCTGACCGAGCGCCAGTTCGCCGCGCTGCAGCGGGCGTACCTGAGCGGCTACTTCGAGTGGCCCCGCCCGACGACGGGCGAGGATCTCGCCCAGTCGATGGGCGTCTCCCGGCCGACGTTCCACGAACACCTCCGAACGGCCGAAGCGAAGCTGTGTCGGGCGTTCTTCGGAGACACTGAGTCTTCGGGCTGACACTGCAGGGCTGAATGCCCGTCTTAACGGACTGTAGCCCGGCGCTAGCGGTTGGACGGTCGCCGAGGTTTATCTGTCCCTTCGTGATAGACCGGCGTATGTTCCACCTCGTAACGTCGGTACCGCTGCAGGCTGGCGGCGGGTTCCTGTACTGGGCAGTGATCTTCTTCGTCCTGGCGATCGTCGCGGCCGCCGTCGGCGCTCGCGGCGTCGCGGGGATCTCCATGGAGGTCGCGCGGATCTTCGTGCTGATATTCATCATCCTCGCGATCGTCTCCTTGCTCCTGTAGCGAGCGTCGGGCGCCGCGAAATCGGCGGCTCCGGCCGTCGACTCGAGTAGTGTCAGTTACGACGCCGCAGTATTTGCAACCGCCGATCGAGATCGATCCGGTAGTTAAGCGCATTGTCCGGGCGGCTCCTGACCGCTCGAGCGACGTCGCGATCGAGCACGTAACCGAATCTGGTTATATTGGGGTGAGAACGACTAACACCGTAGACGACTAATTGAACGGTGTGGAGTTATCATGACTGACATCGGTGGATTTCAGGATCACGTCGCCCGCATCGATCTATCGGAGGGATCGGTCGACTACGAGCCGATCGACGACGAGGACGCGCGGAAGTATATCGGGGCGCGCGGCCTCGGCGTGAAGTACGTCTTCGAACAGGGTCCCGACGTCGATCCGCTCGGGCCGGACAACCTGCTGGCCTTCATGAACGGGCCGCTGTCGGGGACCCAGACGACGATGAGCGGTCGGATCGCCGTCTGCACGAAGTCGCCGCTGACGGGCACCGTTACGGACAGCCATCACGGCGGCTGGTCGGGGGCCCGGCTGAAGTGGGCCGGCTTCGACGGCCTGCTGGTCGAAGGCGAGGCCGACGAGCCGGTCTACGCCTACATCGAAGATGGCGAGGTCGAACTCCGGGACGCCTCCCACCTCTGGGGCGAAGGGTTCCACGACACGCGCGACGCGATCGAGGAGGAGGTCGACGGCGCCTACGGCAAGAACCTCTCGATCATGGGGATCGGCCCCGGCGGCGAGAACGGCGTCAAGTACGCCTGCATCATGAACGAGGACGACCGGGCCTCCGGCCGCGGCGGCACCGGCTGCGTCATGGGGTCGAAGAACCTCAAGGCGATCGTCGTCAAGTCCGGGACGAAGATGCCCAAACCGGCGGACAAGGAGACGTTCATGGAGGGCCACCAGCAGGCCATGCAGGCCATCCAGGAGTCGGAGGTCACCGCGCCCAACGAGGGCGGCCTCTCGATGTACGGGACCAACGTCCTGATGAACATCGGCGAGGAGATGGACGGGCTCCCGACGAAGAACGGCCGGTACACCTCGACCGAGAGCATGCGCGACGCGGAGGGCGTCGACATCGACGCCGAGCGCGTCTCCGGCGAGAACGTCCGCGAGAACATCCTCGTCGACGAGCCGACCTGTCACTCCTGTCCGGTCGCCTGCAAGAAGGAAGTCGAGGTCACGGCGATGCACAAGGGCGAGGAGATGAACGTCCGCACCGAGTCCTACGAGTACGAGTCGGCCTACGCGCTCGGCCCGAACTCCGGGCACACCGAGCGCGACGACATCGCCCTCATGATCGACCGGTGTAACGACATGGGCGTCGACACCATCGACACCGGGAACATGCTCGCGATGGCCATGGAGATGACCGAGGAGGGCAAACTCGAGGACGAAGGCGGGCTCGACTGGGGCGACTCCGAGACGATGATCGAGATGATCGAGCGCATCGCCCGCCGCGAGGACGACCTCGCGGACCTGCTGGCCGAGGGCCCGAAGCGCGTCGCCGACCGCAAGGACGCCCACGAGAACTCGCTCGCGGTCAAGGGCCAGACCATCGCCGCCTACGACCCCCGCTGCATGAAGGGGATGGGCATCGGCTACGCCACCTCGAACCGCGGGGCCTGCCACCTGCGCGGGTACACGCCGGCCGCCGAAATCCTCGGGATCCCCGAGAAGGTCGACCCCTACGAGTACGAGGGTAAGGGCGAACTCACCGCCCAGTTCCAGGACCTGCACGCCATCTCGGACAGCTTCGACATCTGCAAGTTCAACGCCTTCGCCGAGGGCATCGAGGAGTACGTCACTCAATACAACGGGATGACCGGCCGCGACGTCACCGAGGACGAACTGCTCGAGGCCGGGGAACGGATCTACAACTTAGAGCGGTACTACAACAACCTCGTCGGCTTCGACGGCAGCGACGACTCGCTGCCCGAGCGCTTCCTCGAGGACGGCATCCCCGGCCAGGGCGCCTCGGAGGGCGAGTACTGCGAACTCGAGGAGATGAAAGAAGAGTACTACGACCACCGCGGCTGGGTCGACGGCGTCGTCCCCGACGAGAAACTCGACGACCTCGGCATCGACATCGGCCCCGGAACGGGCGTCTCCGCGGGCGACTCGGCGGCCCCGGCCGACGACTGACCGCCGACGCAAGCCGGTCGGCCCGGTCGTCGGGTCGTTCGGACGACGGCTTTTCGGCGGCAGCGGTTCGGACGATGGCCTCGCGATACAACTTCGGCGTCTATCACTGGCGACGACGGGTCCGTTCGATAGCCGTCGCGCTCGTCGCCGCCGTCATCGGCGTCGCCGTTCGACGGCGGACGAACGACGCTCGAGCTCGGCTGGCCGCGACCGGGGCGACGATCGGTGCGGCCGTTTACGCCGTTCGCGTGCTGCGACGCCTCCTGTCGCCGCCACCGTGGGCGCTCGAGCGAGCCAAGTACGACGCGCTGGCGGCCCGCCTCCCGCTCGCCGACGCCGATCGGGTGCTCGACGTCGGCTGTGGCACCGGCCGGTCGCTCGTGGGTCTCGCACCGTCCGTCTCGCCCGACGCGGACGTGATCGGGTTCGACGTCTTCGACGATCGGATCATCCTCGGGAACGGCCCCGCGCTCGCCCGCCGGAACGGATCCCGCGCCGGCCTCGCGGTGTCGCCGGTCGCCGGCGACGCGGCGGCGCTGCCGTTCGCCGACGGCTCGATCGACGTCGTCACCGCTTGCCGCGTCCTCCACGATCTCGAGGCGACGGCCGCGGATCGAACGCTGCGCGAGATCCGCCGCGTGTGCGAACCCGACGGAACGCTCGGGATTCTCGAGTTGCCGCTGACTCCCGACGGCGTTTCCCGTCGCCCCGAGCCCTACTGGACGGACCGCGTCACCGCGGCGGGCTTCCGAATCGAGTCGCTCGAGCGACTCGAACGCGATACCGGGGATCCCTATCTCGTGCTCGTCGCGACGCCGCGAATCGGGAACGACGGGTAGCCCGCCGCCGTCGGCTCCCGTCGGCCGGACCGCCGGCGGGCATCGCCTCGAGACGGTCACCGGAAACGGACTACTTAACGGAACGTACAAATCCTTTATTCCGAGGTTCGTGGTTAGCACCTGTTGTGGGAGATAATGACAAACACGTGCTGCGATCGCCGCCGGTTCCTCGCCGTTACGGGAGGCGTGACTGCGACCGTCGCAGGTTGTCTCGGCGGTCCGGGTGGGAGCGACTCGGGCGAAACCGCCGACGGCGAGCCCGCCGTCACCGACGTCTCGCTGCTGCTCAACTGGCGGATCAGCGGGCTGCACGCGCCCTACGTCGCGGCCCGTGAGAACGGATTTTACGCGGACGAGGGGTTCGAGAGCGTCGCGATCGAGAGCGGGGACGGCTCGGACTTCGCCGCGAACCAGGCCGGACTGGGGAACGTCGAGTTCGCGATCACGAGCGCCGATCAACTGCTGAACGTCAACAGCCGCGGGCTCTCGCCGCGCTGCGTCGCGGTCGTCATGCAGCGCAACCCGAACGTGGTCTTCGCGACCCGCGACGGACTCGGCGAGCTAACCGACCCCGAGCAACTCGAGGGCGCGACCGTCGGCAGCGGTCCCGGCATGGTCCGCCAGATGACCGAGGCGTACCTCGAGCACCACGGCGTCCTCGAGAGCGTCGAGTACGTCGACGCCGGCTTCGACACCGTCCAGCAGTTGCTCGCGGGCGACCTCGACGCCGCCGGCGGCGTCTTCGGCGACGTCGTCGACGCCGAGCACCAGGGCGCGACCGTCGACGTGCTCTCGATCGACGAGACGATCCGCTCGTACGGTCACCTTCTGGCGACCGACGCGGACTTCGCCGCCGAAAACGAGGCGACCGTCCGCTCGTTTCTCCGCGCGACCGCGAGAGGCGCCGTCTGGGCGAGCACCAACCCCACTGACGCGATCGCCCTCCTCGTCGACGCCCAGCCCGAACTCGAGGAGGTCCGCGAGAACCAGGCCGACAAGTGGGACCGGATGCACGCCGAGTACATGTTCTCGGAGACCGTCCGCGAGCGCGGCTGGGGGTACAGCGAATCGGGACCGTGGACGGAGACCTACGAGACGCTCGCGGCGGCCGACGTCTTCGAGGACGACGTCGATCCCGAAACGGTGTGGACGAACGACTACCTCGACGATGAGTCCGAACACATCGCCGACTACGCGGCACGAGTCGAGTCGTAACCGCCCGCGAGCCTCGAGGCCCGCCGCGAACCGGCGGCCGACCGAGGGACGGCGGATTCGACGGCGCCGACGGAGCGCCAGCGAACCGTTGTCGAGAAGGGAGCGAGATCGATGACCGATCGACGTACGGAGTCACTGGCCGACGGCGGGACCGAGTCGATGCCCGAGGGGGACGGATCGAGAGCGGGAGCGATGCCCGACGAACGGACCGATACGAACCGTCGCCCGGTCCGGACGCCGTCGATCGGAAGCCCGCGATCCGTCCGCGATCGCGTCGCGCCCGTCGGGGAACGCGTCGGGCCGCCGGCGCTCGTCCTCGTCGCGCTGCTCGCCGCGTGGCAGGCGGCCGTCGTCGTCACCGGGCTCCCGACGCTGCTGCTCCCGTCGCCGACCGACGTCGCGACGGCGCTGCTCGAGACGTATCCGACCCTGCTCGGCGATGCGGTCGTGACGGGCGTCACCGCCGCGACGGGACTGCTCGCCGGCGGCGCCGTCGGCTTCGCGCTCGCGTTCGCGATGACCTACTCGCGGACGGCGACGCGGACGCTGGTGCCCTACGTCGTCGCCTTACGGATCGCGCCGCTGATCGCCGTCGCGCCGCTGCTGTTCCTCTGGTTCGGCCGCGGAATCCCGGCGCGGGCGCTGCTCGTCGCGACGCTGACCGTCTTCCCGATGACCGTCGCCGCGCTCGACGGACTGCGGGAGACGCCGGCGGCGTACCTCGACCTCGCCGACTCCGTGGGCGCGTCGCGGCTCGAGACCTTCCTGTTCGTCCGCGTGCCGGCCGCCGCGCCGAGCGTCGTCGCCGGGTTCAAAATTGCGGCCACGCTGTCGGTCATCGGTGCGGTCGTCGCCGAGTTCGTCACGCTCCGGGCCGGACTGGGATACCGGGTGTTCGACACGGCGACGTACCTCGAGACGGCCGAGACCTACGCCGCGCTGGTCGTCCTCTCGGCGCTGGGCGTCGGGTTCTATCTGGTGCCGGTGGCGCTCGAGCGGCTGCTATGGTCGCGTTCCGAACGACAGTCGTGAACGGTGCATTCGAAGACGCATCTGCACGGAACGCCCGCACTTCTCAGTGTAGCCGCGGATTTAACGCCCCTCGTCTATCAGAGACGGGACCCGTTGCAGAGCGGTGCTGAATAGAGAGCGCATCTGCAGCACGCTTCGCTGTTGATCACTCGGCGAATTCGGAAGTGACGACTAGATCCCTGTATTCAGTACTCTCCTCAGCGATTTCTGCTGCCTCTTGATAGGTTTCGTCGGTAAACCAGTTCTGCGCTTCCTCGACGGAGGGGAATTCCAGAACGACCGTTACGTTGTACTCCCACTCGCCTTCGAGTACGTCGACCTCATCGACCGAAAAGACCAGTGTCTCGCCGCCATACTCATCCACCGTTTCACTAGCGATCGGTATGTATTCATTGAGAAAGCGATCCGTGTCCGTTACCTGATTAAGACCGATAAAGTACCCCTTCGGACCCGCGGATTCTCTCGGTTCCTCTTCGGTCGTCTGGTTTTCCTCCTCGCGCCCGCTAGCGGTCGTCATCAGTCCGAGTGCGCTCATCGTGACCGCGCTGGCTTTCAGTACCGTTCGGCGCAGGATACTCTCTCCCGAAGTAGTTCTATTGCTCATGGTCTTTCTCTCTCGCTCCCCGTCGCTGAGTTCTCAGCGAGGGATAGAATACACGTCAACGAGCTACATATACCTGTCATACATATATCGTATTTACTATCCCGAACTTCGAATGATTCTGCATTGATTATAATTCAGTTCGTAAAACCACTGCTCGGAAAAGCCAACCCAACTCGCTTGAAACGAACGAAGTCACTTTGCTGAATCCGTCCTCTGTATGCAGCACGGAGTTAGTGACTGCGATCGGGGGTTTCGGTGCCTCCCTCCTTCGGTAACGTCTCGACCGCACTCATCGTGGGATTCGCGAGTGACGAGAAAGAAAACGACCACCGAGGGCTACTCGCCGTAATCAACCCGCCGCCTCGAGCCCCAGCTACCGCTTCACACCGCGCTGAACGAGCACGACCGTCCCGTACAGCGCTAGCCCCAGCGCCAGCAACACCGCGAGCGCCGCGAGCATCACGTCCGGACGGACGTTCTCCGAGCCCATCAGGATCAGAAAGCCCAGTCCGCGGTCCGCGATCACCCACTCCGCGACGACCGCGCCCACCACCGCGAGGGTCACCGACTGCTTGAGCCCCGCGAAGACGTCCGGCAGCGCGTAGGGGAGGTCGACGTAGACGATCCGCTCGAGCGGGCCGGCGTCGACCGATCGCAGCAGGTCCCGGTGGGCCGACGGCGCGCGCTCGAGGCCGGCGGCGGTGCTCAGCACGAGCGGGAAGAAGGTGATGAGCGCGACGAAGACGACGGCGGTCTCCGTCCCCGTCCCGAGGTAGATCAACAGCAGCGGCGCGACGGCGATCTTCGGCAGGACCCTGACGGTCACCAGATAGGGGTAGACGGCGGTCCGGAACCAGGGGAGGTAGGCGACCAGTACCGCCAGCAGGAAGCCGGCGGCGATCCCGACGCTGCCGCCGTAGAGGACTTTCTCGAGGGTGTACCACGCGTTGTGGACGTACAGCGTCGGGTTCCCGACCAGTCGGGCGACGACGGCGCCGGGCGCGGGCAGGACGAACGCCGGCACGTCGCCGACGACCGTCACCGCCCACCAGCACAGCGCGGCGACGGCCAGCGCGGCGGTCGGGAAGAAGACGTCGCCCGCGAGCGTCCGTATTCGCGTCGTCATCGGTCTCGCCCCCGATCCCGCTCCCGGTCTCGGTCTCGGTCGTGGGCCTCGTGGAGCGTCCGTCGGACGGTCGCCACCTGTTCCTGAAACGCTCGCGAACCGAAGACGTCCGCGTCCCGCGGTTCGGGCAGGTCGATCTCGTAGGCGGCCTCGATCCGGCCCGGTCGCCCGCAGACGACGAGACAGCGATCCGCGAGGAACACCGCCTCGGGGACGCTGTGGGTGACGAAGACGACCGTCTTCCGCTCGCGGCGCCAGACGTCCCGGATCTCGACGCCGAGCTCGTCGCGCGTGATCTCGTCGAGTTCGCCGAACGGCTCGTCCATCAGGAGCACGTCCGCGCCGAGATGGAGCGCGCGAGCGATCGCGACCCGCTGTCGCATGCCGCCGGAGAGTTCACCCGGCCGCGCGTCCGCGAACCCCTCGAGTCCCATCGTCTCGAGCAACGCACGCGCATCGGCCTCGTTCGGCTCCCCGCCGGCCAGTCGCCGGAGAAAGGTGACGTTCTCGAGCGCCGTTTTCCACTGGAAGAGGGTGTGGCGCTGGAAGACGAAGCCGAGGTCGGCACCGGCCTGTGCGGCCGCGGGCGGCTTCCCGTCGATGCGCACGCGGCCGGTCGTCGGCTCCTGGAGGCCGCCGATCGTCCGCAGCAGCGTCGTCTTCCCGCAGCCCGACGGGCCGACGACCGTGACGAACTCGCCGTCGTCGATCCGGAGGTCGACGTCTTCGATCGCGGTGACGTCGTCGAATCGAACCGTGACGTCTGCGAGGTCGATCACGCGCCATCACCGAGCAGCGAACCCTGCGCTAAGGCCGTTCGGAGGCGGTCCCACATCTCGGCTCGGTGCCAGCCCCAGCCGCGGTCGCGGACGACGTCGCCGGTGCCGAAGTCGGACGCCGCGCGAGCGAACGTTCGCCGGATTCGCTCCGGCGGATCGTCGCTCTCCGCCGCGATCCGCTCGGCCGCCGGGCCGGGATCGCGACGCGCCGCGGCCCAGCCGCCGGTCGTCCCCGCGAGGACGTTCGCGATCTCCCGCGTCCGCTCGTCGAGCGTCCGCTCGCGGACGACGATCGTCGGCCCGTAGATCGGGAAGTGATCGGTGATCGGGAGCACGTCGACGGTCGCTCCCTCTCGCTCGAGCTCTCGCGGATCGGCGATCGAGCCGGTCACGACGTCGGCCTCGCCCCGACGGAGGGCGTCGCGCTCCTCGCCGTTCGTATCGACGACGGTGACGTCCTCGTCGACCGCGATCTGCGAGAGGAAGAGTCGTCCGAGCAGGCGCGTCTCGGCGTTCGGCGGCATGCCGACCCGTCGGCCCTCGAGCTGGTCGACGCTCCGCAGCGGCTCGCCGAACGTCTCGCGGACGGTGTAGAGGACGGTCATCGCCCGCTGGTAGCAGAGCGCGACCGGAACGATCGGCTCGCCGGCCGCGCGGGCGCGGACGACCGTCGCGGCGCCGACGACGGCGAGGTCGGCCTCGCCCGAACGCACCCGCTCGAGCGCTCGCCGGGAGCCGTCGCGGTGATCGATCCGGACGTCGACCCCGAACGCGTCGTACCACTCGGCCGCCGCGTAGATCGGGACGTGGAGGGCGTTCGGCCGCCAGTTCAGCGCGAACTCGATCGGCGAGTGCGACGGCGCCGCCGCCTCGGCCCGCGGTTCCGTCGCCGCGCCGCCGCGGACGCTCTCGGCGAGTTCGAGCAGCGCCCGGGCGTGACTCTCGTAGGTCGCTTCGATCGTCTGCTCGACGTCAGCGATCGGTCGCCACGCGGTCCGCGGTCGACCGCCGGACGCGGCCGCGCTGACGGTCGTCCGTTCGACCAGGTCGCGGGACTCGAGTCGCGCCATCGCCTCGCTGATCGTCGTTCGGTTCGTCCCGGTGCCGATCTGCAGGTGAACGTTCGTGGTCGGATCGGTCTCGCGTTCGGCCCGCAAGAGCAGATACGCGAGGATTCGGGCCGGCGTTCGCCCGAGCCCGGCTGCGATGCTGTCGACGATCGGATCGTCCTCGTCGTCGAGTACCCAGACGGAACGCGTTCGCATTGGGGTGTGGTATCTATCCACTCCCTACTGCATAAGGCTAGCACTACGCGCGGGAAGCGAAACCGAACGCGGCGCCGTCGGCGCGCCGGGTGTGCGTTCGGATGCACCGCCAGTGACTGACCTCCGTGAGGTTAGGTCACCTTACAGAATACCGCATTCAATTAGATATTCATTTCTGCCGTCTCCATATTAGTTTAGATATTATATTTTGATGCCGATTCCATTGATAAGTATTATCCAAACACGTGGTGGTCATCTACGTGTAGTGGTAACATGAGTCAGACACCGACTGCGTCGAACACGAAACTCGCGGAACGAGGCGATCTGGCGACGGTGCTCGGCGTCGATACGGCGGGTGAGGAGGACGTAACGTGGACGACCCTCGCGGGGCGGGTCGAACCGCGGTCCGATTCGACGTTCGCCTCGAGCGGGGCGACGATCCGGGCCGACCTCGGTGACCGGCTCGATCCCGACCTGCTCGAGCGCGAGCGCGAGCGAATCGCGGCCGAAATCGGTCGCTTGCCGGACGTCCGCGAGGCGGGCGTTCCGGACGGGCCCGAGGGACTGTATACGGAGGTCGCCGAACCCGGTTGGCGCTTCTACGACCACCTGCTCGAGGCGGACTTCTTCGAGCGCCTCGACGAGACCCTGCCGCGGTTCACCGCCGAGCACGTCGAGACCACGGCGCGCGAGCTGGTCCTGACGGAACCGCTCTCGTCGGCGCTCGACGACGTCGGCTTCGACGAGGGCGAGAAGACGGCGCTGCTTTCCGCCGTCGCCAACGACAGCGAACGGCTCTCTCGGTGGGTCCCGTCGAATCAGATCCCGGACGACGTCGAGTTCGAGACGTCGACCGTACCCCCGTTACACCAGCGGGCGACGGGCGGAGCGCTGCTGTGGATCCGCGGTCTCGACAGACACCTCTGGCAGAACGAGGTGCTCGTCACCGAGGAGATCCTCGACGACGCGGCGTGGTACGTGAAGGCGATGCTGGGCGGGCTCTACGTCACCGCGACGGCCCTCCACGACGTCGCCGCCGACGGACAGCTCACGGACGAGCAGGTGACCGCCGCGCTCACCGCGGGCACGGCCGTCCAGATCGTCGGTCAGGAGGAACTGCTCCACGCCGTCTTCTACATCACGGACGAGATGCGCGCGCCGAGTAAACTGAGGTGATTCCGCATGGCACTTCGCAACGACAGGGCCGTTCAGGCCGCACGCGACATCGAACTGGTAGAGATCGAGGACGGCTATACGCTGGTCGGTGGGCCGGAGGAATCGATCACACAGCAACACGACAGCGACCGAATCCCGGAGGTCGACGTCGATCAGGAGATGCTGAGCAACTCGGGCGAGAATCCGGAATCGTGGCTGATGTACGGCGGCAACTACGAACAGCACCGGGTCACGACCGCCGATCTCATCACGCCCGACACCGTCTCCGACCTCGAGCTCGAGTACGAGCTGTCCGTCGGCACGGGCTCGAGCATGGAGGGGACGCCGATCGTGATCCCGGGCGACCCGCCGGTCATGTACCAGACCAACGGGCCGAATCACATGAAGGCGATCGACCCCCGCGAGGGGGAGGTCCTCTGGAGCTACACCTACGCGGTCCCGATGGGCGTCGAACTCTGCTGTGACGACAACAACCGCGGCGCCGCCGTCTGGGGCGACAAGGTGTACATGACGACGCTCGACTCGGGCGTCGTCGCGCTGAACCGGTACACCGGCGAAGAGGAGTGGTACACGAGCACCGCCGATCACGAGGTCGGCTACTCCGCGACGTGGGCGCCCGTGATCCACGACGGGACGATCTACACGGGTAGCGCCGGCGGCGAATACGGGGTCCTCGGATTCGAGGCCGCGATCGACGCGGAGAGCGGCGAGATCCAGTGGCAGACCGACACGCTCCCCGAGAACGAGTGGGTCGGCGCGAGCCGGGAACACGGCTGCGGGACGACCTGGATGACGCCGACGATCGACGAAGAACGGGGAGTCCTCTACACGGCGGTCGCGAATCCCGGCCCGGACTTCGACGGAACGGTGCGGCCGGGGCCGAACTTCCCGACCTGCGGCACGATCGCGCTGGACTTGGAGAGCGGCGAGTTCCAGTGGGGCTTCCAGAGCAGTCCCCACGACGTCTGGGACTACGACGCGGTCGCACCGCGAGTGCTGCTGCGCGACGTGGACGTCGACGACGGCCCGTCGGAGATGGTCGTCGGCTCCGATAAGACCGGCTGGGTCTACATGATGGACGCCGAGTCCGGCCAGCTCCACGAGCGCAGCGAGGAGATCTGCCAGCACATCAATATGTGGGAGATGATCCCCCACATCAGCGCTGACGAGCGGATCCCGTTCGTTCCGGGGGCGCCGGGCGGCAACGACTGGCAGCCGCCGTCGTACAACCCCGAGACCGGCTACGTCTACGTCGTCCACCAGAACTTCCCGCAGGACCTCTACTGGCGCTACGAGGAGTACAGCGAGGGCAACCCCTACTGGGGCGGGGGACTGGACGATCCGGCCTCCGAGATGCCCGACGAGTGGAACGAGTCGATCACGGCCTTCGCCGCGGTCGATCCGGCGACGGGCGAGCGCGTCTGGCGCGACTGGATCGAGAGCGAGGACGAGTTCTACATGTGGGGCGGCTCGATGTCGACCGCCACGGGGCTCGTCTTCAACGGCACCCAGAACGGCAACCTCGTCGCCTACGACGGCGAGAACGGCGAGCGCCTCTGGGAGCACGAGTTCGACGTCCCGATCAGCGCCTCGCCGATGAGCTGGTACGACCCCGGCGAGGAGAAGCAGTACGTCGCCGTGCAGGTCGGCGGCAGCGGCTGGCTCCGACAGGGGACCCGCGGCGACACGCTCGCCGTGTTCTCGATGGAGGGCTGACGGAATCGACTACCGAGCACCACGAAACCCACAGAACACAACTATGACAAACGAACAACGCTCACGCGAGGACGTTTCCCGTCGCGGCGTGCTGAAGGGAACGGCGGCGCTGGCCGGGACGGCCGCGCTCACCGGCCGTGCCGGGGCCTACCGCGACGTCGTCGATTACCCGCTGCCGGCCGCGCAGGGCGACGTCGAGGGGCGATCGCTCTCGCTGCTCGGCATCGTCGGCGGCTGGGTCGGCGTCGCGCCCGCGGAGATCGACGGCGCTTCGAACCCGCCGCTGCGACTGATGGAAGGCGTAGAGAACGAGATCATCTGGACGAACGGCGACGGGTCGCACCACAACTTCACCGTCGGCGACGAGGAAGGCGAGGTGCTCGAGGCGACGGAGTTCGTGGAGGAACAGGGCGAGTCCACCTCGCTCACGATCACTCCCGAAGAGGGAATGGCCCAGTACTACTGCATCCCGCATCCGGTCCAGATGCGCGGTCCGATCGAACTGGTCGATCCGGGGGAGGTCCACGAACTCAGCGTCCGCGTCGAGGACGAGAACGGCGATCCGCTCGGCGCCGAGGTGTTCGTCGGGGATCACCACTCCTTCTCCGACATCGCCGGCCGTCCCGATCCGGATCAGCAGGGAGAGCAAGGCGAAGAGTCACAGGAGCAAGAACCGGATCCGGGTGAACAGACGGGCGACGACGAGCAAGCGGAGACGGTGCCCGAGGGGAACGAAACCACCGACCAGGGCGGGAACGAAACGGACACCGGCGGCGCTCAGGAGCAAGGGCTGGAGGAGGAGACGCCGGCCGACGAGGACGCCCCGGCGATCGCCCGCTTCGACATGCTCGAGGACGGCGAGTACGACCTCGAGGTCTGGACCTACGGTCACGAGCGGGTCACCGACACGGTCGAAATCGACGGCGAGGATCAGGAGATCACCGTCACGCTGCCCGCCGTCGATCCGGGCGAACCGACCGAGACCTTCTCGATGCGTCTCGAGGACGGTCAGTGGGTCGGACAGGAGCCCGAGGCGATCGCCGACCAGGCGAACCCGACGCTCGAACTCGAGGCGGACGAGACCTACGCGATCGAGTGGGAGAACGGGATCGGTCGCCTCCAGCCCGAGCGGGAGAACCGGGTCTTCGAACCCCTCCCCGGCCACAACTTCGTGATCGCCAGCGGCGGCGACACCAACGAGTGGAACACGTACGTCCGCTCGCCGTTCACCAGCGAGGAAGGCGCCACGCAGACCGTCGAATTCGTCGCCGACGAGCGGATGGGCGTCTACCTGGACCAGTCGCAACTCGATGCGGTCGGCGAGATCTCCATCGGTGGCGCGGCCGACGGCGAGGCGGCTCCCGCCGGTGACGAACCGGCCGAGGCGGACGGCAACGAGACGACCACCGTGAACGGCAACGAAACCGCCGACGCGGCGGGCAACGAGACGATCGACGGAGCCGGTAACGAGACGGACGACAACGCGACGATCGAGGCCGATAACGAGACGATCGCCGGACCCGCTAACGAGACGGCCGATAACGAGACGACTGACGACGACTGACGCCGGTTCTCCGTCCGGCGCTTTTCTTCGGTGCGGCTCCGACCCGCGTAGCGCGTTCGCCGCCGGGTCTGAACCCGCTCGAGCGCGGTCCGTTGCGCCGTCGACGACCGCGGATTCGCGAGCGAACGGCCGCGCTCGCGTCACGCGTAGTTCGCGATCCAGTAGCCGACGTAGAGCGCGATCAGCGCCGCGCCGCCCGCCCGCGTCACGCGACCGCGAGCGAACAGTCCGGCGACCACGAGCAGGCACGCGGCGAGAAACGGCCAGTGGACCGTCATCACCGCGCCCGCGGTATCGACGGGGCGCAGCAGCGCGATGATTCCGACGTTGGCCGTCACGTAGAACACCGTGCTCCCGACGACGTTCCCCACGGCGAGGTGGGCCCGGCCCCGTCGGACCGGTTCGACGGTGAGCGCCAACTCCTCGATCGAGGCGATGAATGAGAGCACCGTCGCGCCGAACGCGAGCCCCGAGACGCCCAGCGCCACGAAGATCCCCTCGGCGCTCACCACCGTGAGCCCGGAGCCGACCGTCATGCCGACGATCGCGAGGAGGGCGACGGCGAGGCTGAACCGGCCGCTCTTCCCCTCGAGGTCGGGGACGAACTCGTCGAGGTCGAGGTCCAGATCGAGATCGGCGTCGCGGTCGGGTGCGGGCGCTCGATCGCCCCCGTTGGGTTCCGCGTCCGCGCCCGCGTTCGCCGTCGATCCCGCCGCTCCGGCCGTCTCCGCGTCCGCCTCGAGGTCGACGACCTCCTCGACCTCCCCCGAGAGCAGGAACGTCGTCTCCGAGCGGCGCTCGCGCCAGAAGATGCCGGCGAGCAGCGGGATAAACAGGACCGTCAGGATCGCGCCATCGGTCCAGTCGAGCGTCCCGTCGAGCGAGAGCGCGAACGCCGGAAGGGGGACGAGGACGAGCAACAGCAGGTAGATCCGCGGGACGGCCATCCGAAAGGGGACGGCCAGCCCCGCGACGCCGACGGCGACCGCGAGGACGAACAGCGACTCGCCGAACACCGTCCCGAGCGCGAGGGTCGGGAGGTCGACGAACGCCGCCGTGACACCGAGGATCGCGTTCTCGAGGTCGATCCCGGCGAGGAGGACCGCGAGGAAAAAGCCGGAGATACCGAGCGAGACGGCGCTCCGGGCGACGGCCTCGATGAAGACCTCGACGCACCAGATCACGAGGACGACGCCCGTCAGGAACAGGGCGGCGAGACCGACGAGCTCCGCGGCGCTCATACGCACGCCGAAACGACGGCGCGGCACTTAATTCCGGGCGTCGGATCGGTTCTCGCGATCGATCCCCGTCGACCGGTCGGGTCGACGGCGGCGATCGGGGCGTCAGTCCGGGATCGGAACGCCGCCGAAGACGAAGAGCGCGAGGAGCCAGTAGGCGGCGTACAGTCCGGCGAGGACGAAGCCGTGTCGCCGCCGGAGTCGTCCGGTGGCGATGGCGGCGGCGGCGACGGCGGTCAGGCCGATCACCGCGGGGAGGTGAAAGACGAGCACGGACGGCGGAATCGCCACGTCCGCGACGAGCGCGATGACGCCGACGTTCGCCGTGACGGAGAACATGACGCTGCCGACGACGTGACCGATCCCGATCTCCGGGATCCCCCGGCGGACCGGTTCGATCGTCAGCAGCAGGTTCTCGAACGTCAGGACCAGCGTGAGGACGGTCGCGCCGAAGACGGTCTCCTCGATTCCCCACGACTCGACGATCGCTTCCGACCCCGCCTCGAGCAGGAGCGCGCCCGCGGCGACTCCGACGAGCGCGAGCAGCGACAGGCCGAGCCAGAACGCCCCCTCGTGGCGCGATCCGGTGACGAACCGGTCCTCGGGAATCTCCTCGAGAACCGTTCCGCGGTCGATGTTCGCGAGGTCGAGTCGGTCGATCGGCACGCCGCCGTCGGCCTCGATGCGTTCCGCGATCTCCGAGTCCCTGAACACCGGCACGTCGCGCTGGTACTCCCGGCCGACGACGTAGCCGAGGAGGGCGACGAACGCCGCCACGAGGACGAGACCGTGGACGGCGCCGAGCGTGCCCGCGAGGACGAACGGAACCAGGAGAAACGGCGAGAGGACGAACAGCGCCAGGTAATCCCGGGGCACCTCGACGGGAAACGGCCGAACGATCGCCGCGACCGCCAGCGTGATCCCGGTGATCGCGAGCGCGGTTCCGAACGCCGTGCCGAGCGCGACGCGCTCGAGACCGCCCGCGCCGAACACCAGTGCGACGACGGTGTCGTCGAACTCGAAGCCCGTGAAGATGATCGCGAGCGTGAAGATCGAGACGCCGAGACCGATCGCGGCCCGGGTGAGATAGCTGATGAGTTTCTCGACGCTGTAGGTGAGCACGACCGCCCCGACGACGAGAACGACGTACGCGAACCACGGTCCCTGTCCCTCGATGGCGCTCTCGAGGAGGTCTTCGACCATGGCCTACTGCATGCTAGCTGCCAACATATAACTAACAACCCGGAGAGGGAATTCCGTTGGAAATCTATACACGCGTCGCGGATCGGCCGGCGGTGCGATCGTCGGGACGGACGAACCGCCGGCCGTCGAGTGAACCGCAACGACGCCGGTGGAGCTAGTGTGGTCCGTTTCCGACCTGAAATCCGCCGTCCGGGTCGGCGCGCGACGAACGCCGAACGCCGTGACTCGTTACGGAGAGTTCTCTTCGAAGCGGTCGACCCCCGACTCCGCGACGTCCATGTCCTGCTCGACCGCGCCGCCGCTGACGCCGATCGCCCCGACGACGTCGCCGTCTCGCATCAGCGGGTATCCGCCGCCGAAAATGACCATCCGTCCCTGGTTGGTATTCTGCAGGCCGTACAGCGATTCGCCCGGCCGGGTCGGATCGGCCAGTTCGTGCGTCGGCATGTCCAGCGCGGCCGCCGTGTAGGCCTTGTTCCGCGAAATATCGATCGACGCGAGCCACGCGCCGTCCATCCGGTGTTGGGCGACGAGGTTGCCCTCCGAGTTCGCGACCGCGATCACCATCGGATTGTCTATCTCTTCGGCTCGCTGCTCTGCCGCGTCGATGACCTCCTTCGCCGTGTCGAGCTGTACTGAATTGACCATGCGGCAGAGTCCCACACCACGGAGGGTGATAAATGCCTTCTGCGAAAATTCGATTATATACTATCAGTGATGGGTGTGGGATCAACCGGCTGGACTGTCGCTCTCGCCGGCAGTTGTCCGGTTCCCCTGGCGAGATGCGGGACCGTCTCGTGACGGTAGTCGCGCGCCGCCGGCGAACGAGACTGGACGGTCGATCGGACGCTCCGGCCGAACCCAGAATCGTTCGTGCCGGTACGTCTTCTCCTCGGAACGAACGGGCGTTAAACGATCGTCCTCGAGCGCAGCGACCACGCGAAGGTTTACAACGGAGTTCGTCGTCCGTTCATCGAGGTTTGATAACTAATGTCAATGGACGCCGTCGTCTATCAGGGACCGCAGGAGGTAGCCGTCGAGTCGGTCGACGAGCCCGAAATCGAACACGAGAACGACGTCATCGTCGATATCACGACGACGTGCATCTGTGGGTCGGACCTCCACATGTACGAGGGGCGGACCTCGGCCGATCCGGGGATCGTCTTCGGTCACGAGAACATGGGCAACGTGATCGAGACCGGCGACGCCGTCACGTCGCTCGAGGAGGGCGACCGCGTCGTGATGCCGTTCAACGTCGCTTGCGGGTTCTGCCGCAACTGCGAGAACGGGTATACCGGGTTCTGTACCAACGTCAATCCCGGCTTCGCCGGGGGCGCGTACGGCTACGTCGCGATGGGACCGTACAAGGGCGGACAGGCGGAGAAACTCCGGGTCCCCTACGCCGACTTTAACGCGCTGAAACTGCCGGAGGGCGACGAACACGAGGACGCCTTCGCGCTCCTCGCGGACATCTTCCCGACGGGGTGGCACGGCACCCGACTCGCGAACCTGCAACCCGGCGAATCGATCGCGATCTTCGGGGCCGGTCCCGTCGGCCTGATGGCCGCCTACAGCGCCAAGATCCAGGGCGCCTCGGAGATCTACGTCGTCGACCGCGTCGAGAGCCGCCTCGACCTGGCCGAGGACCACTGCGACGCTCGCCCGATCAATTTCGAGGAGAGCGATCCCGTCGAACAGATCAAGGACCTGCACGGCGGCGGGGTCGACACCGGCGTCGACGCCGTGGGGTATCAGGCGATCGACCCCGAGACGGATCCGACCGACGACGCCTATGACCCGGCCCGAGAGAACCCGGCGGTCGTGATCAACCAGCTCATCCAGACCGTCCGCCCGACCGGAGAGCTCGGCATTCCGGGGCTGTACGTCCCGTCGGATCCCGGCGCGCCCGACGAGATGGCGGCCCAGGGACGACTCGGGATCGACTTCGGGAAACTCTTCGAGAAGGGCCAGAAGCTGGGTACCGGCCAGACCAACGTCAAGGCGTACAACCGGCAGCTCCGGGACATGATCATCGAGGGGCGGGCCGACCCCAGCTGGGTCGTCTCCCACCGCGTCGACCTGGAGCGCGCTCCCGAGATGTACGAGAAGTTCGACGAGCGCGAGGAGGGCGTCATCAAGGTCTTACTCGAGCCGTAGCCGTCTCGCCGGCGGTCCCGGTCTAGCGGTCGTTTCGAAGCGACCGATCGGACCGGGTCCGCGACGGGAGTCGCGAGCGAGTCCGACGTTAGCTTCGCAGCCACGCCGTCGGGTGTTCCTCGCGGAGGTGATCCTGATACCGCTCGATCAGTTCCGGATAGGCGTCCGCGACCGCGCGCCACTCGCAGCGATCGCACTCCCGTTCGACCGCGTCGGTCGCGCTACGAACGTATCCGCCCCGTCGTTTCGCGCTCATCGTCGCGTCCTCGCGCCGGTATCGGTCTTCTGGCCCGTTCGACGATCACTCTCGCCGATGCCGCCGTCGCTTCGCTCTGTCGCTTGCGACCGGCTCGAGCGCCGCGTGCGGCAAAACGGGTATGTCGTCGACCGGCGTAGCTCGACGCATGTGCCAGTACTGCAGCTACTCCCTCCACGACGGCTGGACGCGGCTGCTCGAGTACGACGACGTCTATCAGAACGCCGTCCCCGATCGGACGACGGACCGGTCGACCCACGGCTTTCACGAGTCCTGGGAGGAACTCAGCGACGAGTTGGAGCTGTGAGAACTCGATCGCGGGCAACTACAGCGGGAACGGGTCGGCCGTCGCTGCCGTCCCCTCCGGGTCGTCGCCGTCGACCAGACACGCCTCGAGTTCCTCGCGAATCCGTTCCTCGTTCATGTCTCGGCCGATGAACACGAGCCGCGTGCGACGGTCGTCGTCGGGCCGCCACTCGCCGATCGGGCCGGCCCTGACCGACGGCCCGGCCTGACTGACGCCGATCACCTGCTCCCGGTTCGCGACGTAACAGACGCCCTTGGCGCGGACGATCGCGCTGTCCCAGTCCTCGAGCCAGGCCGCGAGTCGCTCCGGATGGAACGGTCGATCGAACCGGACGACGAACGACGAAACGCCGTGCATCTCGGCGGCGGTTCGCCCCGCGTCGTGATCGTGCCCGTCCTCACCCCCGCGGAGGTGGCGCTTCCACCCCGGGGAGCGCTTCGCCCGCTCGAAGTCGAACCGGCCGGTGTCGAGTACGACGTCCGGATCGACCTCGCAGTAGCTCGTTCGGAGCCGTTTCGCACGCGGCTGGAGGGTCTCGACGACCGCGTCGATCTCCTCGAGGACGTCCTCGGGGACCATATCGGACTTGTTGAGCAGCAAGACGTCGCAGAACTCGATCCCCTCGACGAGGACCTCGCTCAGCGGCCGGTCGGCGTCCGGTTGCGCACCCTCCGGAAGCCGCTCTCCGGCGTCGAACTCCTTCCAGAACCCGTACGTATCGAGGACGGTCACCATCGTGTCCAGCCGAAACAGGGTCGTCGGATCCACGTCGCTGTCGTCGGTCCCCTCGGTGAACACCTGCGCCACGGGAATCGGTTCGCTGATCCCCGAGGACTCGACCAGCAGGTAGTCGAACGTTCGGCGCTCCGCCAGCCGCCGTGCTTCCTCGAGGAGATCCCCCCGTAACCGACAGCAGATGCAGCCGTTCGAGAGGTCGACGATTCCCTCCTCGTCGGTTTCTCGCGCGATGCGGTCCGCGTCGACGTTGATCTCTCCCATGTCGTTGACGATCACCGCCACCCGCCGTCCGCCCGGGTTCGACAGCACGTGATTGATCAGCGTCGTCTTTCCCGCCCCGAGGTAGCCGGTGACGACGGTGACGGGAATCGGGCCGTTTACTGTCATACGATACCGTCCACCACGACGGGTGCGCTACTAAGTGACCGGTCGGGCACCGCCGACAGTATCGAACGCGGGACTGTTAGGCATCGACCGGACGAGCCTCGAACGACCGCCTCACGTCGCTGCTCGAGCGGCGACCGCTGCCGCTGTGGCGGCGGGCGCGAACCGTACCGCGGTCGGTCGCTCACCGATCGGACGGATCCGACGCGTCGATCTCGTCGGCCTGCAGGACGAACGTCCGCTCCGGCGGCGGCGCGATCCGCAACTCGAGCGAACGCGTGAGTCGGTAGTACTTCCGGTTACCGCGCATGTACCACTCGACCAGATCGGCGTCCTCGAGCGTCGAGAGGTGGTGGACGGCGCTCGTCCCGTCCATGCCGACCGCCTCGGCGAGTTCGGAGACGTACTTCGGCCCCCGGGAGAGTTCGCGCAGAATCTCGAGTCGGGTCCCGTTGCCCAGTACCTCGATCAGGGACATGGAGTCACGTGGGTCGCCGGCCCAAGAAGGATTTCGCCGGTACGCTCCCCCTACATACAGGATTCGAAGGACGTTGGTGCAGGTTTATGCCGGTAAGTGTGGTACTAAATCCCATGTCCGATCGAGTCACGCTCCCGGAGGATCGCGACCGCGACCGGCGGACGATCACCGACGGGTTCTTCGAACGAGAGGTGTACCTCTCGCGGCAGGAGACGGCCGCGTTCCTCCGGGAACTCGCCGATCAGCTCGAGGCCGACACGCGGGTGACGGTGGCGGGGTCGACGTGGGAGATCCCCTTCGAGTACCGCGATCCGGTCGAGGTCGAGATCGAGTTCGCGAGCAAGCGCGAGCGGGAACTCGAGATCGAACTCGAGTTCACCGAACGGGGCGAGGGATCGGACCTCTCCGTCCGCTGACCGCCGACGAGTCTCAGTCCCGGTCCTTCCACAGCCGCCAGAGCGCGCGGTACAGCGTCCACATGTCGCAGTCGAATCGGTCGCCGAGCGAGCGACAGCGCTCGAGATACGACTCGTAGTCCGCGACCGACGGGGGTTCGGGGTACGGTTCGGACAGCTCTCCCGAGTCGGCGAGCGCGGTCCACTCGCGTTCGCCGACGACGATGCACTGCTGGGGATCGACAAAGAACAGGAACGCCGACGCGACCGGGACGTCGACGCCCTCGAGGGCGGTCAGTCGGCCGATCCGATCGGCGGGATCGGTCGCCGCGGCGACGTCGGTGATCGCGTCTCGAACGGTCTCGAACTCGTTTCGCCCGAACCGCTCCTCGCGCTCCCGACGGCGGGCGTCGGGGATCGCACCGAGGAGGCGCCGGTAGTACCACTGGACGACCCACTCGGCGTCGCGACGGCCGAACTCGCCCGCGGCGAACGCGTCCGGAAGCGTCTCGATCGACTCCCGTTCGACGGAGTAGAGGGGTTCGCGCTCGCGGTACTCGTCGGCGTTCGCTTCGAGCACCGATCGGGTGAGTCCCATTCCTGTGATACAGTTTGCCACGCGCGGCCGTGAGCGTTCCCCCTCTGGCCTCGCTACGGCGATGGACGTCGGAGTCGACCTGGTGTTCGTCCGAAACGGGCCGCGCCCGTCCGATAATTGGTACCGATTTTCGCGATATGTGCTAGAAAGACTCATGCATTCGGACGGAGTCAGTCTACGTGGCACCGAACCGCAGGCCGACAGCTAGCAACACAGACCAATGTCCAGCGATCAGCAAGAGCACCACGATCCGGTCGAGACGATCTGCCCGTACTGCGGCGTCGGGTGTGGCATTCGGATTCAGCAGGGGGACGACCCCGGCGACGTCCAGTTCACGCCGTGGGGCGACGCGCCGGTCAACGAGGGCCGCATCTGCATCAAGGGCGGCGCGGCGACGGAAGTGATCGATCACGAAGACCGACTCACCGAACCGCAGATCAAGGAGGACGGCGAGTTCCGCGAGGCCACGTGGGAGGAGGCCTACGAGTACGTCGTCGACGAACTCGAGCGGATCCGCGCCGAGTACGGCCCGGACGCCGTGGGCTTTTTCGGCTCCTCGAAGACGATGAACGAGGAGAACTACCTCCTCCAGAAGCTCGCGCGCCGGTACGGGACGAACAACGTCGACAACTGCACGCGGATGTGCCACGCCTCGACGGTCTGGGCGCTGCGGACCAGTCTGGGCGCCGGCGCGATGACCAACAGCATGCGCGACCTCCGCGAGGAGTGCGACCTGTTCTGGATCCAGGGGGCGAATCCCGGCGAGCAACACCCCATCGCCAACAGCCAGTACTTCCGACAGGCGGTCTTAGACGGCGCGACCGTGATCCAGGTCGATCCGCACGCGAACAAGACGACGCGGTCGTTCCAAATCGACGAGACGGAGCGCCACCAGCACCTGCAACTGAACCCCGGCACCGACATCCCGCTGTTGAATATCGTTCTGAAGACGATCCTCGAGCACCACGAGGAGAATCCCGACGACGGCTGGATCGACGAGGAATTCGTCGGAGAGCGCACGGAAGGGTTCGACCACCTGAGGGAAACGCTCGAGGAGTTCGATAAGGAGGCGGCAGCCGAGGAGTGTGGCCTCCCGATCGAGGAGATCGAACGCGCCGCCGAAAAGTACGCCGCGGCGGACAACGCGGCCATTTTCACCGGGATGGGGATGAGCCAGCACGCCTGCGGCGTCGACAACGTCCAGAACGAGATCAACCTGGCGCTGATCACCGGGAACATCGGCCGGCCCGGGACGGGCGTCAACCCGCTGCGCGGCCAGAACAACGTCCAGGGGACCTGTGACGTCGGCGCGATGCCGAACGTCCTCCCGGGCTACCAGCTAGTCGACGACGACGAGGCCCGCGAATCGGTCGAGGACGTCTGGGGCTTCGAGATTCCGGACGAGCCGGGGCTGACGAACGTCGAGATCTCCTACGCCGCGGGCGACCAGATCAAGGGCCTCTACGTCATGGGCGAGAACCCCGTGATGAGCGAACCCGACGCCAACGCCGTCGCCGAGCGTCTCGATGATCTCGAGTTCGTGGTGGTCCAGGACATCTTCCCGACCGAGACCGCCGAGTACGCCGACGTGCTCCTGCCGGCGACGACGTGGGCCGAACGCGGCGGCACCGTCACCAACACCGACCGCCGCGTTCAGCGCATGCGCGGCGTCGAAAAGGTTCACGAGAACACGAAGCACGATCTCGAGATCCTGTCCGAGGTCGGGAAGCGGCTCTTCGACGACGGCGACGACCTGTTTGATTTCGACGACCCGGAAGAAGTCTTCGAGGAACTCCGGCAGGTCTGCCCGAGCTACCACGGGATGACCTACGACCGCCTCGGCGAGGAGGGGATCCACTGGCCCTGCTACGAGCCGGGCGACGAGGGCGATCCGTTCCTCTACGAGGAGGAGTTCGAGACCGAGAGCGGGCTGGGCCACATCGAGGGCGTCCAGCACACCCCGCCCGCCGAAACCCCGGACGACGAGTACCCGCTGATCCTCACGACCGCGCGCCTCGAGGAGCACTACAACACGGGGACGATGAGCACTCGATCGCCGACGCTCAACCGCCAGACGCCGGAGAACTTCGTCGACGTCCATCCGGCCGACGCCGAGCGCTACGGGATCGAGGACGGCGAGTACGTCCGGTTGCAGTCCAGGCGCGGCGAAATCACGCTCGAGGCCCACGTCACCGAGGACACCAAGGAGGGCGTCGTCTGGACGACGCCGCACTTCGCGGCCGCTTCCGCGAATCGACTCACCAACCACGTCCTCGACGAGCGGGCGAAGATCCCCGAGTACAAGGCCGCCGCCGCCGAGATCGAGGTCGAGGTCGAACCGCTCGGCGAGACGGCCGATCCGGCCGCCGACGACTGACCGTCGGCCGTCGCCGGTCGCTCCTCGCCGTCAGCTCGGGCACTCGAGATCAGTCGCCTCTCGAGTCGGAACCGATCCGGGTCGCCGCCGGCGGTCACGCGACGGCGTCCTCCGCCGGCACCCACTCGAGGAGCGGATTCGACTCGCCGACGGCGAGCGCGGCGATCGATCGCCCGCAGGTCTCGCAGTCGGTCTCGAGGGCCACTCGCGGCCGTCGGCAGCAGTGTTCGACGCGCTCGCGGCGCGTCTCGAGACGCCCGTCGCAGGCGGGACAGCGCTCCCGGAGGAGTCGCAGCCCCGCGAGCACGTCGCGGCGATCCGCCGGCTCGAGCGTCTCCCAGCCGTCCAGGCGGGTCCGGAGCTCTCGGTCCGCGGCGACGTCGGCCGCGAGCGCCGCGTCCGATTCCCAGCGGAGCCGCTTCGTCCCGTCGAGTTCGACGGCGGCCTCGCCGTGCGAGTCGATCTCGTCGGCGTCGACGAGGGGTGCAACGGCGTCCGCGAGCGATTCCACCGCGCCGCCGGCCGGGAGGCGGTCGGTCCATCGCTCCCGGAAGTCGTCGGTCAGGCGGAGCCCGTCACCGTTCGCCGTCGAGCGCACTACGTCGGCCGTCGAGAGGGTCTCGACGGCGGCCTCGAGGTCGGCCGTCTCGATCGTCGGCCGTCGTTCGGGCTCCGGGGCGTCGGCTTTGCCGAACCACGAGAGGACCCGGTCGGGGAGGTAGCGCCGCGTGAGCGTCGGCGTGCCCGGAATCAGATAGCCCCGGAGGTAGACGAGGAGCAGACAGCACGCGAACGCGAGCGCGCCGACGAGCGCGGAGCCCGCGACGCCGATTCCGGCCGCGAGAACGAACGCGATCGCGACGTTCACTACCGTGCACGGGAGACACCGATTCTCGCCGGTGTACTCCGGTCGCTCGAGTCGCGCGAACGCGTCGGGGACGTCGATCACCGTGACTCACCGCCGACGACTACGCGCCGAACGGCGAAAAAAGACCCCCGCTCGACTCCCGTCTGCATCGACTCGAGGCGCCGTCTTTCACTTGTTTCAACGAATATCGCGTCTGATTTCGGAACCGATCGTTGTTGCTCGTTCCACGACTTTCGGTCGTTCGTAACGAATGTGTGGCAACAACTAACACACTCCAGGGGGAAGAGACCGAGTGTGAACGACGATGACTGAACTCGGTGGATTCCAAGACAACGTCGCACGTATCGATCTGAGCGATGGGGAGGTGAACTACGAGTCGATCGACGACGAAGACGCGGAGAAGTATATCGGGGCGCGCGGCCTCGGCGTGAAGTACGTCTTCGAACAGGGTCCCGACGTCGATCCGCTCGGGCCCGATAACCTGCTGGCCTTCATGAACGGCCCGCTGTCGGGGACGCAGGTGACGATGAGCGGTCGGATCGCCATCTGCACGAAATCGCCGCTGACGGGCACCGTCACGGACAGCCACCACGGCGGCTGGTCGGGCGCCCGGCTGAAGTGGGCCGGCTTCGACGGCCTGCTGTTCGAGGGACAGGCCGACGAGCCGGTATACGCCTTCGTCGAGGACGGCGAGGTCGAACTCCGGGACGCCTCCCACCTCTGGGGGACGGGCGTTCACGAGACCCGCGATATAATCGAAGAGGAAGTCGAGGGGGCCTTCGGCAAGAACCTCTCGATCATGGCGATCGGTCCCGCGGGCGAGAACCTCGTTCGCTTCGGGAACATCATGAACGAGGACGACCGGGCCTCCGGCCGCGGCGGCACCGGCTGCGTCGCCGGCTCGAAGAACCTCAAGGCGGTCGTCGTCAAGTCCGGGACGAAGATGCCCAAACCCGCTGACAAGGAGACGTTCATGGAGGGCCACCAGCAGGCCATGCAGGCCATCCAGGAGTCGGAGGTCACCGCACCGAACGAGGGCGGCCTCTCGATGTACGGGACCAACGTCCTGATGAACATCACCGAGGAGATGGACGGTCATCCGACGAAGAACGGGGTCTACACCTCGGGGAACGCCTACAACGAGAGCGAGGCCGATCGACCGCACGACCTCGATGCCGATCGGATCAGCGGCGAGAACGTCCGCGAGAACATCCTCGTCGACGAACCCACCTGTCACTCCTGTCCGGTCGCCTGCAAGAAGGAGGTCGAAGTCGACGTGATGCACAAGGGCGAGGAGCTGAACGTCCGGATGGAGTCCTACGAGTACGAGTCCGCCTGGGCGCTCGGGACGAACTCCGCCAACGACGACCGGGACCAGATCGCCCTCATGATCGACCGCTGTAACGACTTCGGGATGGACACCATCGACACGGGCAACATGCTCGCGATGGCCATGGAGATGAGCGAGAAGGGGTACGTCGACGAGGACGTCAACTGGGGCGACACCGAACAGATGGTCGAGCTGATCGAGAAGATCGCCCACCGCGACGGCGACCTCGCTGACGGGCTCGCCGAGGGCGCGGAGGGCGCGGCCGAGCGGTTCGACGCTCACGACTGCCGACTGGACGTCAAGGGCGAGACCATCGCCGCCTACGACCCGCGCTGTCTGAAAGGGATGGGCATCGGCTACGCCACCTCGAACCGGGGGGCCTGCCACCTGCGGGGCTACACCCCTGCTGCGGAGATTCTGGGCATCCCCGAGAAGGTCGACCCCTACGAGTGGGAGGGCAAGGGCGAACTCACCGCCCAGTTCCAGGACCTCCACGCCATCAGCGACTCGTTCGACATCTGCAAGTTCAACGCCTTCGCGGAGGGCATCGAGGAGTACGTCACCCAGTACAACGGGATGACCGGTCTCGACGTCACCGAAGACGAACTGCTCGAGGCCGGGGAACGGATCTACAACTTGGAGCGGTACTACAACAACCTCGTGGGCTTCGACGGCAGCGACGACTCGCTGCCCGAGCGCTTCCTCGAGGACGGGATCCACGGTCAGGGCGCCTCGGAGGGCGAGTACTGCGAACTCGAGGAGATGAAGGAGGAGTACTACGACCACCGCGGTTGGGTCGACGGCGTCGTCCCCGACGAGAAACTCGACGACCTCGGCATCGACATCGGCCCCGGAACGGGCGTCTCGGCGGGCGACAGCGGCGCTGCGGCACCGGGCGACGACTGAGTTCGGCGTCTCCCGACCGGTTTCTTCCGCGGACTTCGGATAGCGTGGTTAGTCCAGTCACCGAACGTTTTCCACCTCGGGTTCGCCGAAGGCGCCCAACTCACACAGCGAGCGGACGCTCGCAACGTTCACGTCGTTAGCCCCCAGTATCAAACCGGCGCGAGTGGAACGGCACACATGGCGATCGAACGGTCCGATATCAGGGTCCACGAGCCGCGGGGCGACAACCAGTGGCTCACCGGACTCGTGTTCGTCGCGCTCGCGGCCCAGTTCGTGACCGTCAGCGTGCTCGCCGCGTCGACGGCACCCGGCTCCGACTTCGCGCAGGGGGCGCTCAGCGATCTCGGCGCGATCGACGAGGCGGCGCCGCTGTTCGACGCGTCGCTGGTCGCCGCCGGCGCGCTGAACCTCGTCGGCGGCTACCTCTTCTACCGGGCCCACGGGACGCGGTGGATTCTGGCCGTCTACGTCCTCGCCGCCGTCGGGGCGATCGGCGCGGGCGTCGTCCCGCTCGACGACGGGGACCTCCACGGGCTGTTCGCGCTCGCGGCCTTCCTCGGGTTCAACCTCGAGGCGATCGCCAGCGGGACTCGCGTCGCCGGCCCGATGAAAGGGATCTCGGTCCTCGCCGGACTCGTCGGAATCGCCTTCGTGGCGGTGATGGCGGTCGGCGACGCCGGCGCTCCTGCGGTCTTCGGCCCGATCGGTCACGGCGGCGCCGAGCGGCTGATCGTCTCCCCGCCGATGCTGTGGCTGCTGGCCTTCGGCGGCTATCTGTTGGCCGAGCCGCCGATTGACGCTGCCGTGGACTAACCTCGAGTACGGCCCCGCTCGAGTTCCTCGTGAAGATGGGAGGCCGTCCTGCCCACCGTGGCAACAGGGATCTCCACACCCTCCTCAACCGATTCGCTCGGACGGCCAACAGCGCGCTATCGCAACGGTGAACTGTCGAATCAGTAGTCGACTACTAGAAGCGCGAGCGCCGACGAACGTATCCCCGCGCCCGTCCTACGGCGGGCTACCATGATGGCTACGACCCACGTCTTCGCGGGGCTCGCGCTCGCCGCCGCCGTCGCCGTCGTCGCGCCGCAGTTCGCGGTCGTCGTCGCGAGCGCGGCGATCCTCGGGGGGCTGTTCCCCGACTTCGACCTCTACGCGGGCCACCGGAAGACGCTCCACTTCCCCGTCTACTACGGCGCGCTCGCGGTTCCCGCGAGTCTCGCCGCCGTCCTCGTCCCGACCGCCGCGACCGTCGGCCTCGCCGTCTTCCTGCTGGCCGCCGGACTGCACTCCGCGAGCGATCGGTTCGGCGGCGGCCTCGAGCTAAAACCGTGGCGGGCGACCTCCGAGCGGGCGGTCTACAGCCACTACCACGATCGCTGGCTCGCACCCCGCCGGTGGATCCGCTACGACGGCGCGCCGGAGGACCTCCTCCTCGCAAGCATGCTCTCGGTTCCCGCTCTCCTGGTCTTCGAAGGACCGATTCGGACGGCCGCGCTCGTCCTCCTCGCTATTTCAGTGGGCTACACGTTCGTGCGAAAACCGCTCGTCAGCGTCGCCCAGCGGCTCCTCGAGCGCGCGCCGGACGCCGTGCTCTCGGTCGCGCCGGACCGGTTGCTCCCGCTCGAGGACGAGTCCGAACACGCGGCCGATTGAGCCGTCGAGCCGTCGCTACCGATCACATCGGGTAGTTCAAAAGATCGATTCGCGGGCCGTCGGGACGTCCGCTACGACGTGATCCGAGCAGTGGTGTTCCCAGCGGCTCGTCCGGTCACGTCGGGGACGCTCAGTCGTCGGCGACGGCGTAGTTCGCGCCGGCGTCGGATTCGGCTTCCGGCTT
The DNA here is from genome assembly GCF_013342145.1 of Haloterrigena gelatinilytica. Taxonomy (NCBI): domain Archaea; kingdom Methanobacteriati; phylum Methanobacteriota; class Halobacteria; order Halobacteriales; family Natrialbaceae; genus Haloterrigena; species Haloterrigena gelatinilytica. The sequence goes on along the minus strand of NZ_JABUQZ010000001.1, from coordinate 2,751,532 downwards.
CGTCAGCTCGATCGCGACCTCCCCGTCGTCGATCGAGACGTGCACGTCGTCGAATGACTTGCGGTACTCGGTCGCGTGCTTGCCGGAGGTGTTGATCCGGACGCGCTCCTCGACCAGTTCGGCCTCCGTTAGCTTCTCGACCTTCCGGTAGGCCGTCGACATCGGGATGTCACACTGCTCGGACAGTTCCGTCGCGGTCAGCGACTCCTCGCTCGTCGCCTCGAGGATGGCTCGGCAGGCGTCGTCGTCGAGCGCGCCGAGCACGGCGCCTGCGTCGATCGCGTCGTCGGTTGCGGGCCATCCTCGCTTCGTGGTAGAGTTCGTAGCGGACATCGTCTTCACTCCCTACTATCGGCCCGACCCCCTCCAAATGAGTCCCACTAAATCTGGGCCCTTTATATGCGGCTGCGAAAACAGGCGTGTGGCGTGCTATCGAGCTGGTTTCTCGCGGGGACGAGTGGCGGGTTCCGTGGTATCTACCAGCACGACCCTCGAAACGGCGGGTGTCGCCGGCGAGCGAGACGGGACACAGGGTTTACGAGGCCGGCTCCCTCAGCAGTAGCTATGCCTTCGGGGATTCGAGCGGAGATCAAAATAGACGATCCGGCCGGCTGCGTCGTCACGGCGGCTTCGGCGGCGGCGAGCGGTCGCGTCCTCTCCGTTTCGAAGAGCGCGAATCCGGACGCGCCCGAGCGCGTGACCGAGGAGTTCATGCTCGAGGCGGAGGAGTATCCCAGCCGGTTCGACGTGGACGCCGACGTCGACATCGAACCCGTCTTCTCTTACGGCTCGAGCGAGGTGTATCGGTTCGGCCGCGAGCTGGGGCGGGGCTGTCCCTGCGAGTGTATCGAACGCCACGACTCGCCGCTGGTCGACGTCCGCACGAAGGGGGCGTCGCTGTATCTGACCTTCCACGCGTCGGATATGCACGGCTTACAGGCGATCATCGGCGATCTCAAGGAGCGGTACTCGAACCTCGACGTCCAGCGCCTGTTGCAGTCCCAGCAGGACCACGACGAGCGGAACCTCGTCTTCGTCGACCGGAGCACCCTGACCGCCCGCCAGCTCGAGGTCCTCGAGACGGCCCACCGGATGGGCTACTTCGAGCACCCGAAGCGAGCCAACGCGGGCGAGGTCGCCGAGGAACTCGGGATCACGAGCACGACGTTCACCGAACACCTCGCGGCCGCGCAAACGAAACTCCTCGACGCGATCCTCGAGTACGACGACTGATCGCACCGACCGGCCACTCATGATGCAAAAACGCTTCGGGACCTACTGCGGGTCGGCGTCGAACCGCAACCCTATATATAGTGGACGCACAGCTATGAACGTAGACGACCCACGAGACACACGGACTACGCCCATCTCATGAGCAGATACGAATTTACCTGTCCGGAATGCGGCCAAGCGATCGAGGTCAACGAGGAGATGCGCGAGGCCACGCTCGAACACGGGTGTCCGGTCTGCGGTGCCGACGTCACGACCGCGGACTTCGCCGCCGAGCAACAGACGAACTGAACGCTCGATCGCTCCCGTACCGATGGCCCCTACCGACCGACGTTACTCCTCGCGATCGACTTCGGTTCGCCGTCCCTCGAGGCTGTCCGGATCGAGTCGGTAGAGTTCGATATCCAGCTCTTCCTTACCCTGCGCCCAGATTTCGAACAGCGGTCGCTTCGCCTCGCCGTACTGGGCGATCTGGTCCGGCGTCAGCTCCGACGGCGAAATGTCCTCTAACTGCCCCGTCGCGATGACGCTCCGATAGGTCGAGTCCCGCTCGTCGTAGACGACGAGCCGCGCCGCCGGCGAGGACTCGAGGAACGCCCGCTTCTCGCTCTCCGGCGTCGACACCAGCCGCATATAGAACACGCGCTCGTCGTCGTCGTACCCGTACGAGATCGGAATCGCGTAGGGGTCGTCGGTTCGCGCGAGCGATAACACCCCCGTCTCGTGGTCGCCGAGGAAGTCGTCGATCTCCGCGTCGGCCATGTCGGTCTCCTGATCGATAGCCATCGTCTCAGTGCATTGAGCAAGGGCGAACACGCTCTTTATAGTTGCCATCGGTGTCGACCGCCGGTTTGAGCCGGCATCGACAGGGCGGCGTTACGGTCCGTCGTCGGCCGCGCCGTTCGGTTCGCCTCCGTTCGCGTCCGCGCCGTTCGTCCCGATACAGACCGGTTCCCGAATCTCGAGGGCCGTCTCGAACGTCTCCTCGCGGTCGGTTCGGCGTCCGATCCGCAGCAGTTGCTCCTCGTGTGCGCGACGGACGGCCGACCGCTCGCGGTCGGTCATGCCGAGCTCCTCGCCTACCGCTTCCCAGTGGCCCCACTCGACCAGAAACGCCTCGCGCAGGTCGTCCGCGTGGACGCGCTCGTACTCCCGTCGGTAGCGCTCGCGGTCGGCCGCCAGACGGCGCTGCGCGCGGTCGACGAGGTCCGGCAGCCGCGTCGGCGCGACGCTCGCCTTCGCCGCCGTGAGCACGAGGATCTGGCCCTCGATCGGCTCGCCCGACATCAGCCACCCGCGCGCATCGCCTTCTGGGCGAACTTCTCGACGAGCGAGTCGAGGCGGTCCTCGTCGCCCTCGAAGACGACGGTCACCTCCGTCAGTTGCAGCGACGGGCCGATTCCGACTTTCTCGGAGGAGAGGGTGGCCGTCCAGTCCTCGCCCGCGACGGTGTCGTCGTCGACCCGCTCGCCGCCGAGGTTCGTCAGGTACCGGATCGCCAGTCGTTCGGAGATGCCGCGAAAGGAGCGTTCGACGCGCGTTGCCATGGTCGTCGATACGGCGGCCGATCGGATAAACTCGAGCGTGGCGGCAGCACCGCGTGCCGGCCCGCGACGATCAGAGCAGCGTCCGCAGCGACACCACGGCGACGACGCCGGTCACCAGCGCGAGGATGATGCTCTCGGTTCGCCACATTACCGCCAGCACGAGTGCGGCCGCGCCCCACTCGGCCGGCCCGCCGGCCGCCAGCTCCGGGCCGAGAACGGCGATCACGATCGCGCCCGGCAGGACGTCCAGTCCCGCCTGCAGGCGCTCGCTCACCTCGACGTGGCGGACGAGCCAGGTGCCGCCGACCTTCGCGACGACGGTGACGACGGTCATCGCGAGGATGACGCCGACGACCAGCGGATCCAGCGAGAGGACGTCAACCATCGTGTCTCACCACCTCGACGACGGCCGCGGCGAACCCGCCCAGGGGGATGTACCACTGCCCCGGGAGGACGGTCGCGGCGAGGACGCTCGTGGCCAGCGCGACGAGCCACGGCGCCAGCGTCGACCGGCCGTCCCAGAGCTCGACGGCGAGCGCGACGAAGACGGCCGTGAGGATGAAGTCGACGCCGTACTGCGCCGGATCGCCGACGGACTCGCCGGCGAGGACGCCCAGAACCGTCGACGCGACCCAGCACAGCCAGAGCGCGACGCCGCTGCCCAGCAGGAAGGCGCCGCGATCGCTCCCCGACGCGAACTCCTGCATCGATAGCGCCCAGTTCTCGTCGGCCATCAACACGAGACTCGAGTAGATCTGGCTCGGCGAGAGGTGGCGAAACCACGGCTGCAGCGCCGCGCCCATCAGGGAGTAGCGCACGTTGACCGCGAACGTCGTGGCGACGATCGCCGCGATCGGGATCGGATCCGCCCAGAGTTCGACGGCGATGATCTGGGAGGCGCCCGCGAAGACGGTCATGCTCATCAGCGCCGCCTCCGCGAGGCTCAGCCCCGCCCGATTCGCGAGGACGCCGAACGCGACCCCGTAGCCGCCGACGCCGACGGCGACCGGCAGACAGGCCAGAAAGCCGGCTCGCAGCCCCTCCCAGTCGAACGTGACGCTCTCCGGATCCGAACCCGGTCCGTCGTCGCCGATCGCGTCGCTCGCGGTGCTCGGAGCGGCCGCGTCCGATTCTGTGTTCGTCCCCATCGCGCCGTTCTATTTCACTCTCAGCGGATCACCGCCTAAACGTTCTCGGAACCGGCGTCGGGTTGCGGCTTGTTCCCGCTTGCCTCGGCGTCGACCCGCTCACGGGGAGCGCCGCTCTTCGACCGACTCGCGCAGCGGCGGCCGTTCGTCTCGCGTCGACGACGCGTGCACGTCGGCGTTCGCGTCCGCCACCGCGTCGGCGGGCGCCGCTTCGCGCCAGTCGACCGGTTGCTCGGCGCCGCTGGCGCGATAGCCGAGGTCGGCCGGCCCGATCCCCTCGAGGACGCCCCGGTCGAGTTCGGCGAGGACGTCCTGGACGAAGGGCCAGGGATCGTCGCGACTCAGGAGATCGAAATTGGGCTGCTCGTAACAGGAGCGGGCGATCGCCCGAAGCGTGTCCGCGATCGACGGGCGATCGACGAGTTCGGAGTCGTCGTGGAAGTGACTCAGGACGTGGGCCAGTTCGCCCTTGAGGTAGTGACAGCCGACGCCGACGTCGTAGCCGGCGTCGATCTCGTCGGCGCGGTCGGTCGCCATCCGCCAGTAGTACCGCGGGAAGTCGGCGCCCATCCGCGCGTTCGCGGCGAGCGAAGTCCATAGGCGAGGGTTGATCTCCGTGAGGTAGAACTCGCCCGTCTCGGGGTGGCGCATGTACTCGATGCAGGCGAGGCCGTGCCACTCGAGTTCGTCGAGCAGCGACAGCGCGGCGTCCTCGAGGGCGTCGCTGTGGACCGATTCGCGGTAGACCCCGCCGCCGCCGGCGTAGGACGTCCCGCGGAACTGTCTGTGCTGGACCGTCGCAACGGGCTCGCCGCGCTCGTAGAGGGCGCCGACCATGTACTCCTCGTCGATCGGCACGAACTCCTGGACGATCGGATCGTGGCCGAACGTCTCGCGCAGCGACGCCGGCTCCACCGCCGCGCCCGGCCGCAGGTGTTCGACGGTCTTGCTCCGCCGCACTCGCCCCGGCGGAACCGACTCGACGTACTCGTCGACGAGAAGGTTGTACCGGGACTTGACGACCGACGGCCGAGCGATCGCGTCGACCGCCTCGAGCGGCCGCGTCTCGGGAACCGGGACGCCGGCGGCCTCGGCCGCCTCGGCCAGCCGAACCCGATCGTGAACGCGGCGGAGCGTCTCGAGGGTCGGCCACGGCGTCGCGACGTGCTCGGCGAACGCGTCTCGGTACTTCGAGAGAACGAACGCGTCGGGCTCGCGGGCGGGAACGACGGTCCGAACGTCCTCGCGCCGAGCGAGCGCGAGCAGGGCCGTCGCGTACCCCTCGAGGTCGGCCGCCGGATCTGGAACCAGCACGGCTTCGTCGCAGTGTCTCGAGCAGAACGACTTCGCCGTCGGCTCCTCGGAGACGACGATCGTGCGAACGCCGGCCGGCGACAGCGAGCGGAGACAGCAGTCGGAACTCGGAACGGAGACGGCCGGAACGACGATCGAGTCGCGTACGCGCCGGGAACGATCGTCGCGAGTGAGTGTATCAGACATGTGTTTGAAGACTCGAGTGGCGTCTCCGCTACCACCGCCGAAAGAAGAGTCGCGTGAGACTGCAAGTGTCGGAATTACGTATTACAGCCGATCTAACAGGTAGACAGCGTGTGCGATCCCGGACCGACTCGATAGAACCCCGGAAACCGATTCGGGGGTGACTGACGACCAGCGTCGCCAGGAGTCGGCGAACGGTACTGACGGACGCGATACCGCTACCCGCCCGCGACCGGCGGGAACACCGAGAGTCTATCGCCGTCCTCGAGGGGCGTCTCCGGGCCGGCCATGTGGGTCACGTCGCGGCCGTTTTTCAGCACGCTCAACTGCGGCCTGATCGCCCGTCCCGACTCGCCTTCCTCGAGCAACTGCCCCTCGAGACCCGCGTACTCGGCCTCGAGGGCGGCCAGCACGTCGCCGACCGCGGCGTCGTCGTCGAACGTTTCGGCCCGTTCCTTCTCGCCGACGGCCTCTCGAAAGGTCGCGAAAAACCGCAATTCGAGCTCCATATCTATGGATGGTCGCGGAATCGCATAAGTTCGGGTGGCTCCCGTCGCCGACCGGCTCGCGGATCGATCAGGCGGCCGAGGCCGCCGCCGAAGACGTGTAGCTGACGGCGCCGAAATCGGCGGTTTCGAGCGCGTCGTCGATCGCGCCGGCGCCGCGCTCCGTCGCCGCGTCGGCGTCCTCGGCGTCGACGACGACGGTCACGGAGAACTCGAGGACGATCGTGTACGGATCGAAGGGCGCGGTCGGATGCTCGTACACCTCGGCGTCGGCGATCTCCCAGTCGGCGATGGTTCCCTCGGCCGCGAGGCGCTCGAGGCTCTCGGCCAGTTGTTCGGTCGCGTCGTCGCAGGCGGTCGTGTCGCTTCCCCCGTGGAGGGTGACGCGGGTCGTCCCGACCCGCGAAACTGCAAACTCCATACCGTTTCCTATCGACCGCGCGGATTTGAAGCCTTGGTCTGTATTCACACGCCGCCTGCGGCGGCCCGGCCGACGCGATTCCGTTAATCGTCGCGAATCGCGTCGTACAGCCCCGCCAACTGGTCGAGCGAGTGATCGACCGCGAGCATGTCTCGACGGCGCCGACAGAGGTCCGAGAGCCGCTCGCGTTCGGCCAGCGTCCGACGGATCGCCCACCGAAACGCCTCGCGGTCGCCGGGCGCGTACCGGTAGCCGATCTCGCCCTCGATGACGCCGTCCGCTAACGCCCCGGCGTCGGCGGCGACGACCGGCGTCCCGCAGGCGGTCGCCTCGAGCGCGACCAGCCCCTGCGTCTCGACCGGACTCGGGAAGACGAACGCGTCGAGCGCCGAGTAGAACGCCGGCAGCTCTTCGCGCTCGAGGAAGCCCAAAAACCGGACGTCGGCGTCGGTCGCCGCGGCGCGAGCCTCGAGGTCGTCGCGGGCGGGTCCGTCGCCGGCGATGACGAGCGTCCAGTCGGTGCCGTCGACGGCGTCGATCGCCTCCTCGAGGTTCTTTTCGGGACCGTGCCGGCCCGTGTAGCCCAGCAGCGGTCCCTCGCCCGAGAGGCCGTAGCGCTCTCGAAGGGGCGTCGCCTCGACCGGCCGGAAGAAGTCGACGTCGATACCGTTCGAGACGATCGTCGCGTCGACGTCCGCACCGACGCGCTCGAGCAGGTGCCACCGGGCGAACGCCGTCGGCACGGTCACGTGATCGACGCGCTCGAAGAACGCCCGCTCGTAGGCGCGGCAAACGCGCTTGAGCGGCTCGACCGCCCCGTCGGAGACGTGCTGGCTCACGCGGTCCTCGAGGAGCGTGTGGTAGGTGGCGACGACGGGGACGTCGCGCTCGCGGGCGAACCGGACGCCCGCGAACCCGACCGTGAACGGCGTGTGGACGTGGACGATGTCGGGCGTGTCGAGTCCGTCGGGAGCCACCGGCACTCCGAGGCGGTAGCGCGGGTACAGCGGCGCGCCGACGCTCGGGAGCGCGTACTCCCCGTCGCCGGGTTCGTACCCGGCCATCTCGGGGAAGACGATCGCCATCGATCCCCGACGGCGGCCCCATCGCTCGCGCCACAGCGCGACCGTGTAGGTGACGCCGTTGACCGTCGGTCGGTAGAGGTCGGTGAACGCGGCGACGACGTTCGTCTTCGCCATCGCTCGACGCTCCACCGCCGCCGGTCAAAGCCGTTGTGAAAGTGCCAACGCCGCTCGAGCAACGAGTCTTCGCTCGCGACTCGTCGTCAATCGTCGGCCGCGACGGAGTCGGTGGTGCCGGCTCGTCGGCGATCGATCCGGAACGTCACGTCGTGGTCCGCGAGCAGCGATCGCACCCGCTCGACGCCGCCCTCGGTATCCCACCCCTCGCAGGTGTAGTGTCTGTACGGGTGGCGCAGCCACGAGTACTCGCGGTGGGCGAACACGTCGACGGCGTCGGCGCCGTCCTGAAACAGCGCGACGTGGAGTTGCCACGTCGCCAGCGGCGATCGCCGCCGGGCCCAGCTACCGGCCGACAGCCGGCCGTCGCGGTGGATCTTCAGGGAGGCGATCGGTTCCGGTTCGAACGCCATCGCCTCGAGGTCCGCCCGGAACGTCTCGAGACCGTACGGGATCGTTCCGACGTACTCGTCGGGGTGTTGGAGACACTGGGCGAACCCGCCGAACGGTTCCTTGATGCGGTGAAGCGTCGGGAGAACGCGACGGCGCACGCGCGTCGTCAGATCGATCGCGTCGGCGGCGTCGCGGTCGTCGGTCGAGGCCACGGATAGTCCACTAGTCTCGGGCGAGCGCAAAATCGTTGTGGCTCCCGGCGATCCGGCGACGGTATCCGTCGACGACCGTGAATTCCGCTCCCGGAGGAATATATAGCACTCCGGAACGAGCGCCTCGAAGGAGCCGATCGCCGGCGGCTGCCGGCGCCCGCTACAGATCCTGGAGTCGAATGCCGTCCTCGACCAGCCGGGCGTTGCGCTCGCGCTCGAGGTGGTCGGCGAGGTCGTCGTGGTCGTAGAGCTGGGCGATGACGTCGGCGTACAGCGTCCGCCACGCGATCGCGTAGATCGGCGACTGCCCCCACGCGCGCAGCTCCGGCACGAGGTCGTCGTAGGTGCTACGGCGCTCCTCGAAGCGCTCGATCGCCTCGAGGACGCGACCGGCCGCCTCGCGGTCGTCGTCGGCCTCTTCGATCGCTCGATTCAACCGTTGTTCCCAGCCGGCGACGGCCTCCTGCATGTCCGCCGCGGCGGTCTCGTCGTCTTCGGGTAGTCGTTCGAGGACCGGTTTCGGCACACCGAGTGAGATCTCGTCCATACCGCGAGTATGGAACGCGGTCGGCAAGAAACTACGGTCGCGCGGCGCCGCCTACGGCCACGCCGCCAGCATCACTTCGTCGACGTACTCGTCGTCGATGCGGTACTGCTCCTCGTGGACGCCCTCGCGCTGCCAGCCGTTCTCCTCGAGGAACTCGATGGCGGTCTCGTTGGTCGCCGGCAGGTTCTGGTAGCACTTCCGGTACCCGGCGTCGTCGGCCCACTCGAGACCGTACTCGAGGAGGCTCGAGCCGATCCCCTTGCGGCGGAACTCGGGCGCGACGCCGAGGGTGAGTTCGGCGGTGTGGGAAAGCGACGGCAATTCGTGGGCGTCGACGTGGAGCCAGCCGACGACGTCTGATTCGGGCTCCGCGGCGTCGTCGTCCGATTCGTCGGTCGCCTCGTCGGCCGCCGACTCGAGACTCGCGACGAAACAGACCCGCGAGCGCTCCTCGTTGGCCCGCACGAGCGCCGAGTCGCGCTCGAGTCGCGTCGCGACGTTCTCGGCGACGATGTAGGGGCCCTCGTCGGCGACCTCGCGCATCGTCTCGACGATCCCCTCGCGGTCTTCCTCCCGCGCCGGTCGAACCGTGACGGTGGCGTCCTCGAGGACCAGTTCGGTCGCCGTTCCGCCGAGCGCGAGGCGGACCTTGCCGTCGGATTCGGTCAGGTATCCTCGGTCCGTGAGTCTCTCGATGCAGGACTCGAGGTCCTCGGCGGGCGGACAGACCGATTCGGTGTAGGTGCCGGATCGGGCCGGTTTCGAGTGGGTCGTTCCCGATTCGATGCGGATCGCGCGCGCCAGTTCGGCCGGTTCGACGGCCCCGTTTCGTTCGACGTACTCGTAGACCGTCCGTTCCAGTTCGTCGTCGAGATCCTCGGGCGACATCCGCGGCTGGGCGCTCATACCCCCACAACCACCGACGGGCGGTATTATTATGGACGGCGTATCGCTCCGCAATCGGCCGTGACGCCGATCGAAATCCGTCGTTCCTCGCGGCCGCGGACCGCTAATTGTTCGTTGGATCCGGCCACGGAGCGGCGTTGGTCCCCGTTCGCGGCGGGGCCGACCGGGTTTCGTCTCGAGTGACCGAACCGAGGCTGCTGAAACCGCCGGCAGTAGTTCGGCCACGAGTCGCTGATCGGTACCGTCGGAAGCGATATTCTATATCGTACTATGTGATTTATCGGGTGCTGGTAGGCTGTGGATTCACTCGCGGCGACTCACCGCAGACTCGGAAAGAACGGACTGCGAACGGGTTCTCGAGTCGATTCCCTCGCCACGGCAGCTCGCGGTTCTCGTCTCCCGACCATACGGGGGCGATTTCACCGGTGTACCGGTTGGAATCGATGCAGGATGCGGTATCGAACGTGGAACGCGGGAATCAGGTCCATACCGCTCGCCGACGGGCAGACAGCGTCGCCGACTGTGCAAGCGGACGCGACCGATCGTCCGAGCCACGCTGTCGACCAGTTCCTGGGCGGTCACCGATCGACCGATCGACTGGAGAAGCGAGATCGGGTTATAATTATGACGCTATGGGCGTTCCGACGGAACTGGCTGCCCGGCAGCCCCATCGCTTCGGTCCGACGAGTGCGCGAGACGCGATATCGGGTGTTCTACTCTCGAGTACCGTTCTACCGCCTCGAGATCAGGGGTTCGAGGGTCGAATCGACCGGCGCTCGCCGGCGGTTCCCGAACCGAGCGCTGTCGGCCGTGATCCACCGGTTCACGGTTCGGTGCCAGACGATCGGTCCGGCGACCGCGGATCGGCGACCGGTCGCGTATCGATCACCGCGCGATCGAGTCGGTCGCCGAACTGCCGGTAGCCGTCTCGAGTGATGGACGGATCGGCGACGTTCGCTGGCTCGGTCGGCGGCCGACTTCGAGCGCGTTGGACCGACCGCTTCTCGCTCGGATCGGCCGGTCGATGGGCACTGCTATCGGACGGACGGGTTCACGTCCGTCGGTCGGCGGGACTCGCGTCCGTCGAACGACCGCGTTCGCACCCGCGAGCGACCGTACCGTCCGATGGACTCCCCGAATCAGCGCCGCTCGAGTCAGTAGTTATCGGCCCGTAACGAGCTAAAACAGCCACGATAAATCACATGCGGCGATACAGAATCCGAGATCGTTTCGGAAGTTTCGGAATCGGGACGGTACCGTTTACAACAGCCGACGTGTAACCGGGTCGGTGTGATCGTCGACGGTCGCGTCCTGCGCGAGGATTTCGTCCCCAGCGAGGTGGTCCACCGCCACGACGAGGTGAACCTCCTCTCGGAGTCCCTGGAGCCGCTGCTGTCCGATCGGCGGGCCGACCCCGCGTTCCTGTTCGGTCCCACCGGCGTCGGGAAGACCTGTATCGCCAGGTACGCCCTGGGCCAGTTGCGCGAGCAGGAGCCGTCGATCGACGTCGCCTACGTCAACTGTTGGCAGGAGTACACCCGGTTTCGAGTGCTCTACGGCGTCCTCGAGGCGGTCGGCCGAACCGTCGACATCCACCGCTCGACACCGAAGGACGAACTGTTCGATCGGTTGCGTGAGACGGACGCCCGGCCCGTGGTGGTTATTTTAGACGAGGTCGACCAGCTCGAGGAGACGGCCGCGCTCTACGACCTCCACCGGCTGGGGCACGTCTCGCTGGTGTTGATCGCCAACCGCGAGGAGGAGCTGTTCGCGAGCTTCGACGACCGGGTCCGCTCGCGGCTGCGGGCGGGGACCCGCGTCCGGTTCGACCGCTACGGGACGGACGAACTGGCCGCGATCCTGGCCGAACGGGCGGAGAAGGCCCTCGAGCCCGGCGCCGTGAGCGACGGCCAGCTGCGGACGATCGCCGACGCCGCGTCGGGCGACGCCCGCGTGGGGATCGGCATCCTCCGGTCGGCCGCCCGTCGGGCGAGCCGACGGGGACTCGAGTCGGTGACCGACGACGTCCTCGAGGCGGCGATCCCGGACGCGCGGACGGCGATCCGGCGCGAGACCGTCGAGGGGCTGATCGAACACCAGCGGGTGCTGTACGACGTCATCGCCGAGGCCGGCGAGATCGATCCGGGCGACCTCTACGACGAGTACGAACGGCGGGTCGACGACCCCAAGACCGAGCGGACGCTGCGCAACTACCTGACGAAGATGGTCCACTACGACCTGATCGAGGCCGTCGGCGAGCGCCGCGGGCGGACCTACCGGCTCGTCGGCGACGACGCGGTCGGCCGCGAGTAGCGGCTGGGTTCACGTTCGAGGGCGTTCGTCGCGACGACACGTCACGACCGGTGAGTGTACGCGCCACATTTATGCCCGGCAATCGACTTGTACTGCACTACTCGCATGGGGTGTTCAGACCAGCCGACGGGCCAGTTCCGGTCTCGCGTCCGCCGGCCGGAGGCGGTCGCCGAACTCGGCCAGCGAACGCTCGAGTCGTCCGACCCCGATTCGCTTCTACTGTGGCTGTCGCCGGCGATTCGGACCGGCTCCGCCAGGAGGTCCGGTACCCGCGTGCCGACGCGAGTGCGGACGCCGGTCGGCAGACCCTACGTATATCTGTGTTCGCGGATAAACGTGGACAAGAGTGGACGATTTCAGTTCGCGATCGGGGGATCGGGATCGATCCGGCGGATACAGATCGCCGCTTTCAGGTATTCGAGCGACTCCACGGCGGCGAGGCGTCCGAGGAACCGGAACCGGGACCGTGCCGGCGCCGTCCGAGACCGACACCGCGACTGCAACCACGACCGACCATGAGTGATTCGAGACAGTTCAAACCGGAGCCAGCACAGATCCTGTTAGTCGAGGACAATCCGGGTGACGTCCGACTGACCGAAGAAGCGTTCAAACAGGGCCGCATCGAGAACGACCTCCACGTCGTTTCGGACGGCAACGAAGCGCTGGAGTTTCTCTACCAGCGCGGCGAGTACGAGGACGCGCCGCGACCGGATCTCATCCTGCTCGACCTCAACCTCCCGCGGAAGGACGGCGAGGACGTCCTCGAGGAGCTCAAGGGGGATTCCGAACTGCGATCGATTCCGGTGATCGTCCTGACGAGCTCCCGGGCCGAGGAGGACGTCGTCAGATCCTACGAGCTCCACGCCAACGCCTACCTGACGAAGCCGGTCGATCCGGACGACTTCATCGAGACGGTCCGGGCGTTCGAGAAGTTCTGGTTCTCCGTCGTCCGGCTTCCGCCGGAGGGTGAGGGCCAATGAGCGGAACGGACACGCGGGCCGACGCTGACGGAACGACCGCCGAGGTCGATACCCTGGAGATCCTGCTGATCGAGGACAACCCCGGCGACGCGCGTCTGATCCAGGAGATGCTCCGCGGCACCGAGGAGCTCGCCCAGCGGGTCAGCTCCGACGAATCGGCGGGGCGGACGCCGGAGATCACCCGCGAGAACCGGCTCGAGGACGGCCTCGAGACGCTCGAGGGGTCGCCGATCGACGTCGTCTTGCTGGACCTGAACCTGCCCGACAGCGAGGGGCTGCAGACGCTCGAGACGGTCCACGACGAGAGCGGGGCGACGCCGATCGTCGTGTTGACCGGCGTCCGCGACCAGCAGGTCGGCGTCCAGGCGATCCAGCGGGGCGCACAGGACTTCCTCGTCAAGGACGAGGTGACCAGCGAGCTGCTGGTGCGGACGATCCACCACGCGATCGAACGGGCCCGACAGGAGCGCGAACGCCGGCGCCAGCGCGAGCAACTCGAGGCGCTCAACCGGCTCAACCGGATCGGCCACGACATCACTCACGCGGTGATCACGACCGAAACGCGAGCCGACTTAGAACAGCAGGTTTGCGACCGGCTCGCCGAGTCCGACGCCTACCGGTTCGCGTGGATCGGCGGCGTCAACCCCGGCAGCGACCGCGTGGTTCCGAAAGCGGCGGCGGGCATCGAGGAGGGCTATCTCGACGCCGTCGACGTCAGCGTCGCCGAGGACGACGCAACCGGCCAGGGGCCGGCCGGAACGGCGATTCGAACCGGCTCGGTGCAGGTGATGAGCGACATCCAATCGGATCCGGAGTTCGAGCCGTGGCGCGAGGAGGCGATCGAGCGCGGCTACCGTTCCTCGGCGGCGGTTCCGATCGTCCACGAGGATCTGGTCTACGGCGTGTTGAACGTCTACTCCGAGTCGCCGCGGGCGTTCGAGGGGCCGGAGACGACGATCCTCGCCCGGATCGGCGACGTCATCGCCCACGCGATCACGGCGATCGAGCGCAAGGACGCGCTGGTCAGCGACGCCGTCATCGAACTCGAGTTCCGCGTCGAGGAGCTGGCCCGGCCGCTGATCCGACTCTCCTCGGAGGAGGAGTGTACGATCGCGTTCGAGCAGCTGATCCACGGGGACGAGACGCTGCTCGCGTACGGCTCGGCAGACGAGGTCGATCAGGACGCGTTTCAGGAGGCGGTCGACGAGACCGACGGCTTCGGCGACGTCCGCTTTCTCGCGGTCAGGCGCGACGCCTTCGAGTTCGAACTCGTGGCGCCGGCCGCCGTCTCGCTGTTCGAGACGATCGCGACCCACGGCGGCCGCGTCCAGTCGGCGACCATCGACGACGGCGAGTTCCGCTTCGTCGTCGAACTCCCGCGGGGTCGGGACACCCGCCAGATGATCGAACTCATCAAGGAACAGCGCGACGACGTCACCTACCTCGCCCAGCGGACCCGCGAGCGCGGCGACCGCAACGATTCCGGCTCGTCGTCGGTCCTCGAGGACGACCTCACCGAGAAGCAGCGGGCGGCCCTCGAGACGGCCTACTTCGCGGGCTACTTCGACTGGCCCCGCGAGAGCACCGGCGAGGAGATCTCCGAGCGACTCGGCATCGCGCCGGCGACGTTCAACCAGCACCTCCGAACGGCCGAACGGAAGTTCTTCGATTCGGTGCTCGGCGAACAGTAACCCCCGATCGGGACGATTTTCGCGTTCGGTTGATCGGGTCGATCCGTCCGTGACGCGTTGTACTCGGAATCGGAGGCGGTCGTCCGAGCGAACGAAATCAGTGGAATCGCCGGAAGCGTCGAACCGTCGGTTCTCGCGCTGGTACCGGCCGTCGGTCCGACCGCGACCGAGAGTTTAGGTCGGGCGAAAAATTATAAGAATATTGAGAAGTTATATGTGGGTGGGCGTTCTCTACTAGATCGTAATGAGTACGCAGAAGTCCGTTCAGCAGGAGGCCGGCACCGTCGAGGAGAACGCGCTCAGACTCGAGCCCGAGAAGGCCGAACAGATCATCGAGGCGCTGAACCGCGATCTCGCGGATTCCTACGTCCTCTACCACCAGCTCCACAAGCACCACTGGAACGTCGAGGGCGCGGAGTTCCTCGATATCCACGTCTTCCTCCAGAAGGTCTACGAGGACGTCGAGGAGGCGGCCGACTACCTCGCCGAGCGGCTTCAGGCGCTGGGCGGCGTTCCGCACGCGAACATGACGACGCTGGCCGAGAAGGCCACCGTCGAGCCCGAGGACGAGGACGTCTACGACATCCGGACGTCGCTCGAGAACGACCTCGAGATGATGGGCGACATCATCGAGAGCAACCGCCAGCACATCGAGCTCGCCGAGAACTTAGGCGACCACGCGACCGCCGAGATGCTCCGCGAGCAGCTCGTGACCATCGAGGAACACGCCCACCACGTCGAGCACTACCTCGAGGACGACACGCTGGTCCTCGAGTCGGCGACGAACTAACGGGCCAGTCGACGCGACGACCCGCGACTACTCGACGGACGGCGGCCGTTCGTCCGCCGCCGCTTCTTCCGCGTCGAGCAGCGTTTCGGCGACCCGGTCGGTGACGACCGAACTGACGCTTCCCACGAGTTCCATCGCCTCTCGCCGCGGCTCCGGGAGCTCGAGGACGTCCCGAAAGAACGCCGACAGGACGACGTAGCGCTCGTGGAGCTCGGCGGCCGTCTCCCGCCCGCGGCCGGTGAGCGTCGCTCCCTCGTACGGCTCGTACTCGAGATAGCCCTGTGCCTCGAGCCGCTGGAGGGTCTCCGTCGCGGTCGACGGCGACCGGTCGAGCTCCTCGGCGACGTGGCCGGGCGCGACCGGTTCCTCGCCGTCCGTCTCCTGCGTCGCGCGATAGATCACCAGCAGGTACTGGGGTGCGTCGGTCATACGCGACGGCGGCGGTACTGATCGGCGGACGGCTGGGTCCCCCTGTCGGGCGCGTCGAGCGAGGGCTCGCACGCCGGCGGGGCCGACGGTCGTCTCGGGCTGCGCTTCCGAACCGGATCGCCTTCCATGCGATTTAGGCTTGCCTAAAACGTTAAAGTAGTTGCGACTGTCGACCGTTCGACCCGGAACCGGCGAGGACGGGGTTTCGACGGCGGCCGTCGGTCCCCGAGAGTACCGCCACCGGATGAGCGATCACTCGTTCGGTATCTCCGTCGTCGGATCGGTCCGTCCGTCCGACGACCGCACCGACTCGAGTCGACCGGCGAGGTTCCGCAGGAGGACGCGGCTCGAGAAGCGGAGCGTCCGCCGGCGATCCCGGTAATAGAACGGCCCGAGTTCCGCGTCGGGAACCGTTCGGGGGGTGACGGTCGGATCGGACAGCTTCTCGATCCCGTCGGACAGGAGACGGATCTGGAGCGCCGCGAGGCGGTCGAAGACGTCCCAGAGCGTTCGGCAGTCGGCGACGCTCGTCTCCTCGTAGGCGACGATCTCGCCGCCGTCGATCGACTCGTCCAGCCGCTGGAGCGTCGTCCCGGCGCGGTCCCGCCCGTCGTGAAAGATCGCCGGCGGCCCCATCCCGCGATAGCGACGAATGTCCGCCGGATGGAAGCTCACCACGCCGTGTTCCGTCGCGGTCAGGACGTCGCCGCGGATCAGTCCGAACCCGAAGCGGACGACGACGTCGCAGCGGTCCGCGAGCCGGGAGACGATCCCCGGCGGGAGTTCGTTCCAGCCGTCTTCGGTCCGCGGCCGACACCGGACGTGATCCGCGTCGGCGAGCGCGTCGACGCTCTCGGTCGCGCGTCGGTGCCACAGCGGTCGCTCGTCGCCGAACAGCCGCCCGAGACTGCGCTCCGCGAGGACGGCCGTCCACGCTCGCTCCTCGCGGAAGACCTCGACGAGTTCGACGACGTCCGCGAGCGAGAGGCGGTCCTTCCCGCCGTCCCACGACTCGTCCCCGACCGCCGTGCCGGCGGCGTTGTGGACGACGAGCGGAATCTCGACGTCGACGGCGGGCTCGCGGCGGAGTCGTTCGAGCGCGCGGACTTGCCACTCGTAGAGGGACGGTTCCGCCAGTACGCCGACCGCCATCTGTCCACCCCCGGACATGCGGCGGACTACCGGCGTTCCACCCTTTGTTACTCGCGCCATTCTGGCCGAATATTCGTCCGAAATCGAGACACTCCGCGGGAGGAACGAGTTCGACGACCGAAAGGTCGAGGTGGCCGTCGGGCGTACGCTCGGTCGTGACCGACGAGACCGACGGGATCGACGACCGCGGTGACGACGGCGACAGCGTCGACGTCGCCCGCGCCCGTCGCGAGTGCGACGTCTGCGGGGCGTCCGTCCCCGCGGCGACCTACCGCGAGCACCTGCTCAAGGAGTGTCCGGGAGAGCCTCGCTGACCGGCCTCGAGTCCGAGTCCGATCTCGCGCGCCCGCAATCCCTTTCACCGATCTCTCCGTACGGTCGGTATGAAATTCGCCGTGTTCGGCGCCGGCGGTGTCGGCGGCTACCTCGGCGCGCGACTCGCCGACGCGGGCCACGAGGTCCACCTGCTCGCGCGGGGCGACCACCTCGAGGCGCTCCGGGCCGACGGGTTGCGCCTCGAGAGCGTCGCCGGGGAGACGACGGTCGAACTGCCCGCGACCGACGATCCGAGCGAGATCGGTCCCTGTGACTACGTGCTGTTCTGCGTGAAGGCCTACGATACGCGCGACGCCGCCGGCGACCTCGAGCCGCTGCTCGGCGAGGAGACGGCCGTCGTCTCCTTTCAGAACGGCGTCGACAACGAACGGTGGCTCGCCGAGGCGATCGGCGACGAGTTCGTCGTCGGCGGCGTGGCCTACATCTTCTCGACGATCGGGGAGCCGGGCGTCGTCGAGCACACCGGCGGCCCGGCGCGGTTCGTCTACGGCGAACTCGACGGGCGGCGAACGGAGCGGATCGAGGCGCTCGACGACGCGCTGTCGGAGAGCGAGGGCGTCGACGCGGTGCTGGCCGACGACGTCCGCGTCGAACTGTGGCGGAAGTTCGCGTTCATCTGCGCGCAGGCCGGCATGACCGCCGCGACCCGGCTTCCGGTCGGCGAGATCCGGGACACCAACGCCTCGTGGGCGATGTATCGGCGGCTCCTCGAGGAGGTCTGTTCCGTCGCTCGAGCCGAGGGCGTCGACCTCCCGGACGGCCTCGTCGACGAGTGGCTCGAGTTCGCACAGGAACTGGACCCGGAGATGTACTCCTCGCTGCAGTACGATCTGACCCGCGGCAAGCCGATGGAGCTCGACGCGCTCCACGGCTCGGTCGTCCGGCACGCGGCCGACTGCGACGTCGACGCGCCGATGAACGAGGCCGTCCACGCGATCCTCCGTCCGTGGGCCGACCGGAATCGGAAGGGCGACTGAGCGTGAACCGTCGGTCGACACCTCGAGTGCGTCCGAACGAATCCGTGCGACCGCGTTTTCCCATCGCTCGTGGCTGTTCAAGGCTGGTCTCTCGCAGTGAGAGGCGGGGAAAATACTATGCGGACCGTTGGACTCACACCGACCAGTGACGGGACAGCACGGCTCTCGACTCTGGAAGTGTCCGGAATGCGGCCGATCGGTGAACCGTTTCGTGAACGGCTGTCGGTGTCCGTCGTGTCGGGAGACCGTCGCCGACGAGTGTGACTGCGAGACGGTTCTCACGGCCTGACCGCGAGGGGTCGCCTCGAGCCGCCGTCGTCGGTTCGGATCGCGTTACGCGGGCTCTGACGATCGCTCGAGCGCGCTCGCTACTTCTCTTCGACGTGGCGGACCTCGCAGGCGATCCCGCGGGAGCTCTCGCGCATCTCGCGGCCGAACATCTCCGCGCGGCCGACGGCGAAGGCGTTCGGCCCCTCGACGACGACCTCGTCGCCGACCCGGATCTCGTCGTCGGCGTCGACGACGCCCGGCGCGAGCACGCTGCCGTGGGGGACGAAGCCGTCGATTTCGACGCGCTTCGTCGGGGCGTCGCTGTCGACCCACCGCTTCGCGCCCTCGAGGGTAAAGGAGAGCGTGCCGTACTGGGGAACCATCGTCGCGAGCTGGGTCTCCTCGCTATCGCGGACCTGGATCTTCGGGTAGCGACTGGTCGTCTGAATGTCGTCGAAGAGGTCGTCGCCGGCGCCGTCGCCGAGCAGGTAGTCCGCGATGGCGCGGACGGTGTTGTGCTCGCGCTCGCGCTTGGAGTACTTCAGTTCGCCCGACAGCGCCGTTCCGAGGTTCGAGAGGGACTCGTCGTCGGTGGGGTGGCCGCCCTCGGGGACGGTGTACGTGACGTCGAGATCGAGGGCCTCCTCGACGCGGGAGACGATATCGCGGTAGCCTTCGTCGGGGACGTGGGCGATGATCTCGGGGTAGTCATTGCGCTCGAGGTAGCGCCGCAGGACCTCGCTCACGAACTGCTTCTCGTCTTCCGACCAGCGACCCGTGACGACGGTGTCGTAGTGCTGGGCCGGATAGGTCGTCTCGAGTTCCTGGGGGACGACGCCGATGGGGCTGGTCATCGAGACGAGGTGGGCGCGCCACTGGATGACGTCGTGGAACTGGCCGTGGCTCTGGGACTCGCTGTAGGGTTTCGTCGCCGAGCAGGGGACCAACACCAGCGGGTTCTGGAAGCGGTTTCGGTAGCGCGTGGTCACGCGGTCGGCGTACCGCTGGATCTCGACGCGGCGGAGGGTGTCCTCGGTCGCGGCGTTAATCTCCGCGTCCCGGAGGATCGGCGTGCGCTCCTCGAGGTAGCCCCACTCCGAGTCCAGTTCGCGCACGGCGGCGGTGAGCCACTGGTCGTGGCGGGCCTGTCCCTCGACGTAGTCCCGGAGGCGGCCGTCGCGGATGCGCCGGCGGACGATGCCGAGTTCGGCCTCGAGGGCGTTGACGTTGTGCTCGGCGCAGTCCTCGCGGGTGAACTCCTCGCGGGGTTTCTGGCAGGCCGAACACGAGCAGGGGAGTTCCTCTAAGTCCTCGAGGAAGTACGCCTCGTCGGTCGTGAGATAGCGGCCCTCGGTTCCCTTCACGACGGCCGCGGTTTCGTCGAAGAGATCGACCCCGGCGTAGGCCAGCACGGCGACGTTGCGCGGCGTGGCGACGCCGGAGAAGTAGAGGGCGGTGTCGGTCGGAATCGCTTCGCGGACGTTGACGACGGCCTCGACCAGCGCCGCGCCGTGGCCCGTGATCGACTGGACGTCGGAAACGGCGTAGGCGTCGGTACCCTGTTCCTCGACCCGCTCGCTCGAGACGACCGCGACGCTCGGGTAGTCGACCTCCGGGTGATCGACCGCGAAGGACTCGCGGACTTCCTCGGCGGTGCCGCCGGGGAACGCCCGGTGGGGGAGGACGGTGAGCGTCGACTCGTCGCCCTCGGGAAGCTCCCGATCGGCGCTCCACAGCGACCCCGCGTCCTCGAGGACGTCGTCGACGAGCGCGGGGGTCGTGACGGGCGACTCGAGTCGGAGTTCGCCCACGCGAGCGGCCCCGTCGCGCTCGTGGACTTCGAAGTAGTCGGTCATACCCGATATGGGCGGGGGAGCGCGAAAGAGGCTGTCGGTCCCGGCGCCGGAATCGCGACCGACTCTCCTTCTCGGCATTGAATATAATGATTAATACTCTCGGGAAAATTATATGAACGTCGAGGGCCTTGCCGCTATCAATGACAGAACACTACGAATGTTCGAATTGCGGCTCCGAGCTGCACTACCGAACGACGAAACACAACGGCTGTCCGAACTGCGGCACCGTCCCGCTCCACAGCGCCGACTGAGGACCCGACCGTCGAGCGATCGATCACGCTGACTGCTGACTGATCCGTGAGTTCGGTGTCCGCCGATCGTCGCGGGACCCGATTTTCTATTCGGTGGCGTATGCGAGTCGATACCAACGATCAGGCGCGGCCGAGACGCCGGTTTTCTCTACGCGGTTCTTCGGAACTGCACCCCCCCTACGCGATTCTACGGAACCGCGCCGTCGCCGACGTGTGGCCGCGGTTGAACGAGAGCACCTCGAGTTCGATCACGTCGCCGACCGAGAGGTCGCCGGGGACCTCCTCGACGAAGACGACGAACCCCTCGATCTTGCAGACGGCCCGCCGCTCGCCGGTGTGGTGTTCCGTGAACTCGTGGACGGCGGCCTCCCTGACGTCGCCGAGATCGACCGGCGGCTCGCGCTCCTGGGCCGCTTTGTGTCTCTCGTAGGACTGCCGTCGTTCCGCCGACCGACCGCCCCGGACGCGCTTGCGCAGCCACGATCCGACGACGAGAACGACGAACGCACCCGCGACGAGGGCGAACACACCGACGGACGACGCGGCGCCGAACATACGCGAGGGTGGCGTCGCTTGCGCCTTTGCTGTTCCGATGCCGCGCCGTCGGTACCGCGGCGACGGGCCGAACCAAAAGCGCTTGCTGCTGGCCCCGAAACTAGCGCTATGACGTTCGAACTCGACGAGATCGACAGGGGGATCCTCCACCGGTTACAGGGCGACGCCCGCCACACGACGGCGGCGGACATCGCCGGCGACGTCGGCGTCACGGCCAACACCGTCCGAAACCGAATCCGACGACTCGAGGAGGCGGGCGTGATCGCCGGCTACGTCCCGATCATCGACTACGAGCGGACGGCGAAATCGATGCACGTGGTCGTCCAGTGTACGGTGCCGATCCACGAGCGCGGCGACCTGGCGGAGACCGCCCTCGGGGTCGACGGCGTGGTCGGCGTCCGCGAACTCATGACCGGACACCGGAACCTCCGGGTCGATCTCGCCGCCGAGAACAGCGAGGAGATCACGACCGCCGTCAGCCGCCTCCAGCGCGCCGGACTCGAGATCGAGGCGGAGGAACTCATCAAAGCCGAGTACCGCCAGCCGTTCGATCACTTCGGAACCGACGCCGTCGATAGCTAACTGCGAGCCCCGATTGGTCTCGACTCCGCTCCGAAACCGGCGGTATTTTTCGGAAACCGAGATGAATACCGATACTATTTCGGTAACCCCGATATACCCGCTACCCTTTTATGGATGGGAACGGTTGAGTACGACGTGAGTAATTCATTCATCGGTTCGATCGACGACGGGTTCGACGGGGACATCAGCATCGCCGTCGTCACTGCGGTCGCGACCGAGCGCGACGTCGAGCCGACCGAGCTACCGCCCCTCTACGAGTCGATCGATCCCGATGCCCTGGACGCCCTCTTCGCGCCGACGCGAACGGGCGGTCCGCGCCGCGGTCGTCTCGAGTTCACCTACGACGGCCACGCGATCGTCGTCGAGTGCGGGTCCGACCTCGAGATCACGATCGACGGCACCCCGGCGGCGGCCGAGCCGATTTCGGCCGGCCGCGCCGATCGACTCGGCGACTCCCCGACCGGCGCCTGAAGCGCCGGTCGTCCGCGACGCTGCCGCAGTCTCCGCGTCAGCCGATCGCTGAATTACTGCTTTTCAATTACGTATCGCGGAGAGTCGTCGAAACCGCGTTCGCTTTCCTCGCGTTCGTCACGGCGGTCGTTAATGCCTGAACGGCTCGAGAGCGGCGATCAATCCGACGTGAGATCGATCAACTCGACGGACTCGGGAACGCGCTCGAGGACGCCGGCGGGCCAGCCGCGGTGGCCGAGCGCGAGGTCGGCGTCGGGGTTCACCTCGGCGAGTCGCGCGACGCCGTCCGCCGCGGCCGACAGGGCCGCGCGGTCGGTCCGCTCGGGAACTTCGGCCGTGAGCGGGTAGGACCGCGAGAGCGCCCGCGGGAAGGGGCCGAACGGCGGTTCGACCCGCCAGGAGTCGTCGAACTCGTCGCCTCGGGCCGGCTGTCCCTCGGTGAGAAACAGCGAGTCGGGGACGGAGAGGCGCTCGAGGCGCCGGTGGTGGCGGACGACCTCGGGGCGGCGGGCGCTCTCCGACGAGACGTGGAAGAACGCGCCCTTCGAGACGGGATCCGAGCGCTCGAGCTGGTCGGCGTGGTCGAGCAGCGCTCGGTAGCCGTCGAGCATCGTCGGGTGCGAGCGGGCGCGTTGCTCGACCAGTTCCAGCAGGTTGCCCGCGCGGATGGCCTGTTTGATCCGGCGGATCTCCGCGAACGTGACGTGGAGGTTGTGAGCGGCCAACTCCTCCTCGCGTTCGTCGTCGGGAAGCGCGCGGAGGTCGTCCGGCGAGTGGCCGGTGCAGACGGAACACGAACACGGCAGGTACTCGAGGTCCTCGAGCAGCCGCGTGCCCCGGACCGTGAGGTAGCGGTCGTCGCGGGCGTAGAGCGCGTAGGCGGCGGAGTCGAACAGGTCACAGCCCATCGCGACGCCGAGCGCGAACATCATGGGGTGGCCGGCGCCGAAGAGGTGGACCGGCGCGTCGGCGCCCAGGCCGCGCTTGGCGGCGGCGACGGCGTCGACCATGTCGTCGTAGCGGTAGTCGTTCATCAGCGGAACGACCGCCCCGACGGGGAACACGTCGAGGTCGGTGCCGTCGGCGTGGCGGCCGGCCGCCTCGCGGAGGTCGGGGTAGGTCGATCCCTGCACGGGCGCCGACACGAGCATCTCGCCGGTGTCGACGCCCTCGGCGATCTCGAGGCGCTCCTGGGTCGTCTCGAGTTCCGCCTCGGCTCGCTCGCGGGGGACGTCCGGCGGCGTCGGGATGTCGACGGGCGTGGCGATGTCGGAGCCGATCTCGTGTTGGAACTCGAGGATCTCCTCGGTCGTGACGTCGATGTCGCCGTATTCGGAGAGCTGGAAGGAGCCCGAATCGGTCATGATCGCGCCCGGGAAATCGAGCAGCTCGTGGAGGCCGTCCTCGAGGGCCCGCTCGCGGACGTCGTCGGTCCCGTGGATGATATACGAATTCGTGATGAGGATCTCGGCCCCGAACTCGTCGGCGAGGCGACGAGGGGCGATCGTGTCCAGATTCGGATTGATCACCGGGAGCAACGCCGGCGTTTCGACGGTGACGTCGGCCCGCGGAACGGTGAGCTCGCCGATACGTCCGCCCGCGTCGGTGTCCCGGAGTTCGAAGCACTCGCGCATCGACCGCCCCTTCGGCCGTCGGACGTAAGTCAGTGAAGGTTTGCGACCGATCAGCTGTCGGAACACTATCCGTTTCGGAAACGTCCGCCCCGAACGCGTCGGTAAACGTCTCGTTCCGTCCGGTCTGATATAATCCGCCATCGCCTGCAAGCACAAGTTCGATTATACTCACCGAGGTGACAATTACCATCCGATTCGGCTCGTTCTACTCCGGTCCCGTGACAGTCATCGATCGAGACAGGTGAACGCGAGATTAGGGACCGTTGCACGGTTCCAACACTGCTTTTCCCCGAGATAATCTCGAAACAGTCGCCTCGTTTTAGCCGGAAACCGGTGGTAGGAACCATCGCAATGGTTTCACGACTACAGAAGCTCGGCGTCGCGTTCGTCGCACTGATGGTCGCACTGTCCGGGGGTCCTGCCCTGGCCGGTGCGTCATCGGGCGCGAACGATGACGCCGGAGACATGGGCGACGCCGGAGACGTTGGCGAGTCGAGCGCGACACTCGAGAGCGTGCAGGTCGAGACGCTCGAGCTCGATAACGTCACCGTCGAGAACGCGACGATCGAGGAGCTGAACGTCGAGGAGTTCGACGCGAACGTGTCGGCACTGCAGGAGGAACTGGACGGAAACCAGACGAACGCCTCCGAGGACGGTAACGCGACCGGCGAAGCGAACCTCACCGACATCCAGTTCGAACAGCTCGAACTCGAGGACGTCGAACTCGAGGAGTTCGAGGAGATGAACGAGTCGGAGAACGACTCGGCGATGAACGAGAGCGAGGACAACGAGTCCGAGGACGGTCTCGGCATCTCCGACGAGGAAGATAACGAGTCCGACACCGCTGCGGCGGTCCAGGACGACGAAGACGACGGCATCGGTCTCGACGACAACGAGACCGAAGACAACGAGACCGAAGATAACGAGACCGAAAACGAATCCGCCGGTCAGAGTCTGATCAACGAAAGCACCGAGGAGGTCACGATCCAGAACCTGACCATCGAGACGATGGACGTCGGGGAGCTGACCGTCGACGAGCTGAACGTCGGCGAAGACGCCGGGATGAACGCGTCCGCGAACGACTCGGCGATGAACGAGAGCGAGGACAACGAGTCCGAGGACGGTCTCGGCATCTCCGACGAGGAAGACAACGAGTCCGAGGACGGTCTCGGCATCTCCGACGAGGAAGACAACGAGACCGACACCGCTGCGGCGATCCAGGACGACGAGGACGACGGCATCGGCCTCGACGAGGAAGACAACGAGACCGAGGACAACGCAACCGAGGACAACGAGAGCGAAAACGCGACGCAAGAGTTCGAGAACGTCACGATCGAACACTTCGACGTCGAGGAGATCACGATCGAATCGATGAACGTCACCTCCGTCGAGGAAGCCGACGGCGAGATGAACGCGTCCGAGAACGACTCGGCGATGAACGAGAGCGAGGACAACGAGTCCGAGGACGACGGTCTCGGTATCCTCGGCGACGACGAGGAGGACAACACGTCCGAGACGGGCGCAGCGATCCAGGACGACGAAGATGACGGCATCGGTCTCGACGACAACGAGACCGAAGACAACGCGACCGAAGACAACGAGACGGAAATGGACAACGAGAGCGAGGGTGAAACCATCTCCAACCTCTCCGCGTCCTCGATTACCATCGGTAACTCGACCGTCGACACGCTGACGTTCGGCGACGCGAGCGAACTCGACGAGATCGGGAGCGAGGAGCCCGAAGACAACGTGACGGCGAGCGAAGCCAACGAGACGGAAGACAACGCGACCGAGGAAGACAACGACACGGAATCCGAGAGCGACTCCGAGGACGACGGCGGACTGCTGGGCTGATCGGAACGAACGCAACGCGATCGATTCGGTTCCGACGACCCTGCAACTGCGCTTTTTTCCGGGCCGCTGCTGATCGCGAGCGGCGACGCCGCCCGTCGCCAACGGCGAACGAACCGCGAGCGCCGTCGCTACGTCCGGTCGCCGATGGACGCGGATTACCGTTCTCAACCGGCTCGAGTGCGGGACGAGACGCCGGTCGACCCGCGAACGAACGGCTGATTAGCGGCTGCTGGTCGCGTTCAAATGCGGCGTTTCTCCGCGAGAATTCTGTAACGGTCGCCCCGTTTTAGCCGGACCCGACTGGTACGTCCGATCGCAATGACTTCACGAGCGCACTCGGTCGGCGCGGTGTTCGTCGCAGTGGCGGTCGCGCTCGCGGGGGGTCCCGCCCTCGCGGGGGCCGCGACGGGAACGAACGCCGACGCCGGAGACACGAGCGATGCGGGCACCGCGGCGACACTCGAGAACGTGCAGGTCGCGACGCTCGAACTCGAGAACGTGCAGGTCGCGACGCTCGAACTCGAGAACGCGACCGTCGAGAACGCGACGATCGAGGAGTTGAACGTCGACCAGCTCGACGCCGCACAGGAGGACCTCGAGCAACTCAACGAGTCGGTCGAACGGAGCGACGAGGGCGAAAACGAGAGCGGGAACGAGACCGACGCCGGGGGCGAGGACGAGAACGACACCGCGAGCGGCGTGAACATCACCAACGTCGAACTCGAGCGACTCGCGCTCGAGAACGTCTCGCTGACGGACCTCCAGTTCGACGGCGAGCAGGTGGGCAGCGCCGGCGAGAACGCGTCCGACGGGAACGAAACCGGTGAGAACGCGTCCGACGGGGACGCGGTGATCAGCGACGACGCCGAGACGGTCGCCGTCCAGAACCTGACCATCGAGACGATGAACGTCCAGCAGATGACGATCGATACCATCGAAACCGAGGAGGACGGCGGGATCCTCAGTCAGGTCGGCGACTTCATCGGTGACATCTTCGGCGGCGACGACGAGTCGGAGGGCGACGCCGGCAACGCGTCGGCCGACGAGGAGATCGAGGAACTCACCATCGAACAGTTCGACGTCGAAACCGTCTCGATCGATACGCTGTCGATCCAAACCATCGAGGAGGCGGACTCGACCGCGGACGGGAACCAGACCGAGGAGGGCGACAACCAGAGCGCGGACAACGACTCGGTGATGAACGAGACGGCGTCGGAGGACGAGACGGCCGGTAACGAGACCGGCGAAACCGTCTCCGAGGCCTCCGCGACGGCGATCTCGATCGAGACGATGAACGCCGACACCGTCACCCTCGAGGACGCGGCCGACCTCGAGGCCGCCGTGCAGGCGGGCAGCGAAGCGAACGAAACCGTTAGCGGGAACGAGGGGAACGAGACGGAGTAGGACGGAGTAGCGTCGACGCAGTCGACTCGAACGCGAGCGCGGTCGGTCCGATCGCCGGCGACGGCCGACCGATCGGCAACCCGGCCCAGATCATTTTTGCGACCGTCGCCGTCGATCGACCGTACTCGAGGCTACGCCTCCGCGTCGAACAGCCGGTGGTAGGAGACGGCGAGAACGGTCCGGCCGTCGCGGATCTCGCCCTCGCGGACGGCCTCGAGCAGGTCCTCGAACGCCGTCGGTGCCACCCGAATGCTCTCGTTGTGGTCGAGTTTCTGTTCGGCGGTCGGCCGACAGCCGCGGGCGACGAAGACGTGCAAGACGGCGTCGGCGATGCCGTTGGCCGGTTCGACGGTCACCAGTCGCTCGAGGCTCTCGGCCTCGTGGCCGGTCTCCTCGGCCAGTTCGCGCCGGGCGGCGGCCTCGAGGTCGTCGTCGTCGGGTTCGGTGCCGCCGACGGGGAGCCCGCGGTTGACGCGGCCGACGGCCTGGCGCCACTCCTCGATGCAGACGACGTCACCGTCGGGGGTAAACGGGAGGATGCAGACGCTGGCGGGTTCCGAGAGGTAGTCGAACTCGGTTTCGGTGCCGTCGGGCAGTCGAACGCGTTCGTTAACGACGTCGAAGCCCGGACAAGTGTAGGCTATTTGGCGATCGCGGGTCTCCCAGGCGAGTGGATCCGTCGGCATACCGGGCCGTACGGCCGTGGCTCTCAAAAACGCCCCGTCACGGGAGGCGGACCGAATCCGGTCGATGATAGCGGTCGTTACTGTGTCTATGTCCGACGTTCCGCCGTGACGGCCGTCCGTACCCGCTCTATAACAAAGTCACAGATGAGAGAAGGTCGTCACTCAGAGGGTGATCCATGGATCAGCTAACTGGCTTCCAACGTGACTTGCTGTACGTGATCGCAGGGAAGGATCGGCCGTCCGGTCAGGAGATACTCGACGACATCAACACATACATCGATCAGCCGGTCACCCACGGCCGGCTGTATCCCAACCTCGACACGCTCGTCGAGAAGGAACTCGTCGAGAAGGGGCAACTCGACCGGCGAACGAACTACTACGCGCTGACGCCGAAGGG
This sequence comes from Haloterrigena gelatinilytica, assembly GCF_013342145.1. Taxonomy (NCBI): domain Archaea; kingdom Methanobacteriati; phylum Methanobacteriota; class Halobacteria; order Halobacteriales; family Natrialbaceae; genus Haloterrigena; species Haloterrigena gelatinilytica. Next base: position 2,723,298 of record NZ_JABUQZ010000001.1, on the reverse strand, counting down.
GCGACGAGCCCTCCGGCGTCGCCAGGAGTGGGTCGACCAGTACGTCGACGTCTAACCGCTCCTGAGCGCCTTTCATCTCGACACGCCGTCGCGGCCGTCCGTAGCGGATCGACCGTCACCGAGTAGCCGTCGCACCCGGTTCGCCGTCGTTGTCTCCGTTACCGAGCGTCCTCGAGGTCGACGACCGTCTCCAGATCCGCGCTGAGCCACGCCGTCAGCATCGCCTCAGGTGGTCCGTCCCGCGGCACGAGCGTACAGCGATCGCTGTCGGCGCTGTAGCGGACGACGACCGCCTCGAGGCGGACGTCCCGTTCGGGACCGTCTCGAGGGTCGTCGGTATCGGTCGTCCGCGCGCCGGCCGTGTCGGATTCCGTCCGTGGGTCGGGTAGCTCGTCCATGATCGTCCGAAGCGTCAGTGACGCAACACCGTCTATAGGAGCGGCACGGACAAAACGGCATCTGCTGGAAACCGGTCACGAACGACCGGTCGGCGACGCGTTTCCGGGTGCAGCGGTCGATCGAGACGACCGAGACGAGCCGCTATCCGAGGACCCTCGAAAGCCCCGATAAAAACGGATCGAACGACCGGTAGCGGCGTCCGAACCTCAGTAGTCGGCCGTCGTCGACTCGTTCTCGGTCTCTTCGCCCGTCTCGTTTAACGCGTCGTCGGCCGTCAGTTCGTCGTCGGTCGCTTCCGTCGCGTCGTCGGCCGTCACGCTCTCGTTTTCGCCGCTCGAGTCGTCGGTCGCCGTCTCGCTGCCCGGTTCGCCGTCGACGGCGGCGAGCACGCTGAACGAGCGGTCCTCGTCGTCCGTCTCGTCGGTCATCGACGCCGCTTGCTCGGCCGTTACCGTCTCGTCGTCCAGCTCCGCGAGGTAGCCGATGGCGAAGGCCGTGTACGCCGTGTCCGCCTCGAGGTCGAGTTCGACGCTGACGACGGGGTCGGGCTGGGAGATGACGTCGACCTCGCCGACGGTCTCGTCGTCGGTCTCGTTACCGCTGGCGCTCTCGTTGCCGTTGGCAGACGTCTCCTCGCCCATCCCGGCGCTCTCGCCGGCCGGGAAGAGCTCGAGCGTCTGGCTCCCGGGCTCCACCGGCACGTAGCCGGACGGCTCGGTGAAGGCGACGTCTTCGAAGATCAGCGCACCGGTCTCTCCCTCGGCGACGTCGATCGCCGGGGCGTCCGGCACCGCGTGCACGACTCGGAGCGGAGCCGTCCCCGCTTCGACGTCGTCCGACGGGGAATCGACGAGCAGCAGGACGTCGAACGTGCCCGCGTCGGTCTCGCTCTCGATATCGCCCATCTCGCCGGTCCCGTCCGTCTCGTTGGCGAGCGCGCTGCCGCCGTCCGAGACGTTCTCCGACTCGTTTCCGGCGGTGTCGGTGGCTGCGTCGTACGCGGAGACGTCCATGTCGTCTCCCGCGGCGCCGGCGGACTCGCCCTCGAGTTCGCCGAGAGCGGCGGCCGTGTAGAACTCCGAGTCGACGGCGATGGTGCCCTCGTAGACGGGCTGGTCGTCACCGGCGGCCGTGATCGCGATCGAGTACGTGCCCGGAACGATCTCGAGATACGGCGTGAGGTCCCCGTAGCCGACGTCCGAGAGGATCTGCTGATCGTCGACGTAGACGTCGACGTTCGGGGCGTCCGGCGAGAAGTGGCCGACGCGGATCGCGCCGAGCTCCTCGTCGTCGGCCGTCGTTTCGTCGGCCTCCCGTTCGTCGTCTTCGTGTTCGTTGATGGCCAAAGCGGTTCCTGTGATTGCCGATCCGGTACCGACGACACCGATCGCCTTGATCGTCGAACGTCGTGATAGTGTCATACTACGTCGATAAGGGGGGCGCGAAACGGGCAAAAACAGCGCAGTCAGTTTACCTGATTGTCGTCTCGTTTACTCGAGGCGGATCGGTGTAGACGGCTCGTAACGAGCGAAAGCAGCGCCTACAGCGAAGTAGCGGAACCGAACAGCAGATCGCTTACCGATCTCCGCTCAGCGACACCGTCGAGAGATCCGCCTCGAGGTCCTCGACGTGTTCGTTGAACGACTCGACGAACGCGGCCACGTCGTCGGCGAGCCGACGGACCTCGGTCGCCGGCGGGGGGCCGTACTGCGAGATGAGGTAGACGCCGTCCGACCCGCCGACTCTCAGGTAGCTCGCGGTGTCGCCGTCGAACTTGAGCTCCCAGCGACTGCCCGATACCGTCGTCGCGTAGGTGCCGTACTCGCCCTCGTAGCGGTGGAGTTCGCTCGCCATCGCGTTCCCGACGTCGCGGATCCGCTCGAGAATCCGATCGCGTTCGGCGACCAACTCGGCCGTCGATTCGATCACGGGGAACTCGTCCGGAACGTCCGCGAGCAGTCCCTCGAAGGAGCGGACGTACTCGTTGTACGCGGCGACGAACGCCCCGTAGTCGGCCATCGCCGTCTCGAGCGCCTCGGGTTCGGGCGGCTGTTTACTCGAGACGACGTAGGTCTCCTCGCCCGATTTCGGCTCGAACCGGAGGTACTGGACGTCCCCGGCCTCGTACTTGATCGTCCAGGTTCCGGCGTCGGTCTGGAACGCCTGTTGGCCGTAGTCGCCGCCCTGAAAGACGGCGAGTTCCCGCGCGATTTCGCCGGCGTGGGTCCGAACGCGGGCCGCCAGTTCGTCGCGTCGCTGGGCGACGTCCGCCATCCCCTCGACGTCCGTCTCGAGTCCCTCGGTCATCAGTCGTGAGAGGGACCGAAGCCCGATACCAGTTGCGTCTCCGCTCGGTTCGGCCGTCGGACGGCCGCGGCGATCCGACCGGCGACCGGCGTTCCGAACCTACTCGGTCTCGGCGTACTCGGACGCGAGCGTCTCCGGTCCCGCGACCTCGAGGTCGCCCTCGGCGACGAGCGCGTCGAGGTACGTCATCGTTTCCTCGAAGCGGTCGACCGCGTCGCCCGCGAGTCCGTGGTAACAAAGCACGGTGATCCCGCCCAGATCGGCCGTTCGCTCGAGCAGTGCTTCGGGGGCCTCGGGGTCGACGGCGCGCGGGTAGCGAGCCGCATCGACGACGCGGCCCTGAACCGGCTGGCCCGCGGCGAACCCGAGGTCGTAGGTCTCGTCGACGAGGTCGAGCGAGGCGGCGTCGTACCGTCCGGCCGGATAGGAGACGAACCGGGCGCCGTCCCCGTGTCCCTCGTTCTCGAGCCACTCCCGCGCGTCGGTCAGCTGGGCGGCCCGTTCGTCGGGGTCGAGGTCCGGAAGCAGCCGCCCGTTGGCCGTGTCGCTGCCGATCGTCCAGCCGGCGTCGGCGAGCGTTTCGAGTTGCGATTCCGTCAGCCGATCCCCGTCGTGGCCGGCCGACGCGCGGATCGGATCCGTCGGCACGAACGCCGTCGCCGAGTAGCCGTACTCCTCGAGCAGCGGAAGCGCCTCGTCGTGGATCGACTCGTCGCCGCCGTCGAACTGGAGGGAGCCAGTCCCTCGTCGGGCCGGGAGACGAGGTACAAATCGTCAAGCCGGAGTTCGCGTTCGGCGTCGGCCTCGAGGAGAAGAGACCGTTCGCCGACGGACGCGTCGTCGACCAGCGACGCCCGTCCGGCGACCGCCGACCACGCGCCGAAGTCGGAAAAGCCGTCGATCGTTCCGGTTTCGTCGTCCCTCGAGCGGCGGCGGGGTATCGGTCGCCCGCTCGTCGGGCTCCGTGTTCGACCCGTTCCACCCCAACTCCGCGCAGCCGGCCAGCGCGACCCCCGTCGCGGTCGCCGTCGCGAGATACGTCCGCCGTCGCATGCGGACCCGATAGAACCCGCGCAGGGATTGGTATTGGCGCGATAGCGCGACCGCGGACCCGTAGCTGCCCCGCTCCTCGAGTTCGGATCCCGCGTCTCGAGCCGACGCTGCGGACCGTTACGTCACTCCGATTCGCTGTCGTTGCCCTCGCCGCCGCTATCGTTACCGGCGTCCTCGCCGCCGCTATCGTTACCGGCGTCCTCGCCGCCGCTATCGTTACCGGCGTCTCCGTCTTCCTCTCTCGTCGGGCTCCCGTCCTCGTCCTCGCCGACTTCGGGATTGCCCCCGTCGCTGTCGTTGACGAGCCCCTCGTCTTCGTCCTGGTCCTGTCCGTTCCCCGTTCCCTCTTCGGCGGCCGGTTCGTCGTCCTCCTCGCCGCCACCGCTGCCCGGGCCGCCACAGCCGGCGACTAGCGCCGTCGCCGCCGTCGCACCCGTTACCTGCAACAGCCGTCGTCGCGTCCGCTGCTGTGGACTCATATCACGTGCAAGTATTCCGCGTCCGATAAGTTCTGAGCCGACACTCGCGTGTGTCGGGTCCGCGAGGTCGAACGGCGACGGGTCGACTCGAGGAGGAAGGCGGTCCGAGTCGGACGCTGGGTCCGGATGCTCCGCAGCCCGTCGGGTTACCAGGTGGGTCGACGAGCGGACTCCACGCCGGCGTCGAACCGCTCGACTCGAGGTCCGGGCTCGAAGAAGTCCCCGCGGTCGTCGTAGGCGACCCAGCCCTCGAGGACCATCGTTTCCAGCACGTCCCGGACGAGCCCCGGATCGTAGCCCTCGATCTCGCGGGGACGGAGCGGGAGTCCCCGACAGATCATCCACTCGAGGGCGTCGTTCCAGATCGCGTCGCGCTCGGGATTGTGCGCGTACATGTGTTAGCTGCGGATTCCCGACGATAGCTATCAATCTTCCGCCCGTTCCGGGCGTGGATCGAGGCGAGCGTGCCTCTCAATGTAGGCAGTAGGCAAAAGCCGAACGCGAGCGAATCGCCGCCCGTGACAGCAATCCCCGACGCCTTCCACGACCTATTCGAGAAGCAAACGTTCGCGCACGTCGCGACGCTGACCGAGGACACCGATCCCCACGTCACGCCGGTCTGGATCGACTACGACGCCGACGACGACCGGCTCCTGGTCAACACCGAACGCGGTCGCCGCAAGGAGCGCAACGTCCGCGAGGATCCGTCGGTCGGCGTCAGCATGGTCGACCCCGAGAACCCCTACCGGCGACTCTCGATCATCGGGGAGGTCGAGGAGGTCACGACCGAGGGGGCTCGAGAGCACATCGACGAACTCGCTCAGCGTTACACGGGCGAAGACGAGTACGGAATGCCCATCGAAACCGAGCGGGTTATTCTGCGGATCCGCGTCGACGAAGTCGTCGACGCACAGGACACGAGCTGATCGCCGCGCAGGTCGTCCGGTCGAACCCGTCGCCGTCACGCGTCGTCGGATTCGGTCTCCGGCGCGCCGTCGGGCGATTCGTCCGACGGAGTCTCGTCGGCGGCCGACGGTTCCGAATACTGGCGCCGAGTCTGCTGGTTGAGCAGTTCCACCTCGTGGCTGCGCTCGGCGTGGCGGTTGAAAAACGTCTGGGCGTCCTCGAGTCCCTCGATGAGCCGTTCCGTGCCGCAGGTGTAACAGACGCACCGGTACAGATCCTCACTCATCGATCGACGCTCGTGAGGAGATAGCGGTGACTATCGGCCGGACGTGGCCAGCGACGGTCTCGGGGCGGGGTCGAGTGGCGTTCATGGGTAGTCAGGTTGCGCCGCGCCGGTCGGGAAACGATTCTCGCTCTCGTCGCAATCGGTGCTTCTGATCAAGGTAGCTGTGTGTGGACGGTAGCTGTATTCGGTTCGATACGACAGTCATTGTCCACGACTTGTTCGGCAATACAAAAAGCCCGTCCCTAATCTATTTGGAAGAAAAGGAGGTACTTATTCTAGTTTGGATTTTCGAAGTTTCTCGGAGGGAATTTATTCTCGGAAATCGCCGGGTCGCTGTTCTTCGCCGACATCCCCGGCGAAGAAGTCGACGGGACGACTCCGCGTCTTCCGCAACAGCCGTTCCCGCTCGATCGTCAGCGGGAGGTCGTCCAGACGGCTCGTGATCTCGTTTACCTCTTCGGTGTTGTTCGCGACCGCCAGCGCCTGAATGTTCTCTCGCGCACTCAGCATCTCGTCGACCTTGACTATCTGGGGGAGTTCGAGCGCCCGCTCGGCGACCTCTTGGCGCTCGTCGGTCGCGGCCGTACAGGAAAACTGGAGGCGGATCGGGAACCCGGCCTTCTCGTAGTCGATGATCGGCACGTAGCCCTCGATGATCCCGTCGTCCTCGAGCTGTTCGATCCGGTTGCGGATCGTCGTGTCCGTCACCGGCAGCTGTTCGGCCATATCGACCGGCGTGGTCGCTCGAGCGTTCTGTTGGAGAAGATGGAGGATTCCGTAATCGATCTCGTCGAGTCCGTCGGCAGCCATACTCAGGGTATCCGAGCAGTCGCTAAAGGATCTTCGGGTCTCGAGGCGGGTAAGCGGGGCGTACGCACGCACCAGAGTGGCTCCACGCGTCGATCGGTGGCGCATTAAAAGCAGCGCTGGAACCGGAGACGCGTCGCGCCGATTACGCGTCGCCGTGGTCGTCCGTACACTCCGCGTCGGTGTCGGCCTTCTCCGTGTCGACCGCCTCGCCGTCGTAGGTGACGGTCACGGACGTCTTCCGGTCGTCGAGCACGGTCACCCAGAACGAGTCCGATCCCTTAGCGTCGACGTGGCACTCGCCGCCCTGCTCGTCGCCGTTGACGGTCCAACCGAGCGTCACGTCCTCCTTGCCGTGGTTGTGGACGCAGAACTTGGCTTCCGTCGTCTTCTCGACGCCGCCGGTGTCGCCGTCGCCGGCACCGTTCCCGTCGTTTCGCGTTCGCGTCCGGTGACAGACCGCCTCGAGGTCGATCTTGTCCGCCATCGTCGACTCCCGGCACGCCGCCGTGTCGACGCTGACCGACTCGATCCGCTTCCCGTCGTAGTAGAGTTCGACCGCCGAATCCTTCGAGAGGGCGACGGCTCGGAACGACTCGACGCCGCCCTTCGGGACCGTGACCGTCCCGTAGAGCTTGTCGAGGTCGAACTCCGCGTCCTCGAGGTCGACGCCCTTCTCCTCGGCGAGTTCCTCGAGGTCGATCGTCCGCTTGCCCAGATCGAGCGTCGTGCCGTTAAGTTCGATCCGCTTCCCCTCGAGACGCTCGAGATCGTCGGCGTCGACGTTCATCCCCTGGGATCGGGCGTAGGCCTCGAGCGCGGCCGTATCGTCCTCGTCGAAGTCGTCCGGATCCACCTCCTCGAGGGCAGCCGTATCGAGGTCGCCGAGCTCGAGCCCGTCGACGTCGACCTTCCAGCTGAGCGTCGCTTCCACCGAGCGCTCGTTCCGGACGCGGACCGCCGCCTCGCCGCTCTCGTGGCAGACGACCTCGAGGTCGAGGCCGGCTTTCGTCGCCGCCTCGTCGTCCCGATCGTCGTCTTTTTTGTCGTCGCCGGCTGCCCGTTTCTTCCCGTCGGTCTTTTTTCCGTCCGTCTCGTCGCCGTCGAAGACGCCCGAAACGCCGAGGGCGCTCCCGCCGAGGGCCGTCCCCACAGCGCCGATTCCGAGCAGACTCTGTCGCCGTGAAAGTAGATCGTCCTCTGACATCGTTGAACTCCCGCAACCCAACGGTCGCGG